>CAZXCK010000068.1:0-22928 GCA_964639225.1 uncultured Anaerolineaceae bacterium | reverse complement strand
AGCCCCTTCAATGGTAGCATAGGCCGTGTATGCACAGTTCAACAGGGAGCGCATATATGCTCGCACCACCAGACACACGCGGCTCGTCCCGGCGTGATGCGATCGTGGCCGCCTGCATCGTCCTGCCGCTACTGGCGGCGGCGGTATGGTTCGTGCAGTCAGCGGAATTCACAAGCTGGGATTTTCGCAACAATCTGTGGGGGCCGGCGCATCTGCTGGTTCAGGGGATGAGTCCCTATGCCATCGAGCAGATCTTTGACGGCAGTAATTCGGTGTGGATGCCGGTCGCAGTGGGGGCCGGTTTCGCCCTGGGCTGGCTGGAAATCCACACGGCGACCAATCTGTGGCTGCTGCTCAATGTACTGCTGGTGCTGACTCTGGTGGGACTATCCATACAGCGGGCGCAGCCGGGGACGCTGTGGGTGAGTGTCGCGCTGCTGGCGGCGCTGCTCTTCCCGCCGACGATCTCACATCTGATTCTGGGCCAGTTTTCGCTGCTGACGGCGGTGCTGCTGCTGCTGGCGGTGCGCCGCCTGGAGTCGCTGCCGCGCTGGCCAGTGCTGGCCGGTCTGCTGCTGGCGCTTAGCCTGACCAAACCGCAGCTCGTGCTGCTTCCGGGGCTGGGCATCATCTGGTGGATGTGGCGGCGCGCGGGCGGGCACGGTCTGCTGCGGCTGGCGCTGATGGTCGGCGTGTGGGTGCTTGTGCTGCTGCTGCCGTTGTGGCTGGGCTACTCCGACTGGCTGCAAGGCTTCCGCGCCGCCCTGGAACGCAATCAGAGCTGGGCGCATCCCACGCTTTTCCTGCGACTGACGACTGCCGGAACGGTGGGTTGGCTGTTGTGGGGGCTGCTGGCGGCGCTGGCGCTGGCCGTTAACATCTGGCTGTGGGAGCGCCTGCCTGCCCGGCGGGCTGTCGGCTGGAGCCTGGCGCTCAATCTGCTGGTGACACCCTACGCCTGGAGCTGGGACTTTGTGCTGCTGCTGCCGCTGTGGGTTCAGGTTATGTTCGCGCTGGAACGGCGCGACGTGCGCGCTCTGCTGCTGGCCGCTTACGCGCTGTGCTGGGCGGGGATCGTCTATGTACGACTGACGACTGACAACGACGATGTGCGTTACTGGTGGGTTCCGCCGGTGATGCTGGCCCTGTTGACAGCCGCCCACATTGCCAGCCGCTGGCGCGGCGCGCCACGTCCGGCGGAGGCCAAACCATGACAGGACGACACGGTAGACTGATGACGGCGCTCGTCCTCGTACTCGTCCTGCTGGCGGGCTGTCGAGCACAGCCAAGCGCCGAAGTCAGCACCGGCGAGGTGCTGCTGCGCGAGAATTTTGAGCAGTCGCTGGGCTGGACCGGCGGCGCACGCGATAACGTGGTGGCGGGCGTGGCCGACGGCGCTTACCGCCTGCGCGGCGATGTCAACGCCTATGTGCGCGGCTTCTACCGCACCTACTACGACGACATTGTGATCGAGGTGGACGGCGTGCAGCTCTCCGAACATCAGGTGAACGCTTACGGTGTCATCTGCCGGGCCACACCGGACCAGGACCGCATCGACGGGTACTACTTCCTCATCAGCGGTGATGGCGCTTTCAGTATTCGCAAGGGACAGCACGGCGTCATCGATGCGCTGATCCCCTGGCGGCGCAGCGATGCCATCAATCGCGGCACGGCGCTCAACCGGCTGCGCGTGGTATGCGTCGATGACTACCTGGCGCTGATCGTCAACGGGCAGTTCGTGGCCGACGTGCGCGATTCGACCTACAGTCGGGGCGTGCCGGGCTTCGCCCTGGCGACGCAGACCGGCAGCATCACCGAGGTGGCGTTTGACAATCTGATTGTGTTTGCCGCGTCGCTTGCCGATTAGGACCTACGGCGACGGGATCATCAACTCCTGTCCCACCGACAGCACGTTGGGGTTCGAGATGTCGTTGGCTTCGGCGATGGCGTTGATCGTCACGCCATATTGGCGAGCGATGGTGCCCATCGTCTCGCCGGGCTGGACGATGTGCGTCACCGGCGCGCCCACTTCAGCGGCGCTGGAACCATCGGGTTCGGTGTCGATGGGCGCGGCCAGGCCGGGGTCGGCGGTCGGCGGGCTGGCTTCGGACTGGCTGTCCCCTGGTGTACAGTTGGGCAGCGTCAGCTCGTCGCCGGGCTGAATGATGTCGCCGGTTAACTGCGGATTGGCGGTGCGCAGGGCTTCAACGGTCGTATCATTGGTGAGTGCGATGCGGAACAGCGTATCGCCCGCGCGCACCACATGGACGCAGGCCGGGTCCACCGTCTCGGTCTGTGGCGCGAACATATCGGTCGGCGTGACCAGCGGCTCCAGCTCGACAGCCGGGATGGTGTTGGTGGGCGCCGGCGTGCTGATGGCGCTGGGGCCGGTCGGCCCGCCGGGCGTCACCAGTTCCAGTTCGATGGCGGTTGGCTGGCCGTCATCGGTAGGGAGCGGTTCACCAGAGTCCGGGCCGGAGTTAGTTGGCGCTGCGCTGTCGGGTACGCTGTCAGGCGCTGGTGGTACGCTGTCGATAGGCGTGGATTCAATCAACTGAAGCTCAAACGGCGCGGACTCATCCGCGTCGGTTTCGGCGTCGTCGGCGTCCGGCTCGGCGTCGATCTCGTCATCCAGCGAAAACTGGGCGTCGACGCCGTCCATGTCACTATCCTCGCCACCGGCTGTCGGCGCGGCGACAGTGTTCAACCGGGTTTCGTTGGCCGGTTCGACAGGATCGCTGGCCTGACGGTAACAACCGGCCAGCACCAGAGCGAGGATGGGCAGCAGATAAAAGACCCGTCTAGTTGCCATAACTGGCGTTCTCCTGTATATCGGCAAAAACGCGGTGTTCATGATTCGCTGCCTTCAGGATACACCCTCGCGGGCTTCAGGGCAAAAGTAAATTTCTGGTTAATTCTGGCAATCTAACGTCTGTTTGCTTGATTCAAGTTGCATAATAATAAGGTGTGCGCTACAAACATGCACAGAGCGTATCGGCATACAGTACGAAAGGCACCACAGGCGTGGATTCAAACAACAAAGCGCGTGTCCTGGTGGTGGATGACGATCCGGCGTTGCAGAAGCTGGTCAGAACGCTGCTGCTGCGGGGCAATATGGAAACTATTGCGGCCCTGGATGCGGCGTCTGCGGCGCAGGAATTACGCAAACGTCCGTTACCGGATATTGTCGTCCTCGACATGATGCTGCCCGATGTGAACGGTCTGGAATTCCTGCGGCAGATGCGGGCCAAACCGGCGTATGATGATCTGCCGGTTGTTATCCTGTCGGCGCTGGCCGACCCAGAGCAGATTCGCGCTGGTCTCAATGCCGGGGCAGATCGCTACCTGACCAAGCCGTATCTGGCCAACAACCTGATCACAACCCTGCAGGACCTGATCCGGGCTGGACGTCGTCAATCGTGACCAGGGTGGGATCACGCGGATGACAACGAACGACGGCAGACGATAATCCAGACGCAGGTCGAATCGCGCCTGTGCCAGCGCTCGCAGCCAGCTATCCAGTTCCACGCCAGCCGGAGCGATCAGATAGCGCGGGGCCGGGTCCGGGTTGAGGCGCGCGTCATGTGCCAGCACGGATGGTTCGGGATAATAGACGCGCCGTTTGTCGGTCCATGCGCCGAGATAATAACCCATCTCCCAGCCCAGCCAGTGATCATAGATGATAGCGCCCAGCGGCTTCGCGTTGAGATAACGCGCCAGGGTGACGATTTCGCCGCTGCGGTCCAACGGATAGTGATCGCGGCCCAGGTCGATACGCCAGTGAGCCGCCTGCCATCCGTTGAGCATCAGACCAGTCACCAGCAGTGCCCCTGCCACCAGCAGCAGACGTCGCCAGCGAACCGCTGGCTCACTGGCCAGCAGGCGATGCAGACCACGCCCGGCCATCAGCGTCAGCGGCGGCAGCAGCGGCAGCAGATAGCGGTCGTACAGGTTGAAGTTAGCGATCGCATGCAGCGCAAAATAGGCCAACGTATAACCCCACAACACGCGATCCAACCGGCTGCGCGACTGCCAGGCTGCCCACACGCCGATCAGCAGCAGGACGGCTGTCAGGGGTGGCGGGCCGAGCAGCCAGCCGCCATAACGCGCCCATTGCGCCAGTCGGGGCAGCCATTCGCCGACCGGGGCCAGCGCGCCATCCGGGCGATTGTTGGCCGCCGCCAGGGCGAAAATACTGTTTTCCGGACGGGCGGCATCCCACAGCAGCAGCGCGCCGACTCCCAGCGCCAGCGCCAGCCCAAAGCGCCGCAGCCGCCGGCCATCGAGTTGATGCGTGGCCCACATCACGCCCAGGAGCAGCGGCAGCAGCAGCAGCGCCTGCTGTTTGGTGGCGAATGCCAGCGCCAGCAGTCCGCCGCTGGCGATGGGATGGTCGCGCATGGCCAGCCACAGCGCCCCCGTGACCAGTGCCACCAGCAGCATATCGGTGAAGGCCGCCGCGCTGAAGACAATCGCATACGGTGAGAGCGCCACCAGCAGACCGGCCAGCAGCGCCGGGCCTATTCCCCATAAGGCGCGCCCCCAGGCGATCACCAGCGCCACCAGCAGCAGACCGGCGAAAACGCCAGGCAGGCGGGCCGCCATCTCTCCGGCGCGCAGCGACACGTCGATGACATCGTCAGGCGTGGTGTGGGCGGCGAAAAAGTGCATGGAGAGTGCCGCGCCGTAAATGCTTAATGGGGATTTATCCAGCGGGCCGGGCAGCATCCAGTCGCCATGAACGGCGGCCTGACGGGCAAAGGTGGCGAAGAACGCCTCGTCGGGATGAAAGCGTACATCCTGGCCCAGCGCCACCACACGCAGCAGCACCGCCACCAGCAGAATTACAGAAATTTGGGAATAGGGCAATCCACACGGCGCTTGTTTGATGTTATGGTTATATATCGATGCGATTTTTGACATGGTTCATGACCGGAGCCAGCGACGCTGGGCCAACGTTACACCGGCGTGGTGATGCGGTCAATTGCTGACACGGTGAGACTCTTCATCTGGCTTGCCGGGTCTGGAACGAAACTGTAACACTTTTGTTTCTGGGTTACGGGGTTTATTAAGTAGTTTTTGTGTTATGATTTGATTATGCCAACAGCAGGTGGCGGGGGGCCTGAGCAATGGACGACATCTTCATCAGTTACAGTCACCAGGATCAGATTTTTGCCAACGACTTGGCGAAACTGCTGAGCGAGACCTATGAACGGGTATGGTACGATAAACGCCTCAACGCTGGCCAGGCCTGGGAAAGAGAAATCCTGGACCGTGTGCGGAATTGTGATCATTTCATTTTCCTGATTTCCAAAGATTCGCTGGATTCGCCCTGGTGCCAGCTTGAATACATCGAAGCCGAGAAATCGTATCGTCACATCATTCCGATTCTGGTGCGCGGTGTCGCGATACCTGACCACGCGGTACAGCGCTGGCAAATCCTCGATATGTCCGATGGAATCTCGGTGCAGAACCTCAACAAGCTCTACCGCTCGCTGATCCACAGCCTGAAGTCGCAATACGAGCATCGCCAGTTGATCGCAGAGTTGAGGGACGAGCTTCTTAAAATAGCTCCCAATATGACTCCCACCGACTCCGAGGAAACTATAACCGAAGTCGCGCCAGAGCCAGCCTTCACCGAGTTGCCATCCTCGGCCCCGATGGTCCAGCCTCAGCCGCAACCAGGGACAAAAAACGGCAGCTCAATGCTGCCGCTCGATCCGGACATCTCCACCCAGATCAGACATATTCTGCCGTCGTTCGTCCAGGCGCTGAAAGAGTGGGACGACGAACCCTGGAATCTGATTTTCAAGTTCACCGGCGCCCGGCAAAAACTGCTGATCGATCTCAACTCCAAACAGCAGCGCCAGCTATACGAAGCGGTCCGCGACCTGATCCATGCGGCACACGAAATCACAGTGGCATATGAATACATCATGCAGATGATGGTTCACTGGTCACAGAACAGCGATCATGACGCCGAGGTTGACTCCGATGACGACGAGTTCAGCGACGCCGGTCCCTACGGCACTCCGAATTAGCGGTCGGGCAGGGCGGCGGCCTTAACTGCCAAAGCGCCCGCGCAGATATTCCAGTACCACCCGGTCGATCATGTCCGGCTGGTCGTCCAGGCTCCAGCGTTCTTCCAGGTTTTCGTTGCTGATGAGCGCCCAGAACGCCTGGCGGCTCATCTCGTCCCAGTCGCCGCTCACCTTGCCGCCCAGGTAGCCCTGGTCCAGCATCATCTCCTGAAGCTCGACGGCGATCTCTTCGTCGATAGCGATCAGATTGCTGGGTGTGCTGGGACCAAAGAACACATGGTGCATGGTCAGCAGTTGCCGGAGTTTGCGCACCGGGTTGGGGTCGTCGTCCACACGCAGATCGCAGTAGCGGTCGTTGTCGCCGCCATAACCGGCGTTGGGCTTGACCACCAGCAGACCTGCCGCCTGCTTGCCCCGGCTGTCGCCACCGGCGTTATCCCCGGCCAGCAGAGCCGCCACCAGCCGGTCGGCCAGGGTGCCTTCGGTGCTGGTGAAGGTCGTGGCCATCGCATCCAGCGTCTCCTCGCCGGTGAGGATATTCCCCTGGCAGGTGAAGTAAGGCCCGGCCCGATGACCGGCCCACGCCATACACTCCGCGCCGGTAAACGCGGCGGTTTCGCCGCGTGCGTCGACCAGCCCCACCTGACGATACTCGCGGTCGGGGTCACCGGCCAGCAGCGCGTCGAGCGTCTCCTGGGCGCTTTTGCCCTGGGCCATCATCGCCAGGCCATCCGGGCCGAACGTCACACGGGCGTAGGATTGAGTCGCCACCGCGCCGGCCCCAGCCTGCGCCCAGTTGACGACACCCCCGACCGCCAGAAACTTGCTGGCCGTTGCGACACCCCAGGCCTGCTCGTCTGGATCGTGGGCGACAATTGAGAAGGTATGGATCATGGAAACCACCCTTTCATGCTGTGTGCTGACACAAGTGCGGAGTATACCGCATCTGCCGGGCCAGTACAGGGCCATTCGACCGGGCACAGGGCAATCGCCCCTCACCGTGCCAGACGGCCTGCGCTATAATGCGCGGAGTTTCGGCGGACGACAAAGCAAAGGATTACGATGAAATTCTCCGATGTGACAGCTCTGGTGATCGACATGGACGGCGTGCTCTGGCGTGACAGCGAACCGCTGCCCGGTCTGGTGGAGCTGTTCGACTGGCTGGCCGAAAGCGGCACGCCCTACGTCCTGGCGACCAACAACAGCACCAACAGTCCGGCGCGCTATGTGGCCAAGCTGGCCAGCATGGGCGTTGAGGGTGTCCCGGTGGAGCGTGTCATTACCTCTGGCACGGCCACCGCCGCCTATATGCAGCGGCGCTATCCGGCGGGGACGCCGGTGCATGTTTTCGGCATGGACTCGCTGCGCCAGATCATCGAAGCGGCAGGCTTCGACATCAGCGACGAGGAACCGGCGCAGGTAGTGGTGGCCGGTGGCAACTTCGACACGACCTACGAGATGCTCAAACGGGCGACGCTGGCGCTGCGTGCCGGTGCGGATTTCATCGGCACCAACCCGGACACGACCTTCCCCACGCCGGAGGGTCTGGTCCCTGGCGCGGGCAGCCTCATCGCCGCGCTGGAAGCCGCCAGCGACCGCCGCGCGACCATCATCGGCAAACCGGCCACGCCCATGTTCGAGGCGGCGCTGGAACTGATGGGCACCACCAAAGCCGGGACGGTCATGCTGGGCGACCGGCTCAACACGGACATCGCTGGCGCACGTAACGCCGGCCTGCGTTCCGTGATGCTGTTTACCGGCGTCACCACGCCGGAGGAACTCGCCAGCGCCGGCAACGACATCTGGCCGGATGTGGCGCTGGACGGCCTGCCCGAACTGCTGCGGGCCTGGGCCGGTGACGACTGGTATCGGGAGAAGCTCAAAGCAAAACGGGGGCGTTAAATCGTCAGTTGGTGAGTGCTTTGAGGTGATGGTATTTGTCTCGTAAACAACTGAGCCGCCGGGCCTTTCTGCGACTGCTCGGCGGGGGGCTGGCGGCCCTGGCCGCTGGCGAGCATCTGGTGCTGGCGCGCAAACCACCAGCCCGCGACATCCGGCTGCGCGAGTCGATACTGGCGCTGCTGGCCGGGCGTGATCTGGGGTTTGACCTGCGCTGCGTGGACCCGATCGACGCGACCGAGTATCTGCGCATCGCCCACAACGCCGGCAGGCTGTATCCGGTCGCCAGCGCGTTTAAGGTGCTGGTGGTGCTGTACTATCTGTGGAACACGCCGCGCGACGAATGGCAGACCGGCGAAGGTTCGCCAGCGTACAGCGTGGCCGTCTACAGCAGCAACACGCTTACCGGGTCGCTGCTGCAGCAGGTGGGCCAGCGCTTCGACTTCTTCGGCAATGACATCCAGAAGTTCAACGATTTTCTGATCTATGTGCTGGGGATGGAGAACGGTCTGCATAGCTGGAACTGGCCCGACAGCCCCACCGAAGAACAGACCGACAGCCGCTTCCGCCCGTCCGAAGAACGTTTTGTCGAGGTATACGGGCTGCGCTATCGGATGGAGAATCTGTTCACAGCGGCGGACCTGGCGCGGGTCTACGCCATGCTCATCAACCCGGATGCTTATCTGGACGGCGTGGACATCCAGTATGACGCCATCGCCATGACGCGCCAGTTGTTCGCCATCCCGGCGACGAACTACCTCTCGCCCATCGAACGCGCCTTCCCACAGGGCTACACCGGCAAAGACGGCACACTGCCCGCCAGCGACTCGGCCATTGGTCGCGTCATCGTGGATGCCGGCATCGTCGAGGTGGGGCAAAGTACGTACATCATCAGCTATATGGGCGCGGGCGAAGGCGAGTATTTCGCCATCGGTTTTCTGCGACAGGTGGCGCGTCTGCTGGATGCCTACGAGGGGCTGCTGCTGTGAGTCGAGTCCGTTAGAAATCCCCGGCGGCGCGGTGGGCGGCGCGCACCGGCTCCGGCAGGCGGTAGCGCGTGGTACAGCGCAGGGTCAGCGCCAGCGCCGAGGGCAGGTCGATGAGGTGGCCGGGTGAGACGTAAACCGGCTTCACGTTATCCCGCGTGCGCAGCACCACGCCCAGCAGCTCGCCCCGGTCGGTGAGCGCACTGGAGTCGCCTTTGCGCGGGCCGGGCGGGTCATACTCGCCGATGAAGTGCGACTTGCCGCAGCCGATGGTCGGCTTTTGCAGCCACAGCCCCATATGCGAGGCGATACCGATGCGCCGGGGGTGAATCCGCCCCATGCCGTCGAAGATGAACACGTCCGGCTCATGCGCAAGCTGGCGCAGGGCAGCTTCCAGCGCCGGGCCTTCGCGGAAACTGAGCAGGCCGGGAATGTACGGAAACGGTGTCGGCTGCTGCGCCACCGACCGTTCCACCACGTCCAGCGCGGGGAACGTCAGCACGACGACCGCCGCCCGCGAGATACCACCTTTCACGCTGACATCGACACCGGCCACCAACCGCACCGAGTCGGGGTCCAGCGGCCTGTCGTGGATCACCTGCGCCGCCAGTTCCTGCTGGCAGCGGACAGCCTCGCGCGGGGTCAGGTTCCAGGGGTGAAGGGTGTGTAGCTGCATGGGTGTGCCTTACGGTGACTGGCAGGTATGCTGCCAGTATAAACAAAAAACAGGCGATGCCACACATCGCCTGTTCTTATTGCGCTGCCCTGACAGCGGGTCAGGGTCGGGTTCGACCTCTACCAGCATGATACTTAATCCCCGGCAGCCGCCTCTGCGTCGGCGCTGCACATCGATTCATATTCGTCCTCAAAGAAGAAACGTTCCTCATCGAAAGCGGGGCGCAGTTCGTCCGGCCAGACAGCTTCCGGATCGTATTTGGCGAAGAACGGACGGTGGACCCAATCCGGGTTGCGACCCTGCACAAAGCGCAGGACGATGACTTTCTCGCCGTGAATCTCGTTGACGCCCAGTATCTGAATTTTGCCGGGTGCGGCGCTGGCGCTGGGGCCGCGCACGGTACGGGCGATACCGCTCACCTGCTGGTACGCCTGGCGGAAGATTTCCCACGATTCGACCATTGGCAGGCCGAAGTAATGCTGGGCGCCGGTGTCGCGCACCATGAACATATAGTAGGGAACCATGCCCAGGCTGACCTGCTGACGCCACATGGTGGCCCAGTCGTCGGCGTTATCGTTGATGTGTCGCAGGATAGGCGACTGGGTGCGGATGTTGGCGCCGGTGTCGCGGATGCGGCGTACAGCCTCGGCGACGGCCTCGGTTTGCAGCTCGTTGGGATGGTTGAAGTGAGCCATAATCGCCAGATGCTTGCCCGCGCGCGTCACCTGCTCGAACAGGTCCAGCAATTCGCCGGCGTCGGAATCGGTGAGGAAGCGATAGGGCCAGTAACTCAGCGATTTGGTGCCGATGCGGATGGTACGCAGATGTTCCATGTCGGGTGCCAGCAGCGGCTCGATATAGTTGCGCAGGTGGCGCACACGCATGACCATCGGATCGCCGCCGGTGAACAGCACGTCGCTGACCTCGGTGTGGCGGCGGACGTACTCGGCCAGCAGTTCGGCCTCTTTCATGGCGAACTTCAGCTCGTCAATGCCGACGAACTGCGGCCAGCGGAAGCAGAACGTGCAGTAGGCGTGGCAGGTCTGCCCCTGGCTGGGGAAGAACAGCACCGTTTCGCGGTATTTGTGCTGCATACCGGTGAGTTTGTGACCATCCAGCTCCGGGACGTTGTGTTCGAGCTGGCCGGCAGGGTGCGGATTCAACTGCATGCGGATGTCGTTAGCCGCCTCGCGGATTTCCTGCGGGCTGGCGTCGGCGCGCAGCAGTTGGGCCATGCGGTCAAAGTGCTGCGGTCTGAGCATGCCCTTCTGCGGAAAGGTCAGCGTGTAGATCGGATCGCCGGGCACGTTGTCCCAGTCGATCAACTCGTCAATAACGTAGTTGTTTACTCGGAAGGGAAGCACGCTGCCCACGACCTGAATGTTAAATTGTTCCTCTTCGCCCAGTCGTTTCATCTGCGGAAGCTGGCGGTAATTCTGCAAGCTGTAAACCGTGTACTTTGGCGCGGCGGTGTGCGTTGAGGTTCGTCGTGTGGTTGGCTGCTTCTGAATCATAAGACTGTCTCTCCATAATATACCTGCACATTGTTAACGAGCTGAACGGAATCAATCGGACTCCGGCACTAGCCCAGCTTCCTGATGCAACCCGAAATTCAAGTACATCAGCCGACGGTGATGCCGCTGCCGCAGTCTTCTACGGTATCAGAGAAGCGAACGTAACGGGATACAGCCAGAACAGATTCCGCAGAAGTGGCTTATGCAGTTTCGGCGTGCGGAGCGGATCATCAGATCAGTTTAATCTGCTTCCAGTATACCATGTTTTTTGCCAGGAAAGAAAAAATAAAATAAAGCGCCGTCCTTACTGGCACGGCGCTTTAAGTTGTAGTTTATGCGGCGCTCACGCCGGCCAGGCTTACTCGATGCTGGTCGGCTTGCCAAAGCCCATCAGTGCATTGGGGATTTCGCTGGTCTGTTTGGCCTGGTCTTCATCTTTGCCGAAGCGGATGACTTCGTTGCTGTCGGTGATCGCTTCTACGGCCAGGCCCAGGCTCTGCAACTCTTTGACCAGCACGCGGAAGCTGGTGGGGATGCCCGGCTCTTCGATTGGCTCGCCTTTGACGATGGCCTCGTAGGTTTTCACGCGGCCCTGCACGTCGTCGGACTTGACGGTGAGCATCTCCTGCAGGGTGTAGGCAGCGCCGTAGGCTTCCAGCGCCCATACTTCCATCTCGCCGAAGCGCTGGCCGCCGAACTGTGCCTTACCACCCAGCGGCTGCTGCGTGACCAGGCTGTAGGGGCCGGTCGAACGGGCGTGGACCTTGTCTTCGACCAGGTGGGCCAGCTTGAGCATATGCACATAGCCGACGGCAACCGGGCGGTCGAAGGGCTGACCGGTACGGCCATCATACAGGATTTGTTTGCCGTATAACGGCATGGGCACGCCAGTCTCGAACATGACACGGTCGGCCAGCCGGTACAGTTCCTTGAGTTCGATCTCGTCCGGGATGTCTGTATCCGGCGATTCACGCTGAATCCACAGGCGCAGCGACAGCTCGATCATGTTCGCGTCGATCTGGTAACGATCGGCGTAGGGCACGGTGCCGTTGTCGAACAGCAGCACGTCGTCAGGGTTGACACCCAGTTCGAGCAGCCATTCGGCCAGCACCACCCGCCGCGCGTAGATGCGGTTGGTAATCAGCATATCGACGTCATAGCGCCCGCTGTCTTTCAGCCATTCATGGACGTACAGCCGGCAGACTTCTTCTTCGTCCTGGATGTCATCCGGGTCGTAGTCGAAGCTCTTGATCCATTCCCAGGCGCGCTCGGTGATCTCGCCCCAGGCGATGTCCATCAGCCAGGCGCGGCCCAGCTCGGCCTGAATCTCGTGCTCTTTGGCGCCGTCGAACACGGGCGTAATGGCGCGGAAGCCCAGGCGATCCGCCGCCCAGCCCAGGTGCAGTTCCAGCACCTGACCGATGTTCATACGACCGGGCACACCCAGCGGGTTGAGGATGATCTCAATCGGGCGGCCATCGGTCAGGTAGGGCATGTCCTCGATGGCGACAATCTTGGAGATGACGCCCTTGTTACCGTGGCGACCGGCCATCTTGTCGCCGACGGTGAGCTTACGGCGCTGCGCCACACCGACGCGCACCATCTTCTCGACACCGGCGGGCAGGTCGCGGTGCTCTTCGCGGGTGAAGGTCTTGACATCGACCACCTTGCCGCGCTCGCCATGCGGCAGCCGCAGCGAGGAGTCTTTCACCTCGCGGGCCTGCTCGCCGAAGATGGCGCGCAGCAGTTTTTCCTCCGGGCTGAGTTCCTTCTCGCCTTTGGGCGTGATTTTACCCACCAGGATATCGTTCGGGCCGACCTCGGCGCCAATGCGCACAATGCCGAACTCGTCCAGGTCTTTGAGGGCTTCCTCGCCGACGTTGGGGATGTCGTATGTGATCTCTTCCGGTCCCAGCTTGGTGTCGCGGGCTTCCACCTCGTGTTTTTCGATGTGAATGCTGGTGAACTTATCGCGCCGCAGCAGGTCTTCGCTGATCAGCAGGGCGTCTTCGTAGTTGCCGCCGTCCCAGGACAGGAACGCGGACAGCACGTCATGGCCCAGGGCCAGGCGACCGTTGACGGTCGATGAGCTGTCGGCGATGATCTGGCCGCGCATCACACGCTGGCCTTTGCGCACCACCGGGCGCTGGTCGATGCAGGTGGACTGGTTGGAACGGTCGTATTTGCGCAGGCGATAGATTTTTTCCTCGCCATCGTCGCTGTGGATGATGATGCGCTCACCCTGAACGCTGACAACCTCGCCGTCCACTTCGCACACCAGCACCTGACCGCTGTCATAAGCGGCCATGCCTTCCATGCCCGTGCTGACGATGGGCACTTCTGGCTGGACCAGCGGCACGGCCTGGCGCTGCATGTTGGAACCCATCAGTGCGCGGTTGGCGTCGTCGTGCTCCAGGAAGGGGATCAGCGCGGCGCTGATGCCGACGATCTGGCGCGGCGCGACGTCCATATAGTCGATGCGCTGCTGCGGTACGATGATGAATTTCTGGTTGTGGCGGGCGGAGATACGCGAACTGACGAACTGCATCCGCTCGTCGATCTGGGCGTTGGCCTGGGCGATCACGAAGTTGTCTTCCTGGTCCGCCGACAGGTAAACGGTCTCGCTGGTGACGAAGGGGATAACCGGCACTTTTTCGATACCGGCTTCGACAAAGGCGGCGGCCATCGCCTCATCGACGATGTCACCCTCTTCGGCCAGCACCTTGCCCTTTTTGTCTTCCACATCGTCGCGCAGGGTGCGCCCGATGAGATCGGGATCGTCCGGGGCCAGCGAGCGCGACACGCGGCGGTAAGGCGTCTCGATGAAGCCGTACTCGTTGACGCGGGCATAGCTCGCCAGACGACCGATAAGGCCGATGTTGGGGCCTTCCGGCGTCTCGATGGGGCAGATGCGCCCGTAGTGGCTGTGATGCACGTCACGCACGTCGAAGCCGGCGCGCTCGCGGCGCAGGCCACCCGGACCCAGCGCGGAAACGGTGCGTTTGTGCGTCAGTTCGGCCAGCGGATTGGTCTGGTCCATGAACTGCGAGAGCTGCGACGAGCCGAAGAACTCGCGGATGGAGGCGACCACCGGGCGGATGTTAATCAGGTTAATGGGAGTCAGCGTGTCCGTCTCGCGGATGGACATGCGCTCTTTGACGACGCGCTCGGTGCGGCGCAGGCCGATGCGCAGCTTGTTCATAATCAGCTCGCCCACCGTCTTGACGCGGCGGTTGCCCAGGTGATCGATGTCGTCCGGGCTGGCGTGCCCGTTGTTGATCAGGATCATGCGCTCCACCAGCTTGACGATGTCCGCCTTGGTGATGGTGCGCGTGCGGCGTGATACGATTGTATCCAGGCCCAGGCGCTGGTTGAGCTTATAACGGCCCACGCGCTCCAGATCGTAGCGGCGCTGGTCGAAAAGCTGGCTCTCCAGGTATTCGCGGGCGTTCTCCAGCGTGGGCGGGTCACCCGGACGCATACGGCGGTAGAATTCCAGCAGCGCGGCCTGGGCGATGGTCTGGTCCTTCTTCAGCTCCCAGATCGGCTCCTGCTTGATGGTGCTGATGAGATACTGGTGTGTCGGGTCGTTATCGACTTCCTGGAACAGCGCCAGCAGCTCGTCGTCCTCGCCGGTCTGGATGGGCGAGAAATTGTCGGGGAGCTGATCCTGGACGGCGGCCAGGGCACGCAGCAGAATCGTCACCGGGATGGTGCGCTTGCGGTTGAACTTGATCGTCAGATAGTCCTGCTTGCGCGTCTCGAATTCCATCCACGCGCCGCGATCCGGGATCATCTTGGCGTTAGCCAGCAGACGACCGGTGGTGCGGTCCTCTTCGGCGTCGAAGTACACACCGGGAGAGCGAATCAACTGGCTGACGACGACACGCTCGGTACCGTTGATGATAAACGTGCCTTTTTCGGTCATCAGCGGGA
The DNA here is from genome assembly GCA_964639225.1 of uncultured Anaerolineaceae bacterium. Lineage (GTDB taxonomy): Bacteria > Chloroflexota > Anaerolineae > Aggregatilineales > Phototrophicaceae > CAZXCK01. The sequence continues at coordinate 7,876 of CAZXCK010000068.1, read as the reverse complement.
AGTCGCCCAGGAAAATCTCCGACGTGACGACCTCATCGCCGGCCTCGCGGTTGACCAGCGCCACGCGCACGTACAGCGGCGCGGAGTAGGACATATCGCGTTCCAGGCACAGTTCCTTGCTGTATTTGGGTTCTTCGAACCAGTAGGTGAGGCCGAACTGCTCGGCCTCCGGGCTGTTACCGGGGAAATACAGACGCAGATTACCGTTGAAGCTTTCGATCGGGTTGATCTCGTCAAAAAGCTCGGCGATACCTTCCTCAACGAACCAGTTAAAGGACTGAAGCTGCACCTCGATCAGGGACGGGAGTTCCTGTACGTCGGCTGTCCGGGCATAGTTCTTGATGGTATTGGTATCCAATGCACCGCTCCTTAAGCACGTTTTGGCGTTACTGAACTACAAATGCTGGGCGAATCCAGACCGGCGCAACAGCGTCCTGCGCGCGGAAAGTCTGGTAGGGGTGTCAATCGTTGTTATCCAGAATGATCCCATCAAATAGAGACGAATCAATAGAGGCAAGAGAACGCTAAGTATAGTCCATAGCGTTATGACTTGTCAAGGAAGGAACAGCATTATAGAGCAAAACCCGAAGCGTTGAGTTTCGCAGTGGTCATCATGCAGCCATTATACAGTATTTAAGGTGAGAATGGCAAGCATGATGAAAATGCGGAATCTGGTGTGCGTTGCACGGTTCTGCCAGCGTCTCACCGCAGCGGCGCGACACTGAAGACGATATCGTACGTGTCTTCCATGATGACGACGCTGTTATAGGCGGCGGCGTTGAGTTCGGTGGGCACTGTATAGGCATGGCTGCCGCTGGGATTCACCAGTTCGCCCAGGTCGATGTAATCCACGCCCAGTTCCTCGACCGTCAACGGGTTGGGGTTGGTCGAGAGGATAACTTTGAGGTTCGGGCCGTAGACCACCGCCAGCTCTTCGATCCACAGCAGCTTGCGCCGGTCCGGGAACTGGAACAGCGTTACCTCACCAGCGGAGCCGTGCAACCGGCTGTACGGCGGCAGTTCGCGCTCGCCCTGGTCGATCTCTTGCTGACTGAGTTGTAGTGGCCCGAACTCACCGCGTGCGATCACGGACGCTGCGCTGACATCCGGCGGTTCCTGCTCTTCCAGCGGCAGCGGCTCCGGCGGGCGCAGACGAGCCTCGACCAGTGCGGCGCTCATCTGCGCGTTGCGCTGGCGCATGCTGAGGTAATCCTGCTGGACGGCCAGCGGCAGTTGCGCGAAGTCGTCGCGCAGGTCCTCGGCCAGTTCAGGGAATTCGTCCTCGACGATGTTCTCCGGCGGGGCGGGCCGCCACAGCGGATAGGTGAACGTTACCAGCACCAGCAGGCTGCCGAGCAGCAGAACGGATGCGCGTATGCGGGTTTCCATAATCAGGAAGCATCCTTTATAAACTACACGTCATGATTTAACATGGCTGTGATAACCATGTGCAATAGGTTCCGCCTGTACGCATGTTACCTGAAGCCGACTTTGCGCGTAAAGGCCATAACGCGCAACAGACGAAAGCAAACGGCTGACTATGACCATCCACACCCGGCCATCGCCGGCTGTGCCAGCGCGCACACCCGGCCACCAGGGCCTCACCAGCGCGGAAGTTCAGGCGCGCATCGAACGTGGTGACGTCAACGCCTTTAAGGTGCGGGTGGGGCGTACCTACTGGCAGATCGTGCGCTATAACCTGCTCAACATCTTCAACCTGCTGCTGTTCATCATGCTGATGATTGTGCTCATCTCGCAGGATTACGCGACCGTGCTGTTTGCAGGCTTCAGTGTGGTGTCCAACTCGCTCGTCGGCACCATCCAGGAGATCAACGCCAAGCACAAGCTGGACCGGTTGGCGCAGCTTGCGCCGCAGGTCGTCCGCGCCTGGCGCGATGGCGACCTGGTGACCATCCCCAGCAACCAGATCGTCAAAGACGACCTGATCGCCATCTCGCCCGGCGACCGGCTGGTGGTGGATGGCCATCTCGTCCACAGCGACAGCCTGGAGATCGACGAGTCGCACCTGACCGGTGAGTCCGAGCCGGTGAGCAAAGCCGAAGGCGAAACGGTGCTGTCTGGCTCATTCTGTGTGGCAGGGGCCGGGCTGATGGTCGCCACGCGGCTGGGTAGAACCAGCACCATCAACCAGCTTTCAGCTATCGCCCGTGTTTACAAAAACACACTGACTCCCTCGCAGCGCAAGATCGCCGCTATCGTCAAGCTGACGCTGCTGGTGCTGGCCATCTTCGGGCCGATGATCTTTATCTCCGGTTATGTCAACGGTTACCCGTTTCTGGAGGTTGTGCGCAATACGGTCGTCTTTACCACCAGCCTGGTCCCGCAGGGTCTCATTCTGACGACTATTCTCTCGCTGACCATCGGCGCGGTGAAGATCAGCCGCCACCAGACGCTGATCCAGCGCGTGAACGCCGTCGAGTCGCTGGCCAACGTCAGCGTGCTGTGCTTCGATAAGACCGGCACCATGACTGAAAATCGCCTCAGCGTCAGCGACATCATCCCGCTGGCCGAGGAGCCGCGCCGGCAGATCGAGCAGTTGTTGGGCGTCTACGTGCGCAATCTGGCGGCGCTCAACAGCACCGCCCAGGCCATCGCCAGCTATCTCGGCCCGGCGGATGCCGCCATCCCTGCCAAGCAGCGCGAGATTCCGTTTAACTCGGTGCGTAAATGGGGCGCGGTGGTCTTCGACCAGCAGACGCTGATCCTGGGTGCGCCGGAGCGCGTACTTGGCCCGGACGATCCCATTATGGAACAGGTCGATGCGCTTTCGCAGCAGGGTCTGCGCGTACTGGCCTTCGCCAGCAGCGGCCAGCCACTGGAAAACGGCAACATGCCGCCCACAGTCGAGCCGGTGGCGCTGGTCGTCATCAGCGATGTGGTGCGCCATGATATCCAGGCCACACTGGAGTCGTTCATGCGGCAGGAAGTGCGGCCTAAAGTCATCTCCGGCGACAACCTGCGCACGGTACGCGCTGTTGCCCGGCAGGCTGGCATGGCCACCGACATCGCTTACACTGGCGACGATATCGAGCGCATGTCCGACTCCGAGCTGGACGAAGCGGTCAGAGAGGCCGACATTTTTGCCCGTGTGCAGCCGGAAACCAAACGGCGCATCGTGGCTGCGCTGCGTCGCCAGCGCGAATACGTGGCGATGGTCGGCGATGGCGTCAACGACGTGCCTGCGCTCAAAGAGGCCGATCTGGCCATCGCCATGAACGACGGCGCACAGATCGCCAAAGACGTGGCCGACATCGTGCTGCTCAACAACGCTATGTCCACGCTGCCGCTGGCTTTCAAAGAGGGCAAGCACATCACGCAGACGCTCTTCGGCACCACCAAGATGTTCCTCACCAAGAACGTCTACAACACACTGCTGTTTATTATGGTGCTGTTTATGTCGCTGCCGTTCCCTATCACGCCGATCCAGATCAGTTGGGGAGCCTTCGGTACGGTGAACATCCCCGCTGGCCTGATGGCGCTCGGTCTGCTGCGGCCCAACCGCATCCGTAACTTCCGCGACGATGTGCTGGATTACATTCTCACCGCTGGTGTGGTGGGCGCGGTGGGCATCGCCGTGATGTACCTGGTCACACTGGGCTACACAGCGGGCGACATCGACATCGCTCGCAGCGCCACGACGCTGTTCTTCATCATGTACAGCATGACGGTGCTGTGGCACATCTGCGGCATCGACGTGCTGCGCCCGCGCACCTATTTCCGCTATCCGCTGGCGACGGTCATCACGCTGGTGCTCACCGGCTTCGCGCTGGGCACGGCGACCCTCATGCCGGACCTGTTCGAGTTCCGCTGGCCGCCGCTGCCAGTGCTGTTACTTATCGTCAGCATGTATCTGCTGGTGACGACTATCGTCAGTATTGGCATGCGCAAACGAGGGCTGCTGCACGAGTTCTATACGCTGGTTGATCGCGGTGGGTGAGCGCGTCCGGCAGATAAAAATGACAAACCGCCCATGTGAGGGGGGGGACACATTGGGCGGTCAGTAGAGGGAAGGGCTTGTGGGTCTGTTTCCGGTGACGCTACTCCCGGAACCCATGTCGCCCGCGAACTTGGTTAACGACACATCATACCACTAAGAGGGATCAACACAACCCAACCAAGCTCGTTATGTCTCGAATGTTAGATTTGACGGCTAAGTTCAGCGTGAACTATCCATGAGCGAAATATGAGAGGCAAAATCCGGCGCGCACGGGTCGTCGATCTCCGATGGGTTTGCCTCAGAATCAGGCTTACTCCACTTTGCCCAGTTCCTCGATAGTGAAGTCCATCGCCACCACATAGGCGTCGTCGAGCAGCATCAGTTTCATAGTTGGCTGTTCGCCGGTCTGCTCACCGGCGACGCGGTGCGTCTCCAGGCCGTGATGCTGGAGCGCGCGCTCCAGGCCATCGGCCAGCGGCACTGGCATCTCGCCCAGCAGACCGCCGCCGCTGCGCACCAGGTCCACCAGTGGCTGCTGCATATTGAGGTAGGTCGGGATGTGTCGCCATTCCTGCATCACGCCAGAATACGCCTGAATCAGGTCCAGCAGCAGCTCCTGCGGACTCTCCGGCTGGCCCCGGAAGAACAGGCCCACCGGTGGCGCGTTGTACTGGTACAGCAGCGGATGGCTATCGACAATCCGCGCCTGGCCAAAAATCCCCATGCTGACGCGGTGTTCCTGCACGCCCACCGCCCGCACGATATAGCGCGATTTATCGCGCAGCCCCTTCGCCTGGTCGTCATATTCGGTGGTGGCGATCACGAATTGCAGCGTCTCCGGTACGCTGTCCATCTGCGCCATCAGAAAGATGCCGTAGCCGTTTTCCTGGTTGATCTCGTCGATGAACTGCTCAGTTTTAGGCATAGGATTTCAACTCCGCAGGCGGCCCGCCATCCATTCGGCGGCGGGATGGCCGGACTCGCCCAGGTCGCGCACCGCCGCGTCCACGTCATAGGGCACGGCGCGCAGTTCCACATAGCCGATGCCGTCCTCAAACGTGAACAGTCCCCATTGTGCCCGCCCCGGCATATCGAACGACAGGCCCACGCTGCCTACATTGACCAACCGCCAGTCGAGCACGTGACGGTCCATCTGCAGATGCGTGTGCCCGCCGATGCCCAGCCGGCCCTCGCGGTCCAGCACGGCGTCAGCGGCGACCTCATCCGGGGTGTCCGGGCGCAGCATGGCCTCGTCGTCGCCGGGTATGGCGTGATAGCCGATCACCGTGCCGTAACCGGGCACATTGAGCTGCACTTCCTTACCCAGAATCGCCGCCAGATACTGGTAGTCATCCCAGTTGAGCTGTTCCAGGTTCCAGTTAAGAACGGCGTCGGTGGTGCGTCGCGTGTCGGCGAGTTTAGCGAAGGCTTCCTCATCGCTGACGGGCGGCTGTCTGAAGCGCTCGCCAGTCACCAGATAGCGGTCGGTGTTGCCGCCAATGACGCGGAAGCGTTCCTTGCCGCGTTCTTCGGCCAGGGCGCGCAGCCGCCGCACACATTCTGCCGGGCGAGAGCCGAACGCGGCCAGATCGCCCAGCATCCAGGTCATATCCACCTCGCCGACCGCATCCAGGTCGGCCAGCGCCGCCTCTAGGGCGACGAGGTTACCATGAACATCAGACAGAACCGCTAATCGCATCAGGTGGCCGCTCCTTGTGTTTGCATCCGGCAATGGTTACGACGCCGATGTTACCACACCTGCCCGGCCAATTCACCCACTCGAAGTGCTGATCCAGGGCTTTTGCAAAGTCGTCTTTTGACTCTTGGGGCGCCGCCCCAAACCCCGCCACTTTTGGAAAAGTGGACAAAACTTTGCCTTTTTCGGCGCAAAGCGCCGAAAAGTAAGGGGTCAAGGGGTCCCTGACCCCTTGCGGGTGCGACCAGGACAAAGTCCTGGCGGGCAGCGCCCTCGCAATTCGAGTTTCTGACTTTGCAATTGCCCTGAGTGCTGATCGTCCGCCGGCGGGATTGCTACAGGCGGCGCAGTTGGTAGAGCGCGCCATCGGCGAAACCGCGCTGGCGGTAATAATCGCGCGTGCCGACCGCCGAGATGACCGCCAGCGACTCGTAGCCGCGCGCGCTGGCGATGGCGGCGGCCCGTTCGACGAGGCGCGAACCCAAGCCGGTGTGCTGGGCGCGCCCCGGCGACGCCTCGCCAAAGCCGATGGCCTGCCCGTAGACATGCACCTCGCGGATGATGGCCGCGCCGTCCAGTTCGGGCGTCAGCGGCGGGCTGTCATCCGGCAGCGCCAGCCGCAGAAAACCGGCGATGTTGCCCGCGTCGGTCACGTATTGCAGGAACATCTCGTCACCGGCGCTGGATGTGTAAGTCACCTCGTCGAGCGTCAGCGCGTCCAGGCTGACGCTCTGCTGGCGAATCTCGCGGGCGCGGATGTCCGGCGCGGGCAGGTTGCGCCGCGCCAGTTCCTGCTCCACCACCTGGCGGAAGTTGGTCACGCGGTTGCCATCGACGATGTCGGTGCCGGGGATGTCGCGCACGACGCGGGTCAGGCGGCAGTAAGGCGGCGTGAGCGTAAAGCACGTCACCAGCAGTTCGAGCAGTTCGTCGTGGGTATAGGGCCGCCACGAGCCGTCCTCGTAACGCTGCATCAGCTCGGCGCTCTCGATGAGCGAGCACGGGTAGATTTTGAGTTCGTCCGGGCGAAAATCCGGGTCTTCGAACAGACGGCGGTAATCGTCAGCGTCCATGTCGGGAGTTGAGCCGTAGAGGTTGGGCATCCAGTGGGCATGAATCTTGAAGCCGGCCTGACGCAGTAATTTGACGGCGCGGCGCGTGGCGGCGACATCATGGCCGCGTTTGTTGGCGCGCAACACGTCGTCGTTGAGGCTCTGGAAGCCGATCTGCACTTTGGTGCAGCCCAGCCGACGGATGCGCAGTACCTCTTCGGCGCTGATGTGGTCCGGGCGCGTCTCCACGACCAGGCCCACCGCCCGCACCGGCGCGGCTTCGTTCTCGCGGTGGGCCGCTTCCAGCTCGGCCCAGGTAGCGAACTCGTCCACCGGCGAGCGCTCGCGCAGCCCGGCCCCGATCACCCGCGCCGCGTCCTGTGAGCGGTGCATCTCGTCGCGGTAAATCTGCTGCACGACCTGGTTATAAGTCTGCTCTAAGGCACGCCCGGTCACGCTGACGCGAGAAGTGTTGCGTTCCGGGTGTAACTGTGACGCCTCGCGCAGGGCCGCCAGCACCTCGGTCCGGCGATCTTCGCCCCGGCCAAAGTCGTGCAGCGCGTCGAAGATGCGCTTGACAAACCAGATCTGATACGTCTCCGGGTAAAACGACCATGTGCCACCCAGGATGATGATCTCGGCCTTGTCTGTCGGATGGCCCAGATTGTGATAAGCCTGCAAGCGCGTGTAGGTTTGCAGATACGGGTCGAATGCGTTCTGCTCGGCGCGCTGCGCGCCCGGCTCGTCGGAGAGGTAGCTCTTGGGCATACGCACATCGTTGGGGCAGAAGATGCACAACCCCGGACACGGAAACGGCTTCGTCAGCACGGTGACTGGCGTCACGCCGGAACTGGTGCGCACCGGCTTGCGCCGCAGCCGCTCGATGATCGTTTCGCTGAAGGGGGGCAGGTCGCCATCGCCGGCCAGCGCGCGATAGGCCTGAATCAGCTCGCTGCGGCTGTAGAGTCCGCCGTCCGGGCGTGGATAGCGACGCACCAGCTTGTTGAATGCGGTCGTCGAGAGCGCGTCCGGCGCGGCGATCACCTCACGCAGAATCGCCAGCACCGGCTGGCGGTGAAGCGATAAATCCAGCGGCTGCGAAGCGGCGCGGCGTTTTGATTTAGGGGACGGCAGGTTATCGCTCATAGGTTGGGTGACTTTACGCTTACG
>CAZXCK010000067.1:1437-23275 GCA_964639225.1 uncultured Anaerolineaceae bacterium | reverse complement strand
TCCCCCTACAACAGCTCCACCACGCCCGACGTCATATCGTAGTACGCCGGTAGCACGGCGCACTGGCCGCTGTCGATGACCTGCGCGATCAGCGGACTGCGGCGCGGCAGCCCGGCGGCGACGCGCTGGACGTTATGCTGAATGGCGTAAATATAGATGTCATCAGCGTGGGCACGGGCGGCGCTGATCGACGGCTCCAGCTCGGCGGCGATGTGCGGCAGATGCCCCGGCAGCACGTCTCCGCTGAGACTGGCCTGGACCGCCCCGCACAGCGAATGCCCCATCACGATAATCAGCGGCGCTTTGACCTGCACGGTGGCGAACTCCAGCGAGGCGATCACATGGTCGTTGAGGATGTTCCCGGCTACCCGCACCACAAACAGATCGCCCAACCCCTGATCGAAGATGATCTCCGGTGGCACGCGCGAGTCGGCGCAGCTTAACACAGCCGCAATCGGAAACTGCGCCGGCAGCAGATGCCGCCGCTGGGCGATGCTCTGCCGGGGATGCTCCGCCTGCTGGCCGGCGAAGCGCCGGTTACCTGCCATTAACTGATCCATGATCTGCTGCTGTTTAACGTTCAGGGCGTGGGTCATGGCTGGTCATCCTCTCCATAGACAAAAACGGACGCAGCAAGGCCGCGCCCGTTCCTGTTATACCACGTAAGATGCTATTTCTGCATATTATTGATGATATGCATGGCGAACTCGCTGGTCCTGACCTCGGTCGCGCCTTCCATCTGGCGGGCGAAGTCATAAGTCACGAAGCCCTGGTCCAGTGTGATCTCGTAAGCGCGGGTAATCATATCCGCCGCCTCAAACCAGCCCAGATGCTCCAGCATCATCACGCCGCTGAACAGCAGCGAACCGGGATTGACCACGTCCTTGTTGGTGTACTTGGGCGCGGTGCCGTGCGTGGCCTCGAACAGCGCCACCTCATCGCCGATATTCGCGCCAGGAGCGATGCCCACACCGCCCACCTCGGCGGCCAGCGCATCGCTGAGGTAGTCACCGTTGAGGTTGGTCGTCGCCAGCACACTGTGCTCGGTCGGGCGCAGCAGCATCTTCTGGAAGGCGATGTCGGCGATCACGTCCTGGATCAGGATTTTACCTTCCGGCACCTGGCCACCGTGCTTCTCGGCGACTTCGTCCCACGAGATCGTCTGCTCACCAAATTCCTCGGCGGCCACTTCGTAACCCCAGTTGCGGAAAGCGCCCTCGGTGAACTTCTGGATGTTGCCCTTGTGGACCAGCGTCACGCTGGGACGCTTGCGGTCGATGGCGTACTGGATGGCGGCGCGCACCAGTCGCTTGCTGCCGAAGGCGCTGATTGGCTTCACGCCCAGCCCGGCCCCTTCGAAAAAGCTGGTGACGCCCATCTCTTCACGCAGGAAACGCGCCAGCTTTTCGTTTTCCGGCGTCCCGGCTTCAAACTCGATGCCGGCATAGATATCCTCGGTGTTCTCGCGGAAGATCACCACATCCACATCCTGCGGGCGCTTGAGCGGGCTGGGCACACCCCGGAACCAGCGCACCGGACGCACGCAGCTATACAGGTCCAGCACCTGGCGCAGAGTCACGTTGAGGCTGCGGAAACCACCACCCACCGGCGTCGTCAGCGGCCCCTTGATGCCCACCAGGAACTCGCGCAGCGCGTCAAACGTCTCTTCGGGCATGAAGTTGCCGTCATAGACCTGGGCCGCCTTCTCGCCGGCATAGACTTCCATCCACGAGACTTTGCGATTGCCGTTATAGGCTTTCTCGACAGCGGCATCCCAGATGCGCTTGCTGGCGGTCATGATGTCGTAACCGATGCCATCCCCCTCGATGAACAGCAGAATCGGGTTATCTGGCACGTTGAGCTTACCGGCAGCAGCGGTGATTTTCTGGCCGGTCTGGGGCACTACGAGCTTTTCAAAAGTCATTTTATGTTCTCCATTGCGATAGTGGGGCATGTAAAGACATAACGTAAGCGATTTTATAGGAAGACTCGACTTTTTCCAATGAGACCGATGTGGACAAATTGCCGTCAGAAACTTGTGTAGAATTGCAGGTTGATGTAAATACGTGAATTGTTGACAATACACCACGCACGCCGGGGTCCGCAGAGTAACAAAGGGTAGAGACAATCATGGAAACAGCGCTGCCATCGAATCCGGAGTTAGAAGCCTTCAGCGCGGCTGTCCCCTGGGACGAGATAGAACGGCAGAAACGCGCCTTCAACGCTGCCCTGGACGATCTCGCCGAACACAGCGACGACGATTCGCTGCCATTAGACGCGCTCTCGCAGATCGTCGGCGCAGCCGTTACGTTTTACAACGGCGACAGCGAACATTCCAACGGCGCGGGCGTCTTTCTGGGCGAACACGGCGGCCACAGGTTCATCCTCGGCAGCGTCGTCAGCAAACGTTACCGTTCCGGCAAGTCGATGGCGAAAAGCGTCGTCCCCTACAATCTGAACCCCAGCGTCAACCACACCAACATCAACAGCACCGACGACTCCGCGACCCGTATCCGCGCACTGGGCGCGGAACTGGAACTGGGGCTGATCCACCGCGACGGCTCCCCGCCCACCGAGGAACAGGTGCAGGCATATATCAACGCTTATCAGTCGCACGCGCGCCGGTTGGGCATCACGCCACAGGTAGACCGCGAAGCCTGCCAGTATCAGATTGAGGTGCATGTCGCGCCCGGCGTCGGCTATTATCGCACGCGCGCCTCGCTGGACGGCATCATGCAGGGACTCATCGCCGCCAGCGACTCGACCCAGCTTCACACAGCCATGCTGTCCTGCTACCCCACCCTCAGCGACTTTCGCCTGTCAGATAACGCCAAAGTACAGACCGCCGTCGATCTGATGGCGGAGACCAACAGCTACTTCCCGGAATATATGGAACGGCTGGAACAGGCCAAAGCCCGTTATCATATGGACCCCAACACCAATGTCGTCGAGGCGTTCCGTCTGCAGGGCTGTCACATCCACCTGGACCTGGCCGGGCGCTCCGAAGCGCTGGGACTGCTGGCTTTCTATACGCTGCTGCGCAGCGCCTCGGCCATCGCTAACAGCGCCATTCTGAAAGGCGGGCCGTTCGTCAACGGCACCTGCGACCCGGAACTGCTGTGCGCTCGCGAACATTTGCGCCAGACGACTGTCACCGGGCGCACCATCGAGATGCCCCTCAACCCGCATCTGCGCGACGGCGACCTCGACCGCTACCTGACGCTCCTCAAAACCGAGCGCGCCAACGCCGTCGCCCGCGCCCTGCTCTACGACGACTCGCTGGGCAGTCCTATTTCGGCCATGCACAGCATCCTCGGTCGCCTGCGCCCGGACCTGAAGAACAACAAACGCATCTGCACACTGGAAAGCACCGGCATGCCGGTCAACGTCAGCGCATCGCGCCAGGCGGCAGTGCTGACCGACTTCGAGTTCACGCACACACTGGTCGAGGGTTACTTCCGCAAGCACGGCTGCGACCTGGAGCCAATGATCGAGGACCGCGAACTGTGGGCACTGGTCGGCCCGCTGGATTTACAGACCTTCGCTGAGCTGCACAATCAGTCAGATCACCTGTGCACCGACTTGATTCTCAAGACCGCCGCCGGCACTGAAATGTCACTGGCCGAATTCTACGAGATGAAACGCATTTACATGCACAAGCATCTGGCGGATCTGGCACGCATCACCCCGCGCGACATCGACGACGTGTACATCAGCATTCAGCGAATGCTGGCCCCACCCAGCGGCCAGTCCGCGCAGACGGTCGAGCAGTACATCTACGACCATAAACTGCGCAGTACTGGCAACTGGGGCCGCATTCTGCGCCACGCTTTCGAGGAAGAAGGCGGCGTGCCCGGCTCTCACAACCCGGACGCCGTGCTGCGTGTCGTCAACCGCATCCACGAGGCGATTCGCATCCGCTACCTGGGCGCCTGACCGACTCCGCACCGGCTCTCGCGCCGGTGATGTTAATATAAAGCGAGGCTAAAATATAACGTTCGGTTATGTTATAATGTCCTTGACTGATACAAAACTGACGCTCACATTGTTGGTGAGCGCGCTCATCTCGCGATGAGCCTATTCAAATGGCAATGTCCGCGCCTCTGCCGCGCGGTTAAGTGGGTTCCTGCATAGTTGGGAACAACCACAATTGAAGTGCTGCAAGACCGTGCGCCGGTCAACGGTCACGGGACGTTGGTGTTTTGATTACAGGACCTGATATCAGCGCGCTTTTATTGTTCTACCGAGTAGAAAAGGAAGGATGAACCTGGTCGCATGATGGCGAACCAGGTCGAATGTGTTATGGCAAAACCTAAACTTCGCATCGTACCCCTGGGCGGACTGGGGGAAATTGGCAAAAACATGACGGTAATCGAGATGGGCAACGACGCCCTGATTATCGACACCGGCGTGATGTTCCCCGCTAACGACATGCACGGCGTGGATTACATCATCCCCGACTTCCGTTACCTCACCGAACGGACGGACCTGAAAATTCACGGCATCATCTATACACACGGCCACGAGGATCACATCGGCGCGGTGGCGCATGTACTGGACGCCTTCAAGGGCACGCCCATCTACGCCACACCGCTGACCGCCGGCCTGCTGGAAGTCAAGCTGCTGGACGCCAGGCTGCTGGACCAGACCAAAATCAACGTGTTCCATGCGGGTGATGTCCTCAACATCGGGCCGTTCAAGGTCGAAAGCTTCCATGTGACACACAGCATCCCGGATTGTGTGGGCTTCGGCATCTACACGCCGCACGGCATCATTGTCCACACCGGCGATTACAAGTTCGACAACACGCCCGTAGACGGCAAACGCCCGGACTACGCCCGGCTGGCGCGCTTCTCCAATGAGGGCGTGCTGCTGCTGATGGGCGACAGCACCAACGCCGACAAAGCCGGCTGGACGCCCTCAGAGACGACCATCGACCCGGCTTTTGACCGCGTGTTCCAGCAGGCCAAAGGGCGCATTATGGTCGCCACTTTCGCCTCGCTCATCTCGCGCGTGCAGCAGGTGGCGAACGTCGCCCAGCGTTACGGGCGCAAGATCAGCATCGCTGGCTACAGCATGCAGAAGAACATCGACATGGCGCTGAAGCTGGGCATCCTGGACGCGCCCGAAGACCTGTTTATCGACCTGGGCAAGATCAACAGCATCCAGCCCCACAAGCTGGTCATCATGGTGACCGGCTCTCAGGGCGAGCCGTCGGCGGTGCTGGCGCGCATGGCGATGGGCCGTCATCGTCAGCTCGACGTGGAAAAAGGCGACACCATTGTGCTGTCGTCGCATCCCATCCCTGGCAACGAAGAGATGGTCAGCCGCAACATCAACAAGCTGATCCAGCGCGGCGCGAACCTGGTCTATGACCCGATTGAGCGTGTCCACGTCTCCGGGCATGGCAACCAGGAAGAGATGAAACTGATGATCCACCTGGTACGTCCCAAGTACTTCCTGCCCGTTCACGGCGAACTGCGCCACCTGACCGAGAACGCCAAGCTGGCGATCCAGTCCGGCATCCCGGCGGAGAACGTCTTTACGGTGGAAAACGGGCGCGTGCTGGAGATCGACAAGCACGGCATTCGCCTGGGTGAGCGCGTCCCTGGTGGCTACGTCTTCGTGGACGGCAGCGGTGTGGGCGACATTGGCCGCATCGTCATCCGCGACCGCGAAATTCTGGCGAAGGACGGCTTCTTGCTGGTGGCGGTCAACGTGAAGAAAGACACCGGCGAGATCATCGGCCACCCGGAGATCATCTCGCGCGGGTTTGTCTACCTGCGCGACTCCGACGAGCTGCTGGAACTGGTACGCGGCACCATCCAGGACGTGCTGCACAACGATCGCAGCAGCAACGGACGCCGCCGCGACCGCCTGCAGGAGAGCATCAGCCGCGTGCTCTACAACGAGACCAAACGCCGCCCGATGGTGTTCAGCATCATCAACGAGCAGTAAGCAACCTGACAAACAAAAACAAGGGCCATCCCGAACTGAGATGGCCCTTGCGGTAACCTGCTTTGTGGTTTAGCTGGCGCGCGGTTTATTCTTCCGGCGGCAGCAGCACACCGTCGATGACATGGATGACGCCGTTGGTCGCCATGATGTCAAAGTCAACCACACCCGCTTCGTTGACACCCTCATCGGTCAGCGCGATGGGCGTGCCCAGCGCAGTGGCGAAGCTGGGCATATCCGCGTCCATACCGGCCAGCTCGATAATGATGCCGAAGTCCAGCGTGGTGAAGGAACCCAGCACCACATGGTAGGCCAGGATTTCAGTCAGCAGCTCGGTCTCGGCCAGCAGTTCCTCGGCGGTCAGGCCCAGGGCTTCCAGGGCGGCGGCGAAGGCGGCGTCAGTCGGAGCAAACACGGTGTAGGGGCCACCCTCAGACAGCTCTTCGAGCACGGCGGGGTCGGCGGCCTGGACGGCGGCCAGCAGCACGGTGAATTCAGCTTCTTCAGCGCTGGCGGCTTCGACAACGATCTCCGTGATGGACATGGTCGGCTCTTCTTGCGCCTCTTCCATAGTTTCCATCATTTCCAGCATCTCTTCGTCTTCGACTTCAGCCGGCAGCAGCACGCTGTCGATCACATGGACGATACCGTTGGCAGCCTCAACATCGGCGGAGACAACTTCGGAGTCATCGATGAACACACTGCCGTCTTCCACACTCACAGATACGGCTTTACCATCCAGGTAGGTGCCGACGTAAACGCCATCCAGCGCTACAACATCCTCAGCGTAGAAGACACCAGGCAAGACATGGTAGGCCAACACCTCATTTAGCAGGTCGGTCTCGGCCAGCAGTTCCTCGGCGGTCATGCCCAGCGCATCCAGCAGCTCGCCGAAAGCCGCGTCGGTCGGCGCGAAGACGGTCAGGCCTTCATCGGAATCAGACAGCAGTTCCAGGAACACGGGATCGGCAGCCTGGACAGCGGCCAGCAGCACGGTGAACTCGGCTTCTTCAGCTTCGCTGGATGACACAACCAGGTCGGCGATGGTGGGGTCGTCCTGGGCGGCAGCGGGGACTACAGCCAGAGCCAGCAGGCCAATTACGAGTAACAGAGTGTACAACTTACGCATCGATATTCTCCAGTAATGCTCATAAGGTCAATAGCGCCCGGTTGCAGCGCATGTGGGAAAGCATGACCGGTTCACATTAGAGCGATCCGAAGTAACTGTGAACAACGCTTAAGCGAACATATAAAACCAGATTAGGCGCTCATCATCGCTGCATTAATCACGCCGGCAGGCTTGCCAGCCATCCGGCAATCTGCTGCCGGGTAAGGTCTGGCGCGGACTGTGGAAACAAATGCCCGTGCCCGGCGATTTCGGCGCAGCACAGGTGAGGCAGCAGGCGGCGCGCACGCTCGACAGCGACTGGCGACAGGGTGTTGCTGTGTTCACCGCGCAGCAGCAGAACGGGCAGCGATGCAGGTATTTGGGTCAGGTGCGCCCACACACCCGTATAGAGTGTGCGGAAGTAATAGGCTTCCCAGTCGCGCGGCCAGGCCAGGGTCAGGCCGCCGTTACTGCCGGGACGCAGCGTACGCGTATAATGGAGCAGCGCCTCGTCGGACCAGTCAGAAAACAGTGGCTTACCCCGGAAGTAGTTGAAGGCCGTCTGCTCATCCGGAAAGCGGTCGCGGCGGTTGCTGGCGCGGACAGCCAGCCGGTTAAGCCGGTCCAGGCGCAGTTGCTGTATCCAGCGAATCGGCCAGCGTTTGCGCCGGGGAAGCAGCGGCGGGTCCAGCAGCACAACCGCCCTGAAGCGCTCCGGTTCAATGCCCGCCGCCAGCAGAGTCATCACACCGCCCAGCGAGTGCCCCACCCCGATAACGTCGCGCAGGTCATGCCGCCGCAGCGCTGCCAGCAGATCGTCGACGACCATCTCCGGCCAGGCTACCAGATGGGCCGGGGGCGGCTGCCCGGACCACATAGCGCGCGGCACCAGGCTGATGACGCGATAGTTCGCCGCCAAGGGTTCAAGCAGCGGGCGATACGTCTCCGGCGGGAATCCGTTTGCCGGGGCCAGATTCAGCACGGGGCCGCTGCCACCAAATTCGTACAGGGGAAAGGGACTTGTCATGTGTTGTGTCCATACGATCGCGGAATTGCCCGCCTAGTGTAAAAACAAGTAGGCTGGCTGGCAAGTCAGCAGCGGCGACTCGCGTTATAATGGTGCCAGTTAGGCTGCGCTTTGATCTTCAAGCAAATGGATGACTCATGACAGATATTCCGCGCCCTTCCCCACGTAACAAACCCGTTTCGCTGTTTATCACCTGCATGGTGGACCACATCTACCCCCAGGTTGGCATTTCCACGGTGAAGATTCTGGACCGCGTCGGCGTCGAGGTGCGTTTTCCGCTGGCGCAGACCTGCTGCGGCCAGCCAGCCTTCAACGCGGGCTTCTGGGACGATGCGCGTCCGGTAGCACGCCAGTTCATCGAAGCCTTCGCCGGTGCCGATCTGATCGTGACGCCGTCCGGTAGCTGCGCGTCGATGGTGCGCCATTACTACCCGGAGTTGTTCAAAGATGACGCGACCCTGCACCGGAAAGCGCAGCGGATCGCCAGCATTACCTGGGAACTGACCGAGTATCTGGTGGACGGCCTGGGTATCGTCGATCTGGGGGCGTCGCTGCCGCCCACGAGGGTCGCCTTCCATCATGCCTGTCATGGCCTGCGCCTGATGGGACTCAGCCAGCAGGCGCGCCAACTGGCCGAAGCTGTGGACGGCGTGACGGTCGTCGATTTGCCCGGCTCAGACGAGTGCTGCGGCTTCGGCGGCCTGTTTGCAGTCAAGATGCCAGAGATCAGCGGGGCGATGCTGAAGAAAAAAGTCGGCAACATCGAGGCCACGCCCGCCGATTATATCGTCACCGGCGACTCTGGCTGCATCGCGCAGATGAACGGCGGTCTGAGCCGGGCCGGGCTTCAGCCAAAAGTGCTGCATATCGCGCAGTTGGTGGCGAACGGACTGGAAAATTAAGGGAAGCAGAATCCGAAAGCGGGGCTAAATGTCGACTGACTGGAAGGCGCAAACGAGCCAAACGTCGACTGGGTATGCTTGCTGGCATACCGGCGAGCGTCGTCCAGGGTGGAGAAAACCAGCACGCTGGGAAGCTGAGCCAGTTTTTCGATGACACGCGCGTTGCGCGAGGCCATCATATCGCTGGTGACCAGAGCCACGCCACGCAGGTTGCCTATTTTCAGAATGCTCGTGAAAACCTTCAGCACGGTGGGACACAGGCGATCCACCTCGCGCATATCCACCACGGCTACTACAGGCATGCCGGCCTCTCCGGCGTGGTTTCCAAGCGCATTAGCCCACATACGAACATCGACATTGTCGATATATCCAACCTGCTTGGCGAAGAAAACCCCGCCTTCGAAGTTCATTTTGTGAATGGGCATGTGCGCTACCGCTTGACTCTCAACGACTACTCAGTATCGGACAATCTTCTTCACTATAGCCGAAAGACCGCGCTGGCGTCAATGAACCCTAAGCAGATTATCACGCATAAGCCGAAAAACGGTGGACATAACCGGCTAAAATGGTATGGTGGTATCCGAGAACAATAATGTTAAAAGGAGACAATCTGTATGCGTAATCCTTTGCGTGTGTTCGTAGTGTTGACTCTGGTTTTGGTATTTGCCGGGGCGCAGGCCCAACCTGTAACCGATGTGAATTTCGACGACGATATCCTGGTCAACCTGACCGGCAACCAACCGGCTGTAGCCTATAATATGGAACTCGACGCGCCGGCGGCTGTCACCGTCAATGTGCGCTATCTGGGCGATGCTTTCCCCTTTATGCTTGAAATCTTTGACAGCGGCGGCACGCTGGCCGCCAGCCAGTCGATCGAGGCGCCGGGCGATGTCACGCTGGACCTGCCGGCGGGCCGCCATACGCTGCTGGTCTCGGCGCTGCCGGGAGCGAGTGGCCGGACGATCCTGCGCCTCACACGGGGCAACTCTGATGTGCCGGCAGACGGACCACCCCTGAGCGGTGAGTGGCTGGTCTCTTATGGCGATTTCACCGTTGACGGCTCACCACAATTTGAGTGCGAGCAGCAGCTTACACTGGCAAACGCCTGGCTGCCCGTCGATGGCAGTACGCACACGCTGACCTTCAGCGAACCGCCCACGGCGCTGGACTTTCATCGGGTGGTCGCGCCGGACGAAGTCCGCGATGCACCGGACTTCTTTATGACCGAACAACTGCCTGACGGTTCGTTTGAGGTGGTGCCCGGCCTGCAGGGTGCGCCCTTTGTCTATACTTACACGGTCAACAACGCCGAACATATCACCCTGGATTACGCCGAATCGCTCAACCTCAGCGACTGCATGGCGACCCTCACCGTCGAACTGACTTACGTCGGCGAAGCGGATGCCCCGCCAACAGACGACGGCAGCGAACCGGACCACTCATCAGCCAATGGCTCTGTCGAAGGTTGGACGATTACGGGCGACGCAATCGAGGCCAGCCCGCCCGGTGGCGATTTCCTATGCGCTGCTCCTAGCAGCCCTGGCGCTTCCTGGCTGTTCGACGCACCTCAGTCCTTTGTCGATCAGGTGGTCAACGGCTATGGCGAGACACTTTCGTTTGAACTGCGCCGCCGCGACGCTGTGCAGTCTCCGGTGACAGCCAGCGTGACACTGGTGGTCGGTAACGGCATCCTGCTGAGTTACGAACTGCCACAGCCAGTCACCCATGACTTTACCCGCTTTGACATTCCCCTGACCGAGACGGCGGGCTGGGTGGATGTTGACGGCATGTTTGATACCAGCGACACGGGCATGTTCCAGCAGATGCTGAGCGATGTCACCCACGTGCAGATTCCGGGCGACCTGACCGATACGGACGGCCTGTGCCTGCAAAACGCGCGAGTCGGTGACGGTGCCCCACCCGCCACATCCGGCGACATGGTGCCGTATTACGTCATCAGCCCGTTCGACGACCCGACCGGTAACGGCATCCCGGTTGGTTGTGAAGGCTTCATGGTCGAGCGCTCGACCGATGTACCGTTCTCCGATGACCCGGCCCAGAATATCCGCGCCAGCCTGGAAGCGCTGATCGCCCCCGGCACGACCGACGTTGGCGAGGGCGATCTGGTGAACTACATGGGCGACCAGGATGTGACGCTTGAGTCGGTGACAGTGGACGCCAGCGGCCACGCAACCATCGACTTCAGCGGCACGCTCATGCTCATCGGTACATGCGTTGACCCGCAGATCGAAGCGCAGATGCTGCTCAGTATTTTCGCCGACCCGGCGGTGACTTCGGCGCGCATCAACGTCAACGGCGAGAACTTCGCGCCGTTCTTCGACATGTCCGGCATGACTGGCCCGGACGCAGTCTACACCCGCGACGACATCCGCACCCGCAGCTAAGGCCGGGTTCGCATCTCCGAGCCGGGCAGGCGGAACGACCCGCCAAATGGCGCATGACGTGCCGCCTGCCCTTGCGTAAACTCATGTAGAGGTTTAACAACCATCCATGATAAGGAGCAGTGTACTGATGGAAAAAAAGACCTTTCAGGTTCCCAACATTGGCTGTGAGGGCTGCGTAAAAGCCATCAAAGGTGAACTGAGCGAGATTACCGGTGTGCAGTCCGTCGATGGCGTCGTCGAGACGCGCACCGTGACCGTCACCTACGACAACCCCGCCACCTGGGAACAGATCGTCAACAGCCTGCGCGAAATCGACTACGCCCCAGCGGAGTCGTAGCCATGCGCCTGACTCGTTGGCTACTTTATCTGCTGGCGCTGCCGATTGCGCTGGTAGTGTCAGCGTGCAGCGGTGACAGCGCCACCCCCACACCGGCGGAGCGTATCCGCCTGGGGGCAGAAGGTCCCGATTTTACGCTCCCGGCAGCCGATGGCAGCACCGTCTCCCTGGCCGATTACCAGGGCAGGCCGGTTTTGCTGTATTTCCACATGGCGATGGGGTGACCGCCCTGCATGCAGCAAATCGTGGATTTGCATGAAGACCCGGCCTTCCAGGCCCTGGATGTCGCCTTTGTGAGCATCGCCTTCGACTCGGTTGAGGAGCAGGCCGCCGGCGCCATCGAATATGGCATCACCGAAGTTCCACTGCTCACCGATGCTGACGGCTCGGTATCTGAAGATTATGACGTGCTCAAGTGGGCCGTCGGCAGCGGCGAACCCGGCCATACGTTTATTCTGCTGGACGCTGACGGCCAGATCGCCTGGATACGCGACTACGGCGCGCCCGACCTGGCCGATCGCACCATGTACGTCCCCCCGGCGGACCTGGTACAGCAAATCGCCGATAGCCTCAACTGATGAAACAAACAGGGCCGAGCGAAACTTATTCGCTCGGCCCTGTTCTGCTTATCTCTCACCCACGAGATTGTGACATGCTGAAGTGATACGATTGCCTCAGTCCCAGCTTGGTGTCTGGGATTTGGTCAGGTTGCGATCGCCACCAATGAACATACGTGACGAGAAGTTCATGTTTTCCTTGCCGTTTTTATTTGGTTGCCATTGGTCTTCGCTAAGCCACTGATCGACGAAGTAATCCTTGGCGCAACTGTGGCTGCCCAGCACAAACTTTCCAAATGGACAACCTCCCCACTGCCCCTTGGTTGACGGTGCGTGGATAGTCGATATGTAGGTCTGAACAACAGTACGAGAGGCTGCTGTGTCCGAAGCGCGGACAGCATTCTCGAATGTCACATTCCGCTTGTTCCAGTCGCTGGCAAACTTTCCAAACTGGTTGGGGTAGAAATTAACATAACGCGCGCCCGCTGTGACTTTGGCCCCAACCTGGCGCCAGCTTGGGGCCATTGTTTTGCCGAAACAGTGGACACCGTATACCATTCGTATCGGCATTTCTGTCAGGCCCGTGCGCGAACTGGCAAATTCAGTCAGGATGTCATCGTTGGTAAAGTGATCATTTTGTCCGTGCTGCCCCTTGCTGGTGCGGAAAAGACCATCCGAACCATGCGAGAATATGTACAGGTCTATCATGTAACCATCCTGGGCCAGTTCGATAAGGTGGTGGACCAGATTCTGGTTGGTTGGGGTAGCGACGACATCAGCCAGTTTTTCGTCTTTGGCACTCAGATCAAAGAAGTTCGGGATAGTATTATGCTTTAGCAGGATAATTTGGTTGTAATCTTCCATCGCCAGCTTGAGGCGAACGGTCTCCTGTGCCAGTGTCGTATACTTGCTATCCCCGAAGTAGAAAAATACGACCGAGGCTGCCCCTTTGGTTATCCGAGGCTTCTGGGGAGAGGCTGACGGCGCAGGAATGGGGTTTTTGATAATCTGGTCCCCCGGAATTGGCTGGAGTTCATCTTTCTTGCGAGGTCGGACTATTCGACGTGTACCACTGGATTTCGATGAATCGGACTTTTTTGATGACATACTGTTTCTCCTTATTAGAAATACAATACTGCATCAAAGACAAAGGTTGTGCCGCTACCGTTATCAGCAGTTATCTATTATATATCAATAAAATCCACTGAAAGAATGGTTGCGGCAGAATAATAGCCAAGATGGTAAAGTGTGTCAAGCGATCGGCAACTGGTTCTTCCGGTAGCCTTAACATGGTCGCGGTTTTAGGGTATGATACGTCCGTTTTGAGCCTTGACCTCCGGAGTCGTCTACATGCAATCGAAGAGAGCGCGCAACCTGTACATGTTCTTTGGTATTTCCATGGCTATTCTCATGGCCGTGACCCTGTTTTTGCCGGGCCTGGCCCCGGACCAGGCGCCGATCGTCGAGGACGTACCCACGCCCACACCCCGGCCCATTCCCACCTTTCCACCCCCGCTGACCGATTTCAGCGCCATCACCTTCACCGAGGATTATCTGCATTCATCCGGCCTGTACACCGTCGATGTGCCGGCTGGCTGGTCGGTCACCGACGATGTCAACAATGGCACCCAGGTCCAGACCGCCCTCAACAACCCGGCGGCGGTGAGCGTGATCGAGGTTTACCTGGAACAGCCAGAGACCATGCCCACCACCCTTCAGGAGCTGGATGCGCGGTTTACCAATGCCACACTGTCGGCGGGCTGGCGCCAGTACACCGGCGGCTGGGAAGAACTCTCGCGCCGCACCGAGGATGACCGCGTCGTCATCGACTTCTCGCTGCGCAGCGGCGAAGGTCAGCAGTTCCTGGCGCGGCATGCGGCCTGGTTCGACGACGACTATGTTTACGTGGTGCGCGTCGTCACCCCGCAGAACGCCCGCGATCTGCTGTTCCACCTGCTTGGCGAGATGGTCGAGCGTGTGACGACCTTCCCACGTTTCGTCGATACGCCGCTGGCCTGGGATGCTTACTTCGATGCCAGCAGCCAGTACATCATCCGCATGCCGCAGGAATGGCAGCTTACCGACGGCGGCGAGGGTCTGCCGGCCAGCTTCACCGGGCCGGACGGCGCGCTGCTGCGCGTGGAAACACTCAGCGAGCCTGTCACCGACGAGGACAGCGCCCGCGACTGGGTCCAGGGGCTGCGCAGCACACTGGAGATCACCAGCGTGGAGCCGGTCACCCGTGAGGGCGGCGAGGGCTTCGCGGTCGCCTACACCTACCGCACC
This sequence comes from uncultured Anaerolineaceae bacterium, assembly GCA_964639225.1. Classification (GTDB taxonomy): domain Bacteria; phylum Chloroflexota; class Anaerolineae; order Aggregatilineales; family Phototrophicaceae; genus CAZXCK01. The sequence continues at coordinate 8,698 of CAZXCK010000067.1, read as the reverse complement.
CCGGACGGCGACCCGCTCAGCGGGCAGGCGATTCTGCTCACCGATGCGGATGGCAACACCCACGTCGCCGATGTGCGCCTGCCCGGCAGCCTGGACCTCAACACCGAGGCCGATCAGGAAAGCGCACCGCAGATCGTCGCCATGATGGATACCTTCTCCATGATGACCGGCCTGGACCTGCCACAGCCAGAAACCGACGACAGCACAGACGGCGAATAAACACGGCGCCCATCCATACGGATTCCGCAATCAGCCGCTGGCCGTGTATCGCCTGGGCGCGATACACGGCCAGCGTTGGGGCAATCACCGGTTTGCAGGTCGCAGAATGCCATTAGAATAGAACCATTCCTGCAACTCGACGATGCGTTTGTGGTGACCTGATGTTCGACGAACAACTGCGCCAGTTCAAAGACCGCGCACTGCTGCCGGCAGCCCGGCGCATAGGCACCCGCGTGCATCCGACCACCATCACACTGATCGGCGGTGTGGTCGGTCTGGCGGCTGGCCTGGCCGGGTTTCAGGGCGCTTATGCTGTGGGCCTGGCACTGTGGCTGGCGAATCGTACGCTGGACGGCCTGGATGGCGCCCTGGCGCGCGTCACCGGCCAGCAGAGCGCCAGCGGCGGCTATATCGACATCCTGACCGATTTCCTGGTGTATGCTTTTGTGCCGCTGATGCTGGCCCTGGGCCGTTCGTCTGAAGACGTGCTGGTGGCTCTGGCGGTGCTGTTGAGCGCGTTCTACATCAACGCCGCGTCGTGGATGTATCTGGCGGCACTGCTGGAACGCAGCCGGGCGACCGGCGCTACGCAAACCAGTGTGGTGATGCCTACCGGACTCATCGAAGGTGCCGAGACGGTTGTGTTCTTCGCCCTGTTTTTCGTCTTTCCGGCGCATTTGGTCCTGTTGTTTAGCGTGATGGCTGTTCTGGTAGCCGTGACGGTCATTCAGCGCCTGCTGTGGGCGCTGCCTCGACTGCGCGCCATCGACAGCCCACGAGATAAGGGTTAGCCCGTGCAACCACTTGTCGCCCAATCAGAAGAAAATCGCCTGACCGCCTGGCTCCGTGAGCATGCGCTGCAGATCATCGCTGTGCTGTTCTGGGTGGGTGTCATCGGCCTGCTGTACGTCTTTATGGATCGCAACGACCTCACCCTGTCACAGATGGGCCGTGAGCTGGAATCCTTCATGACCGACAACTGGTTCGGTCCGCTGGTTTTCTTCCTGGTGGTGGTGCTGCTGCGCCCCTTTACGCTGGTGCCGATTATGGTGTTTGTGGCCATCGGCGGCTATGTTTATGGCGTGTGGCTGGGTTTCGCCCTGTGCATGGTCACTGCGACCGCCTCGGCAGTGCTGCCGTACTACTTCGGGCGGCTGTTCCCGGTTGACCTGGACAGCGAAGGGCCGCAGCGCAGTCGCTTCAGCATGATTGGCATCGCGCGCAATCTGGCGCGGTTTTTGCAGCGCAACGCCTTCGAGGCGCTGGTGACGCTGCGCATGTTCGGCCCCTATGACGTCGGCAGCTTCGCCGCTGGCAACCTCAGGATTCCGCTGCCGCTGTTCCTGGCCGCGACCACCGTCGGCAATATCACCTGGATTTACGCCTTCTGCGCGCTGGGCGCCGCCCTGGAAGATATCTCTGAGGCGGGCGATGTCAGCGTCAGCAGCGAACTGCTCGTGTCGTCGCTGGTGGTGCTCGTACTGAGCTTCGCCGTCTCGCGCTATCTGCGCCGTCGCGTCAACGCAGGCTGACCGCGCCAGCAGTCCCTATCGGCAGCCACACCGTGAAGCTCGCCCCGCGCCCCTCGCGGCTCTCCACGTCGACACGCCCGCCATGCGCCCGCACAATCTCGTTGACAATCGCCAGCCCCAGACCCATGCCGCGCGTGGGTCCGCGAGTCTTATCCACCTGGTAGAAGCGCTCAAAGATGCGCGGGATCTCGCTCTCCGGGATGCCTGTGCCGGTATCACGCACCCGGACGATGACACCATCCGGCGCGGGTTCGGCTTCCACCCATACCTGCCCGCCCGCCGGCGTAAACTTGATGGCGTTGCTGATGAGGTTGTTCAGCACCTGCACCAGCCGGTCGCCATCGGCGTTGATGACCGGCAGCGGCCTTACATCGACGTTAAGCCTGACGCCCTGCTGTTCGGCGACGACCGCCAGCTTACTGCTCACGGTGGTGACGATCTGCTCCAGATGCACCGGCACACGTTCCAGCCGGAACTGACCGGCCTGCATGCGCGTCAGGTCAGTGAGTTCGATCACCATGCGATTGACGCGCTCGGCTTCGTCATGGATGATGGCCGCCGCCTGCTTTGGATCGCGCGCCGCGCCGTCCATGATGGCCTGTGAATAGCCCTGTATCGACGTCAGCGGCGTTTTCAGGTCGTGCGAGATGTTGGCCATAAAGTCACGCTGGGCCTGCTGCGTAGCGCGCACGCGCGCGCTCATCCGGTTAAAAGCCTGAGCGACGGCTTTGACCTCAGTCGGGCCGGTCTCCGGCACATACTGGTTGAGGTCACCATGCGCGACGGCGGTCGCCGCGTTGCTGGCGGCCTGCAGCGGACGGGCGATTGTCCGGCTGATGACTGCCGCCAGCACGACCGCCACCAGCATACCAATCCCCGCCGCCTGCAGCAGTGGTCGCGCCAGCGCCGAACCCAGGTCAGCCAGGACGCGCGTCAACGACTGCGTGGGCCGTTCCTCGGCGACAATCAGCGCCAGCGACTGATTATTCATACGCATGTGCGTTGTCACACCGGCGAACAGCCATTCGTCACTGGTGGTGTACAGACTGCCAAACACCAGATCGTTGCCCGGCAGCAGCGTCATACTGGGGCGAGTCATCCGGTAACTGTCGGCGTTGATACGCACCGCGCTGCCCAGCGGCAGATTGCCGCTGCTGTCATAGAACACAATCTGGTCGCTGAGGTCCACGCCCAGTACACGCACCTCGCGCGCGGCAGCGAAATCGTCCAGAATCTGCGCCAGTGTGGTCTCCCGCCGCATCCCCTGCCGCAGCGGCCCGAATTCCTGCACCAATGAGTTTAGGTTCAGCCCTTCGGCGATAGCGATCAGGCGCTGGTAGGTCGGCTGGGGCGGCGCGGGTTGGGTACTGGTCGCCGCCAGGAAGGCCACAATGATAGCGCCCAGCGACACCACCAGCAGCAGTAAATACGAGGCCAGCAGGCGATTGCGTAAAGTGGTCATGCGGGTTCGAGCTTGTATCCTACACCCCATACGGTTTCGATGGTGGGCTGCATGCCTTGCAGCTTGTGCCGCAGGTGCGCGATATGCACATCGACAGTGCGCGTCTCTCCGGCGAAGTCATAGCCCCACACGATTTCCAGCAGCTTCTCCCGGCTGAAGACCATGCCCTGGTTACGAGCCAGCGTCAGCAGCAGATCAAACTCCTTCATGCGCAGCGTCACTGGCCTGTCATCAATGCGTGCCTGACGCCGCGCCGGTTCGATAGTCAGGTTGTCGATGGTGATGGCGTCACCGGACTCGCGCCGCTCACCGCCACCGCGCCGCAGTATCGCCTTGACGCGCGCCACCAGTTCGCGCGGGTTAAACGGCTTGGTCAGGTAATCGTCGGCGCCCAGTTCCAGCCCCACGATTTTGTCAATGTCGTCGCTGCGCGCTGTCAGCATGATGATCGGCACATCGGACTGTGTGCGCACCCGCCGGCAGATTTCCAGGCCATCCATGCCGGGCAGCATCAGGTCGAGCACGATCAGCCCCGGCGGATCGTCGATAATCTGCTGGTAGGCTTCAGCGCCATCGGTGGCGCTGCTGACGGCGTAGCCTTCCTGTTCCAGGTACATCTGGGCCAGGTCGATGATGCGCTGTTCGTCGTCAACAATCAGGATAGTTTCGCTCATAGTCACCCGCCCTGTAAGTTTGAGTCGGTTCTTCTTTCATTGTACCTGCAATCGACCGCGTCCGGCGTGTATCGGCGGCAGGGTTTACACAAATTTTGCGTTTGGCGCTCAACGCGCACGTCACGCCAGCCTGTGCTATGCTTATATGCGAAATAAGGAGCGTCTACCATGCGCTGGAAAACAGTTTTCTCGATTGTCACCGCTGGCGCGCTGCTGCTGCTGATCGCGCTGGCCGCCAGTCCATCGTCGCAGGCTCAGGAGCCGCCACCCACAACCGACCCTTTCAGCGAGGCACCTACACCGACGCCGGTGCTGTCGCCCGCGCCGACATCCGCCGCGCCCGGCTGCGCCAATCCGCTGCCGCTGCGTCCCGGCCAGACGGTGACCCTGCGCGCTGGAGTCAACATCCGCAGCGCGCCGTCGCCGTCCGCGCCCTGGCTGGCGAATTTTGATGACTTCCGCCTGTTTACGGTTATAGATGGGCCGGTTTGTACCGATGGTTACGTGTGGTGGCTGCTGGATGGCAGCCGCGTGCGGGGATGGGTGGCCGAGCGCAGCACAACTATGCTGTACATCCTGGGCGCGGACAGCGGCACGCCAGAGCCGACCTGCCCGACGCCCCTCAATCTGCCGGCTGGCGAGCAGATCGAGCTGGTGACCGGCGTCCGCGTGCGCCAGCAGCCCAGCCTGACCGGGCTGGTGCTGACCGTCGCGCCTGCCGATTCGGTGGCCACCGTGCTCGATTCACAGGTGGTGTGCGCCGATAGCTATAACTGGCGGCGCGTGCGCGTCACCGTCGCCAATTTCACCTATGAAGGCTGGATGGTCGAGGGCAGCCGCGCCATTCCGAACCAGTACTTCATCGACATCACACTGACGCCCGCCAGCGAAATCTGTTACCCGCCGCTGGCCCTGGAGATCGGCCAGTTGGCGCGCGTCGGCTACCGCGACCGCACACCCAAGAATCTGCGCACAGCGCCCGGACCCGATTCCGACGTGCTGTACACGCTGGTAGAGGGCGTCCCGCTGGAGATCATCGGCGGGCCGGAGTGCGTCAACGGCATGAATTACTGGCGTGTGCGCGTGCTGGCCAGCACGCCAGTCGAGGGCTGGCTGGCCGAGGGCGCCCGCGCTAACCGCTGGATTCGCCCGTTCGTCGATGAGGATCGGCGCTACATTCCGTAGACAATATGGCGCAGGCGGTGCTCAATCAGAGCCGGACGCCGCCTGCGCGACTGCCGCTGGCTGTGCCTCGCGCCGCCGCGCCATCCACAGCAGAGCTTCGTACAGGCCGATTATCACCACGCCCAGCGCCAGCAAAAACGGCGCGATGGCGTTCATGCGGTTGTCGGGTACGGGCGCGTCCAGGGCGCTGAAGGCATCCAGGTTGCCGAGCGCCAGCGATATACTCTCTACGCCGCCCTGCTCCACCAGCACGCCCGCCATCCAGGGGATGATGGCGATGCCCAGGCTGGCCGCCCCCACCTGAAAGCCGATAGCGTTGGCCGTGTGCCGGGCACCCACCACCTGCGGCGTCACGGCGATCAGCAGCGGGAAAACCGGAGCCAGCGCGAAGCCAATCACCATCAGGCCGACGAAGTTAAACAACGGCAGCGGCGCTGCCCACAAAATCGCCGCGCCCAGGCTGGCGAGTACCAGCATGGTGCGCATCAGGCCGGTCACGCCCAGCCGGTCACCCAGCGCGCCGAAGAAGAAACGCCCCACCGTGAAGCTGCCCCAGTACAGGCTGACCCACACGCCCGCCGTCGTCACCGGGATGGCGCGCCCCTCGGTGAACATGCTGAACGACCACTGGCCAGCAGCCACTTCCAGCCCGGCATACACCATAAACGTCACGATCCCCAGCCACACCAGCGGCAGGCGCAGCGTCTGTGTGGGGGTGGCGGCGCGCACCGGCTGGCCGCTGCCGTCATCGCTGCTGTGCATACGCCAGCGTTTCAGGGTGAGCAGCAGCAGCAGCGCGACGAACAACTGCATCACGCCAGCCATCACATAGCCCCAGCGCCACACGAAGCCAGCCGCGAACAGCGCCGTCAGAATCAGCGGGCCGACAGTCGCGCCCAGGCCAAAACAGCCGTGCAGCCAGTTGAGCAGGCGCGTGCTGCGATAGCCGGAGACGTAAGTATTCAGCCCGGCGTCGATGACACCGCTGCCGATGCCCATGCCGAAAGCCGCCAGAATCAGCGCGGGCCAACTGGGCGCTACCAGGATGAAAAGCAGCGCCACCCCGCGCAGCGTCGAACCAGCCAGCAGCGCGGCCCCGGCGCCGAAACGAGTCATCAGCAGGCCGCTGGCGAAACTGGTCACCATAAAGCCGAGCGTGTCCGCCAGCAGCAGCGCGCCAATCGCCGACGCTGACAGCCCGAACAAATCCCGGATCGACGGCCAGGCCAGCCCCAGCAGACCGCCGGGGATGCCCAGGGCGATAAATCCCAGGAACGCAATCACAATCGTGAGGTCAATATTCCGTTTGGCGAACATATGATGGCCTGCGCCTCTCATCAGCGGACCGCTGGACGGCTGCACCAATAAAATCAGCGCGCATTGTAAACCGATTCGCGCCTGCTTAGAATGCCGGCTGTCCGTTTTGGTCATAGATATATCGCTCATCCAGCAGCCGCGCCGGTTGGATTTTCGGTCGTATAATGAAATCAGGCGTGGACTGTGTGCCACGCATCACACAACGAAAGCGAACCGAATTGAACACCCGACCTTCACGTGCCCTGCTGGCTTTATCGGCCTGTCTTGTGTTCCTCGGCATTAACGGATTGATCGGCGGGGTGCTGATGCTGACCGACCCACGCGGCGCGCCGATGGGCATGCCGGTCAGCGACCTGGAGCGCACCCCGTTCGACAGTTTCATTATCCCCGGCCTGGTGCTGATTTTCGTCTGGGGCTGCGGCAGTTTCATCACCCTGTGGGGATTGTGGCGGCGTCCGCAGTGGCCGCTGCTGAAGCGACTGTCCACCCCGACCGGCCAGCACTGGGCCTGGACCGCCTCGGTGGCGCTGGGACTGGCGCTGCTGGTGTGGCTGACGGTGCAGGTGTTCACCCTGCCCGCCGTCGCTGTGATTCAGGTTATCCTGTACGCACTGGCCGCGCTGCTGGTCGGCCTGCCGCTGCTGCCGTCGATGCGCCGCACCTATCGCCTGAAAGATCCGGGCATCCCTAGCCGCCGACACCAGCCGGTTCGGTAGGGACTTCCTCGGCAGGTGGCTCGGCGGCAGGTGTGTCGGTGGGTGGCACCGGCGTATACGTCGGCGGGACTGGCGTATGCGTTGGCGGGACTGGCGTATACGTCGGCAGGACCGGTGTATGCGTCGGCGGGACCGGTGTATGCGTCGGCGGGACCG
>CAZXCK010000067.1:0-1337 GCA_964639225.1 uncultured Anaerolineaceae bacterium | reverse complement strand
GTCGGCAGGACCGGTGTATGCGTCGGCGGGACCGGTGTATGCGTCGGCGGGACCGGCGTTTCTGTCGGCGGAACTGGCGTTTCAGTCGGTGGGACCGGCGTTTCGGTCGTTACCTCGGTGAGTGTAGCTGTCGGCGCAATCAACGTCTCAGTCGGTGGGACTGGACTCGGCTCGTCGGTGGGGACGGCTTCGGTTGCTGCCGGCGTTGGTGTCGGTGGCGCCGTCATGGCGGTCGGTGGCGTTATGGTCGCAGTCGCTGTCACCGTGGTGAACGGGGTCGCTGATGCGGTAGCTGTCGGCGAAGCGAGTGGCGTCGGTGTGATTGTCGGGATACTGATGGCCCCCGAATGTTGTGGTGGCGGGGCGGCGAAACCGTCGTCGCCACAGCTCCACACATACACCTCGGGGATATAGGTTACATTGTCCGCCATCAACTCGTCTGTCCAGCCCCAGTACACAATCTGACTGCCGTCCGCTGTGATCGCCACAGGTCTCTCTGATACATCCCAATGGCCGACATGGGCGATGAAGCGCGTGATGCCTGTATAACGGTCGTGGACAAACACATCGTACGTATCGCCCGTCCCGCCCGGCGCGAGGTCAGAGCCGGGTGCCACAAAGGCGACCAGCCGGTTATCTGCCCCGAATACTGGCAGGTTGCCCAGATGGAACAGATCATTGTTGCCGCCGACCGGGACACGCGTTGTTGTGCCCGCCAGCCGGTCGCGGATGTACAGGTCCAGCTCACCGTCAACGCTTCCCAGACTGGCGGCATTGGACCAGAAGCCGACATAGCGGCCATCGGGCGATACCGACGCCCAGCCGCTCCAGCCGTCGGCCTGCTGGCCGCTGCTGCTGACCGACACGCGCTCGGTGACGCCGGTGTGGCGATCGTGGATGAAGCCGTCAAGCTGGTCATTGGTATCGCCCGGCACCAGATTGCTGGCATGAGAGCTGAAGGCCACAAAACGCCCATCGGCTGAGATCGATGGATAGTAATGACCGTCATTAGCCTGCTCGCCAGTGCTGCTGACCGACACGCGCTCAGTGGTGCCGGTGTGCAGGTCACGGACGAAGATATCGCCTATGCCATTGGTGTCGCCGAGCACCAGATTGCTGGCAGATGACCAGAACGCGACGTAACGCCCATCCGCCGAGATTGACGGCATGTAGCTGAGCTGTGGATCAGCCTGCTGGCCGCCGCTGCCGACAGACACCAGTTCATGGGTGCCCATCTGCCGGTCATAGACATAGACCTCCCGATAAGAATCGGGATTATCAATCCAAAGAGTAAAGGCAACAAAGCGCCCATCGGCAGAAATGACCGGGTCGAAATT
>CAZXCK010000066.1:20994-23480 GCA_964639225.1 uncultured Anaerolineaceae bacterium | reverse complement strand
GCCGCGCTCACGATAGCCTGTCACTGCCCCATCTGGTGTTCGACAACGACACCGGCGAATACCGCCTGGCCCACCATGTGTGCAAAAAGACCGGGCGCTATAAGGGCAAGCAGGTCTACGAAGTCAAAGAAGACTGATTGTACTTTCGCTCGTTATCCGCGAAAATGAAAGCCGTGCCACTTATGGGGCGCGGTTTTTGTTTGCATATCCAGCAAGTGAGAGACACACCATGACACACGACGCTTATGTGTTTCCGGGGCAGGGTTCGCAGGTGGTGGGCATGGGCCGCGATGTCGCTCAGGCGCATCCGGCAGCGCGCGAGACGTTCGAGCAGGCCGATGACGTGCTGGGCTTCGAGTTGTCGGCGTTGTGCTTCGACGGGCCGGAGAGCGACCTCAACGACACCATCAACACGCAGCCCGCGCTGTATGTGTGCAGCATCGCCATTCTGCGCGCACTGCAGGCAGCGAAGCCGGACGCACAGCCGCTGATGGTCGCGCAACCACTAATGGTTGCCGGTCACAGCCTGGGGGAGATCACCGCGCTGGCAGCGGTCGGCGCGCTGAACTTCGCGGATGGCCTGCGGCTGGTGCGGGAGCGTGGCCGGCTGATGAAAGAGGCCGACACGCAGCAGCCAGGCGCGATGGCCGCCATTCTGGGCCTGGATGCCGATGTCGTGCGCAAACTGTGCAGCGACGTCCAGGAACTCACCGGGCGCGCGGTGGTACTCGCCAACGACAACTGCCCCGGCCAGATCGTCATCTCCGGTGACGAGTCCGCGCTGGAAGCCGCCATGCAGGGCGCCCAGGCGCAGGGCGCGCGCAAGGTAGTCCGGCTGCCGATCAGCATCGCGGCGCACTCGCCGCTGATGCAACCAGCCAGCGCCGCTTTCGCCGAAGCCCTGGCCAGCACACCGTTCGCAGCGCCGCAGGTTCCAGTTTATGCCAACGCCACAGCCGCGCCGGTCCACACCGTCGATGAAATCCGCCAACTGCTCGGCAAGCAACTGATACAGCCGGTGCGCTGGACCGAATCGGTGCAGGCTATGATTGCCGCCGGGGCCACACGCTTTGTCGAAATCGGCTCCGGGGATGTGCTCACCGGGCTGACCAAACGCATTGATCGCGGTGTGGACCGCGTGGCGCTCAACAGCCTGGACGCGCTGGAAGCCTTTACCTCGAATATGTAGCGGACAAAAACCCGGCTGGTCATTGTGCGACCAGCCGGGCGGATTCCCTCAGTTCTGACCCGACGACCTACAGCAGCGAGTTCAGCCCCTCGAACATGCGACTGATGGCCTTCTCGGTCTTTTCCGGCGGCAGCGCATACGAGAAGCGCACCCAGTTAGCGCCCGCACTGGAGAAATGCACGCCCGGCACAACCGTCACGCCAAAGTTCGCGCCCAGCCACGCCCCCAGATCGCCGCTGTCCTTAAAGTCGCTGGCGTCGATATATTTCGACAGGTCGATGAAAGCGTAGTAGCCATCGCCCATGATATATGACACATCGAAACCAGGCAGCGTCTGGCGCAGCACCTGACGGCTCTGGCTGGTGGGACCGATGATGCTGGCGGCGGCGTTGGCGAAGCCCATCTCATACGCAGCGATGGCCACCGCCTGCGCGTAAAAGCTGGGGATGACCGCATGCGACGCCCGGCTGTTGATGTATTTAATCACCTGTTTGCCAGCCAGCATATGCGCGCTGCGGATGTTGGACGCGCCCAGACTCTTGGTAATGCCATCCAGGAACATAAGCCGGTCGCGTTCTTCCGGCGAAAAGGCCAGCAGCACCTGGTTGATATCGTTCGAGGTGCCATCGGTGACCCAGTGATAAATCCAGTCGAACAGGACAAACGGCACACCGGCTTCCAGGGCGGCCTTCGCCAGCTCGATCTGCTCGGCGACCGTCAGCGTGAGTCCAGTCGGGTTATCCGGCGAGGTGATGACCATACCCGCCACGCCCCGCCCGGACTTCTGCGCGAACTCCACACAGGCGCGGATGGCGTCCGGGGTGTAACGCCAGGCGGCTTCGGGACGGCCCGGCGCGCGCATCACGTTGAGGCCGATGTCATACGGCCCCCAGTTATAGCTAATCCAGGGCACACGGCTGACGATCAACGCATCACCGATCTGCTGGCTGCCGAGCGCAATCATGGCGTTATAAGCTTTGACGAGTGCGTCGCGCCCACCCTGGGCGAAGATGATGTTTTCCGGTCCCCAGCCAGTGGTGGCGTGCAGCCCCCAGTAATTCTCGGCGGCAGCCTTGCGGAAACGGGCGGTGCCAAACGGCTGGTCATAGCCGGTGCCGTGTTCGATCTGAAGCTGGTAGGCCCGTTCCAGAATTTCCGGCGGAACACCGGGCAGGCTGGCGCCGCCGTCCCCCTGCGAGGCATCGTAGATAGGCGCGTCGGCGCCCGCTTTTTTCTTGTATTCCGCCAGGGCGTTCTTGATCTCAAACATACGCGACGCGGGAATATCCTGCATCAT
>CAZXCK010000066.1:0-20894 GCA_964639225.1 uncultured Anaerolineaceae bacterium | reverse complement strand
AGGCGCACGGTCGCGCCGTTGTGCATGGGCACGGTGATGACCTCGCCCTCGGGGTAATCGTCGATGACGATCTCATCCTGCCCCTGGACGTAATCCGGCGCCATATACTGGATGTCGTGCAGCGAAATCTGGTGTTCCTTGCCGTAGCCGTAGCTCTTGGTCGAGGCGTCGGCGTTGTTGAAGGTCACGCACGGGCTGATGATGTCCAGCACGGCGGTTCCACGATGGCTGATGGCGGCTTTCATCAGCGTCTGCACCTGCTTGGAGTCGCCGGAGAAGCTGCGCGCCACAAACGTACAACCGCCGACAACAGCTTCCAGCGCCAGATCGATGGGCGGCAGTTCGTTCTTGCCGTAGTACTTCAGGTACTGGCCTTCGTCGGCAGTGGCCGAGAACTGGCCCTTTGTCAGGCCGTAGACGCCGTTGTTCTCGATGATGTAGACCATCGGCACGTTGCGGCGAATCAGGTGCTTGAACTGGCCCAGGCCGATGCTGCCAGTGTCGCCGTCACCGCTGACGGCGATCGGGATCAGGTTCTGGTTGGCCAGGTTAGCGCCGGTCGTCACCGAGGGCATGCGCCCGTGAATGGCGTTGAAGCCGTGCGAGCGCCCCAGGAAGTAGGCCGGTGTCTTACTGGAACAGCCGATGCCGCTCAGCTTGATGACGTTGTGCTGCTCCAGACCCAGCTCATAGGCCATGCTGATGATCTGGTTGGAAATCGAGTCGTGGCCGCAGCCGGGACACAGGGTACTGGGGCGGCCCTTGTAATCGGTACGGCTCAGGCCGATTGCATTTGTCTTGGGAGGCATGCGGACTAACGCTCCTTCTCAATCATGCTCGTCAGATTGTCATAAATCCAGCGCGGAGTCATCGGCAGGCTGTCGCCCAGGGCCAGCTTGCGCATGTGGCGGATGTCCAGGCAGCATTCCATGCTCAGAAGCTGGAACATCTGGCCGTCGAAGTTGTTCTCGATGACATAGACCTGCTCGTGATTCTCGATGAACTCAATCACCTCGCCGTTGATCGGCAGGGCGCGGACGCGCAGGTAGTTGGTCTGGATGCCGTCACGTTCCAGCCAGTCACGCACTTCCTGGACCGCCGGTTCGTTCGTGCCGAAGGTAATCAGGCCGATCTTCTTGCTGGGATCGAAGTCAACCACAGGCTTGGGAACCAGGCCGCGCGCCTTCTCGAATTTCTGGTGCAGGCGCTGGATGTTCTGCACCCAGTCATCGGCGCGCTCGCTGTAGACGCCCATCTCGTCGTGACCGGTGCCACGTGTGAAATAGCCAGCCATCTGGTGATCGGTCCCCGGCAGCGTGCGATAAGGCACACCGTCGCCGTCCACATCCCAGTAACGGCCCCATTTGCCGTGTTCGTCAATGAACGCCTGCAACTTGTCGGCGTCCAGCACCTTGCCGCGCTTCAACGGCTGTTCCGGCGCTTTGAACTCGTCAGACATCCAGTTATTCATGCCCAGGTCCAGGTCGGTGAGAACCAGCACCGGCGTCTGGAGTTCTTCGGCCAGGTCAAAGCTGCTCCAGCCGAACTCAAAGGACTCCTCAGGCGTTGCCGGCAGCAGAATGATATGGCGGCTGTCGCCATGCCCCAGGAAGTAAGCGAACAGCAGGTCGCCCTGGCTGGTGCGCGTCGGCAGGCCCGTGCTCGGTCCCATGCGCGTCACATCCCAGATGACACACGGTATCTCGGCGAAGTAAGCCAGCCCGGCAAACTCCGACATCAGGCTGATGCCAGGGCCGCTGGTGGCAGTCATGGCGCGCGCGCCCGCCCAGCCCGCGCCGATCACCATGCCGATAGCCGCGATCTCGTCCTCGGCCTGGACAATGGCAACGGTTTCCTTGCCGGTTTCCGGGTCGCGGCGAATGTGGCGAAAGTCCATCATGGAGTCAATCAGGCTGGTCGAGGGCGTAATCGGATACCAGGCGGCTACGGTCGCGCCACCGTAGAGCGCGCCCAGGGCGGCAGCCTCGTTGCCCGTAATCATAATCTTGCCCTGGTTCATATCCATAGGCGCGAACTGGAAGCGGTCCACCTTCTGCAGGTTCTCTTTCGCCCATTCGGCGGCCAGCTCAACGACATTGAAGTTCATGCGGGCCGGTTTCTCTTTGCCCTTGAAGTTATCCAGCAGCGACTGCCACAGCACATCCAGCGGAATATCAAACAGCGTGGAGACCACGCCCACATAGACCATGTTGGCAACGCGGTCGCGGAAGTCGCTGGGGATTTCCGCCTGCTTCATCAGGTCGCGCACGGGAATTTCATAATAGGTGATGTCGTCACGGCTGTGCGACCATTTCCACTCGGATGGCAGAATACACACGCCACCTGCCGGCAGATTGTGAATATCTTCGGCGGCGGTGTCCAGGTTCATGGCGATGGCGATCTCGGTGGTGGCCCGGCGGGCGATGTAGCCGTCCTTGCTCACACGGATCGTATACCAGGTCGGCAGACCCTTGATGTTGGATGGGAACAGATTCTTGCCGTTAACCGGGATACCCATACGGAACAGCGCGTTGACCAGCAGATTGTTCGAGGTCTGGCTGCCGGAGCCATTCTTGGTGGCGACGGTCATGGCGAAATCGTTGACGATCATAGCGCCAGAGGGCTTCTGGCTGGTGGTGGGGTCGGTTTTAACGTCTAAAGCACACATGGCTTTTGCACAGTGAGCTGCGCTTTCTCCTTTTCGTTACCTGCTTGCATTTTCTCGTTACCTGCTTGCATTGGCTGGCAAACTTGGCCGGATGTTAAACAGTGTAGCCGGGTTGTGCTGCGCAAATAAATCCTCTCGAATTAATCACCTGCTTTCTCTTTATGTTTTTCCTGCATATGCCGGTGGTCATGGTCGGCCTTTATATCCCGCATGCGCGGCTGGAAGCTGATGAGCCGGGTATGTTCGATGAATGCCTCGCGGGCGGCATCGAAATCTCCGGCGCAGATGTGATCCAGAATCTGCTCGTGATAATCCCACACCGATCGCAGATAGTCGTAATCAGTGAAGGTGTTGAGCTGTACCGCGTCGTAGGCATCCCAGTAGGCTTCAAGCAGACCCAGCACAAACGGATTTTCCAGCCGTTTGAACACGGTCAGATGAAAGGTGCGGTGTTCGCGGTGCGGGATACGCACCCATTCATGGATGAGTTTCTCCCGCGCTTCGTCCACGCAGGCCCGCATAACGGCGGTATCCTCATCCTGGAGCAGCTCACAGGCTTCGTTCCAGAAGGCGGTTTCGATGTGGATACGGAGCTGGCTGAACAGTTCAAACAAACCGGGATCGCGGGACAGAGCATACATCAGGCTGAGGGTGATGGCCGGGGCGAAGGAATAATCCTTGAGGTGCATGCCGATCTTGGAGCGCACTTCGACCAGACCCAGCGCGCGCGCAACTTCCAGTTGCTCGCGGACCTTGCTGGTGCTGACGCCGAGATGTTCGACGGCTTGCAGCTCGCTGATAGTCGGCAGGCGGTCACCGGGCTGGAAGTCGTTGGCGACAAGGTAGTTGAGCAGATCGTAACGCAGGTTAATCAGATTCATTGATCGTATTCATCATATCAATCATATGGATCGAATCATAACACACCCGTTGCTGTTTGTCTACAAGTTTCAATCTGTTTTTACGATGTTTCTAAGGTCGCATGCCGCTTTTGCGCGGCAGCGCCACCCGCACCTGATCGACGACGGCGGCGAAGTCATCGCCGTTGTGCTGAAAATTGACGCGATCCATTGGCACACGGATAACCGGCGACAGACTCCACCGGTCAATCCAGCCATCGTAAAGAACATTCAGCCGGGCGACGTATTCCGGCTCGATCTGCTGCTCAAACTCGCGTCCACGCTGCTGAATATGAGCCAGCAGCGTCTCGACGTCGGCCTGCAGGTAGATGACAAGGTCCGGCGGCGGCAGAAAGCTGGCGATAGCCTCGTACAACCGGCGGTAGGCGTCGTAATCGCGCGACGCCATACGCCCCTGGTCATACAGGTTGGCGGCAAAGATTTCGGCGTCCTCGTAGACAGTGCGATCCTGCACCACACTGCCGGGGTAGTCACAGAGCTGGCGGTGGTGTTCCAGCCGCTTGCCCAGGAAGAACACCTGCGAGTGGAAGCTCCAGCGCTGCATATCCTGGTAAAAATCGGCCAGATAGGGGTTATCCGCGTTGGCCTCGAAGAACGGCTGCCAGCCGAAATGATCGGCTAACATGCGTGTGAGGGTACTTTTGCCCGCGCCGATATTACCGGCGACGGCTACAAAATAATCCTGTGCCTGATTGACCATGTCTTTCCTATATCTGTTGTGCGTGACCAGAGCGTGGCGGCGTCCCCTGCTAATCTTAATCCGATTCGGCCAGCAGGCAACCGTCAGCCTGCCGCCCCGGTGATGTTGATGCGAACACGGGCACTGGCATCGTCGCCGCCTTCCGACGCCGGAAACAGCGCCGTCAGTGTGGCTGGCCCGGTGTAGTCACCAGCGCTGACCGTCCCTTCCCAGCCCAGCTCGTCGATCAGATACGGGTTGCGCATAGCGATCGTCTGTGTGTCCAGCACCCGGCCATCTTCAGCGGTGAGCGTCAGCGTAATCGCATTGTCGGCCACGCCGGAAGCCAGCCCGGCCACCGGGATGACATCGCCGCCCATGTCGTCGCCGTCAGCCGGCACGGTGATGCGCCCGCGTGTGCCGTCCGGGCGATAGCTGAGGTCGGCCAGCAGCACGCTCACCGCGCTGTAGATCGTCTCACTTTCATCGTCTGCGGCGTCCGTCACGGGCACAGCGCGGATCACCGCCTCGATTGGTTCGCCCGTGTAATTATGAACCAGCTCCAGCGACCATTCGCCCGCCGCTGCTTCGACCGTCGCCTGCGCCAGCACCTCGCCGCCGTCGCCGCTGATCTGCACGCGGAAGGTCTGCGCCTGACCGCTGCTGCCAGCGATGTACAGCGCCGGCGCGTAAATCGCGGAGCCATCCACCGGCTGCCGGATGATGACGCCGGGCGCATCGCTGGCCGTCTGCGAATCGCCGGTGCCGCCGCACGCCGCCAGCAGCAGCATAACAAGCAGAAATGCCGTATGCTTTGTGATGGCTCCGCCCCAAAAGAAAAGATCAGCTTTACAGATTCCCTGGTGCATGGAAATTCCTGTTCGATGAACCGGCATCGGATTTGTTAGAATATGCGGCCTGTTGGATTATAGTCACACGCCGCCGGTAACTGTAACAGGCGGCGGTAGAAAGAAGCAACCGTGAGCGATAAACATCACCTGGACACGCTGGCGATCCACGCCGGCCAGGAACCGGAGTCCAAGACCGGCGCCATCATGACGCCCATCTACCAGACCTCAACCTATGTGCAGCCGGCCCCGGCAGAGCACACCGGCTACGAATACAGCCGCACCGACAACCCCACCCGCACCGCTTTGCAGGACTTAGTCGCCGCCATCGAGGGCGGGCGCTATGGACTGGCTTTCGCCAGCGGCATGGCCGCCATCGACACCGTGCTGCGCCTGCTGAATCCCGGCGACCATGTGGTGGTCGGCAACGACGTCTACGGCGGCACCTATCGCCTGTTCGAGCAGGTCTATGCACCGCTGGGCATCGAGTTTAGCTGGGTGGACCTCGCCGACCTGGACGCGGTGCGGGCCGCCTACCGGCCGCAGACACGCCTGCTGTGGCTGGAAACACCCACCAATCCGCTGCTGCGTCTGGCCGACGTGGCCGCCCTGGCCGAAACAGCCCCCGACGGCGTGTGGGTGGCCGTCGATAACACGTTTGCCAGCCCGGCCATTCAGCAGCCGCTGACACTGGGCGCGGACATCGTCATGCACAGCAGCACCAAATATCTGGGCGGCCACAGCGATGTCGTGGGCGGCGTGCTGGCCCTCAACGACGCCGACCTGTACGCCCGTCTCAAGTTCCTGCAGAACGCGGTCGGCGCGGTGCCGGGTCCAATGGACTGCTTCCTGGTGCTGCGCGGCATCAAGACACTGAGCATCCGCATGGAGCGCCACAGCCAGAACGCCCTGCAGATCGCCCGCTTCCTGGAAGATCATCCGGCGGTGGGCCAGGTGCTGTATCCCGGCCTGGAAAGTCACCCGCAGTATGTGTTGGCCCAGAAGCAGATGAAATATCCGGGTGGCATGATCAGCATCATCCTGGAAGACGCCGAGGCCGCGCGCCGTCTGGTGATGGGCACCCGGCTGTTCGCCCTCGCCGAGAGCCTGGGCGGCGTCGAGAGCCTCATCGAGCACCCCTACAGCATGACGCACGCCAGCACCGCCAGCAGCGACATCGCCGTGAGTCCGGGCCTGGTGCGCCTGAGCGTGGGCATCGAACACATTGACGACCTGCTCGACGACCTGCGGCAGGCGCTCAGTCAGTGACTGTCATGTATTGGTGGTGACAAATTTACGGAATTCCAGTATTGTAACCCAGTCTCTGGATACTATGTGTTACAATCGAATCAAAGCAGCAGTGTAAAAGGCATCACAACATGGCGGACATGAGCGATATCCTCAGACGCATGGAGCATTTGTCACTCCGTGATCTGGAGCAAATCAAACGGTACCTAAACGCACAGCCCTACAAGCGGGAACACCGTAATCCTACAGCAATGGAACTGGCGGATATCATGCAGCATCTGGAAGACCTGATTGAAGCCAGCAACCAATCGTCAGACATGGAAGAGCACAACGCTCGCATTAATGCCGCATTACAGGATATGAGCCGCTTCACCTAGACCATTATCCGCCTCATGAACAAAAAACACGGCTCCTGATGGAGTCGTGTTTTTGATTGTGATACAGATATATCTCAGCGATTCGCCAGAAAATCGAGCAGGTCGATCTGTGTGATGATGCCCACCACGCGCCGGTCGTCGCTGTCGGGAATGTGCTCGGTCACCAGTGCCAGCTTATGCGTGCTGAACAGGCTGATAACCGACTCGATCGGTGTGTGCGCGTGCAGCGTCGGGATATTCTCGTCGATGACACCCGCATCCTTGATGGCCACCCGCGCCGCCTCGCTGCCCGGTGCGCGCAGCAGATAGCCCAGCAGGCTGACCTCGGTGACCACGCCCAGCAACTGCTCGCGCTCGCCGATCACCGGAAGCTGCGAAATATCGGCGGCCTTCAGCCGGGCGATGACATCGCCGACCGCGTCTGAACAATGGGCGACGACCATCTGCCCCTGTGATTTGCGGTCCAGCACCGTGCTGACGGTCGTCTCAGTCCAGTCGCTCTCCAAAAAGCGATTTTCGCGCATCCAGTTGTCGTCAAAGACCTTGCTCAGGTAGCGCGAGCCGCTGTCCGGCAGCAGCACCACCACCGTTTTATCCGGTCCCAGGTCGCGCTCGGCGGCGTACTTGAGCGCCCCGGCCACCGCCGCCCCCGCCGAGTTGCCAGCGAAGATGGCTTCCTCGCGCACCAGCCGCCGTGTCATCAGCATGGCCTCTTTGTCGCTGACGCGCACCATATCGTCGATCACACTGAAGTCATAATTGGACGGGATGAAGTCCTCGCCGATGCCTTCGGTTTTGTATGCCTCGGCTTCGGTCATCTGGCCGCTGTAGAAGTAGTCGTAAAGAATGGACCCCACCGGGTCCACGCCGACGATCTGCACATGGGGATTCATCTGCTTGAGGTAGCGCGCCGCGCCGGTGATGGTGCCGCCGGTCCCCATGCCACACACAAACACATCCACTTTGCCGGCGGTCTGCTGCCAGATCTCCGGGCCAGTGGTGGCGAAGTGCGTCTCCGGGTTGACCGGGTTGTGGTACTGATTCGCCAGAATGCTGTTGGGCGTCTCGTCGACGATCTGCTGGGCGACGCTGTAATAGCTGCGCGGGTCTTCCGGCTCGACGTTGGTCGGCGTCACCACCACCCGTGCCCCGTATGCACGCAGCACACGGATTTTCTCGTCGGACATCTTATCCGGCATCACAAAGACGGTCTTATAGCCCTTGAGGATGGCCGCCATCGCCAGACCGACACCGGTGTTGCCCGATGTCGCCTCGACGACCGTGCCGCCCGGCTTAAGCAGTCCCTTGCGCTCGGCATCCTCGATGATCGTCAGACCGATGCGGTCCTTCACCGAGCCACCCGGATTCAGGTATTCGATCTTCGCCACGATCTGACAGCGCAGGCCCCGCGTCAAATGGCTGATTCGAACAAGCGGCGTATTGCCGATTACCTGCAGCACATTGTCGTAGATACGCGGTTCGGCGGCGTCATCCGCCGGGGCCATTGGGTTGATCTGTGTCGTGACCATGATCCTTCAAAACCTTTACAAATTGCCTGCGATACGTCCAGTTTACCAGAAAGCGCCCCGCTTTTGAGTCCGGTCTTACTGGATATTAAGCCCGCAGCCGCGCCAGCCGTTCGGCGGTGGCATGCAGCATGTCGTCATGCTTGGCGAACGAAAAGCGCGCCTGTGTGCGCCCCAGATGCTGATGTTCCGCGCTGTAGAAAGCCGTCGGCGGGATGCAGGCCACACCGATCTCCTTAATGAGATACTCAGCGAAGGCCCGTGAATCGCCGTCGAAAACATCGCTGAAGTCGGCCATCGCAAAATATGTCCCCTGCGGCAGCGCCGTCTTCAGATTGCCAGCCTGCAGCGCCTGCATCATCAGGTCGCGTTTGGTGGTGTACAGGGCGCGCACGTCCTCGTAATAGCTGCCGGGCAGCGTGTTGAACGCATGCGCCACCGCCTGCTGCGCCGGATGATTGACGGCAAAGGCGACGAACTGGTGCGCCTGCCCCACCCCCTGCACCAGCGTCTCCGGGCCGTAGACCCAGCCGACCTTCCAGCCCGTCATGCCGAACGATTTACCGGCGCTGCCAATCGTCACCGTGTGCTCGAACATGCCCGGCAGCGTAGCGATAGCGATGTGCTGGTAATCGTCAAAGACAAGATGCTCGTACACTTCATCGGAGATGACCGTCACGTCGAACTGCTGCGCCAGCTCGGCGATGAGCGCCAGCTCGCCGCGGCTAAACACGCGCCCGGTGGGGTTGTGCGGCGTGTTGAGGATAAGCGCGCGCGTGTGCGGGGTAAAAGCAGCGCGCAGCTCGTCCTCGTCAAAAGTCCAGTCTGGCGCATACAGCGGCACATAGACCGGCGTCGCGCCGGCCATCAGCACGCCGGGCGCGTAACTGTCGAAAAACGGCTCGATGATAATCACCTCGTCACCGGGGTCCACCAGGCCCATTATTGAGGCGAAGATCGCCTCGGTCGCGCCCGGTGTGACCAGCACGCCGCGCGCCGGGTCGATGTCCAGGTTGTAGAATCGTCCGACAAAATCGGCGATGGCCTGCCGCAGCGACGGCGCGCCGGGTCCGGGCGCGTACTGGTTGTAGCTGCCGTCGGCCAGTGCGCGCCGGAAGGCTTCGACCACCTCGGCGGGACCGTCAAAGTCTGGCTTGCCCTGCCCCAGATTGATGGCGTTATGCTGCTGGGCGAGGCTGTTGATCTCGGTGAAAATGGTGGTCCCAAAGGGAACTACACGCCTGGCAATGGTTGGCATAAGACTGTCCTGGGTTTGTTGTGTCGATTTGGTTTAAGCTGTCGAGCATCAGCATAACGCATAATTGCAGCGGCGCAAACTCCGCGCCGTACCGCGCTAGCGCGACCTGAGGCGACGGCGGGCGGCGGTCGCCAGACGGTCAACGTGCTCGTTGAGTTCGTCGCCGGCATGGCCGCGCGTCCAGTGCCAGCGGATGTCGTGGCGGGCGGTCGCCTCGTGCAGGCGCTGCCACAACTCCTGGTTTTTGACTGGCTGGCGATTAGCCGTCTTCCAGTTGTTGCGCTGCCAGCGCGGCAGCCATTCGGTGATGCCGCGCTTGAGATACTGGCTGTCGGTGTAGAATTCGACCACGCAGGGCTGCGTCAGGGCTTCCAGCGCGTGGATGGCCGCCAGCAGCTCCATACGATTGTTGGTCGTACTCGGTTCACCGCCGCTGAGTTCCTTACGGTGCGGGCCAGCGATCAGCAGCGCGCCCCAGCCGCCGGGTCCGGGGTTAGGTTTGGCGCCGCCGTCGGTGTAGATGGTCACTTGGGGTTGTTGTGTGCTCATGGTGCATATTATACGCATCCAACGGGCCGAAAAACACGTATGGTTTTGATGAGGAATGTCATCTGCCGGAGCCGTGTATAATCGAACTATGAATCCGGTTCGCCAATTGCAATTCTAAGGGAAGTGATTATGACCATAGTTCAGAAAGACCTGGATCGCAAACGCGCCGACGCCATTATCCGCATCGGCCAGACTGTCGTCGGGACCACACTGGCGGGCGCGGTCCCCACACCGGCCCTGGAGACGGCCAAAATGCTCGGCATCGCCGCCGCCGACGCCTGGATGTTCTGGGACATCTACAAGGTTTACTACCATCGGAACCTGTCCGCGCGCCACCTGCGCGAGATGCTGGGCCAGGCGGGCGTGGTGATCTTCACCGGCGGCGTGGTGGGTTATGCCGCCGTCAAAGTGTCGCAGGCGCTGCTCAGCGAGGTGCTGAACGTCGTGCCGGTGCTGGGCTGGGGTATCTCCGGCCTGCTGACTGGCACCTCGACGCTGGCGGTGGGGCTGGCCTGGATGCTGTACGTCGAGGATCGCTACCGCGCCCAGTTGACGCCCATCCCGGTCACCAGCGACAGCGACGAAGCCGAACCGCCGCGCCACGAATACGCCAATGGGGCCGCCAGCAGCAACGGCCACCAACCGGCCCCGGCCCGTGAACCGGAGCCAGTCGCATCCGATGAACCAGCCGGTGACAAAATCGAGGCGCTGCACCCGGAAGGCAAGCGCAGCCTCAGTATCGACCGCCACAAATACGAGCAGATTCGTGATGCCATCCTCGATGCCCTGCTGACACACGGCGAGATCAGCTTCCAGGAACTGAGCGCCGCCGTCAGCGAGCGCCTGCCGGATTTCGAGGGGTCGGTCCGCTGGTACGTGACTACCGTCAAGCTGGACCTGGAAGCGCGCAGCGTCATCGAACGGGTGGAAGACGCGAATCCGCAGCGCCTGCGCATCAGACAAACATCATGAAAACCAAACGGGGCACGTCGAATGTGCCCCGTTTGCCTGATGACAACTACCGCTCGTGCTACGCGCCGCTTTCCCTGAGGAAGCTGCGCAGCACCGTCTGCAGAATACCGCCGTTGCGATAGTATTCGATCTCGACCGGCGTATCCAGCCGGGCGATAGCCGCGAACGTCTTAACCTTGCCGTCGGCGTCGGTGGCGTGGACCGCCAGCTTCTGCCGTGTCTGGATGTTGTCGTCCAGCCCCTCGAACTCGTAAGTCTCCTGGCCGGTGAGTCCCAGCGACTCCCAGCCCTGGCCCGGTTCAAACACCAGCGGCAGCACGCCCATCATCACCAGATTGCTGCGATGGATGCGCTCGAAGCTCTCGGCGATGACCGCCTTCACGCCCAGCAGATACGTCCCTTTGGCGGCCCAGTCGCGGCTGGAACCCATGCCATAATCCTTGCCCGCCAGAATAACCAGCGGCGTGCCATCGTCGATGTAGAGCATGGCCGCGTCATAGATCGACATCTGTTCGCCGGTGGGCAGGTAAAGCGTCACGCCGCCTTCGCTGCCGGGAACAAGCTGGTTACGCAGGCGGATGTTGGCGAATGTACCGCGTGTCATGATGCGGTCGTTGCCGCGCCGCGCGCCGTAGCTGTTGAAGTCCTTCGGCTCCACACCCAGGCTCATCAGATATTCCCCGGCGGGGCTGTTGATGGCGATGCTGCCCGCTGGCGAGATGTGATCGGTCGTTACCGTGTCGCCCACCTTGACCAGCACGCGCGCCCCGGCGATAGGCTGGATGGGTTCCGGCTCCACCGGCATGTCGATAAAGAACGGCGGATGCTGCACGTAGGTGCTGCTGTCATCCCAGGCGTAAACCGCTTCGTCCGTGCTGGGGATAGCGTTCCACATCTCGTTGCCATCGTAAACGTTGCCGTACTGTTCGCGGAACATCTCGGCGGTGACGTTGTTCTGCACCGCATCCAGGATTTCCTGCTGGCTGGGCCAGATGTCTTTGAGGTAGACCGCCTCGCCCGCGCCGTCGTAACCGATGGGGTCGTTGACGAGGTCGATATCGACCGTACCGGCCAGGGCGTAAGCCACCACCAGCGGCGGCGACGCCAGATAGTTGGCGCGCACATGCGGGTTAATGCGCCCGGCGAAGTTACGATTGCCGCTCAACACACCGGCGGCGATCAGGTCGCCTTTGTTGATAGCGTCCACGACCGGCTCTGGCAGCGGGCCGCTGTTACCGATGCATGTCGTACAGCCATAACCGACGGTGAAGAAGCCAGCCTGTTCCAGGTAGGGCGTCAGGCCGGATTTATCAAGATATTCCGTGACCACCTTCGAGCCGGGGGCCAGGCTGGTTTTGACGTAGGGCTTGCGCGTCAGGCCGCGCTCGACGGCTTTTTTCGCCAGCAGACCCGCCGCCAGCATCACCGAGGGATTGCTGGTGTTGGTGCAGCTCGTGATGGCCGCGATAACCACCGCGCCATGGCTGATCTCGGTGCTGCTGCCGTTATCTTCGATGCGGGCGGTTTCGGCGATATGCTTGTCATCCAGGCCGAAGCCCTGCGGCCCGATGGGCGCACGCAGCACTTTACTGAACGAGTTTTTCATGTCGCGCAGCAGCACGCGATCCTGCGGGCGCTGCGGACCCGCCATGCTCGGCTCCACTGTGCTCAGGTCCAGTTCCAGCGCCTCGTTAAACAGCGGATCGGACATCGAGTCGGTGCGATAGAGTCCCTGCTCTTTGCTGTAGCGTTCCACCCGGTCGATGAGTTCCTCATCGCGCCCGGTGCGGCGCAGGTAAGCCAGAGTCTCATCGTCCACCGGGAAGAAGCCCATCGTCGCGCCGTATTCCGGGGCCATGTTGGCCAGCGTAGCACGGTCCGGCAGGGTCATGGTACTCAGGCCGGTGCCGAAGAACTCGACGAACTTGCCCACCACGCCTTTTTCGCGCAGCATCTGGGTGACGACCAGCACCAGATCGGTAGCGGTCGCCCCTTCCGGCAGGCTGCCGGTGAGCTTGAAGCCGATGACTTCCGGCATCAGCATGTAGATGGGCTGGCCCAGCATGGCCGCCTCGGCCTCGATGCCGCCCACGCCCCAGCCCAGCACACCCAGACCGTTAATCATGGTGGTGTGGCTGTCTGTGCCGACCAGCGTATCCGGCATGGCGACCAGCGCGCCGTCGGCATCCGGGAACACCTGCACCACCTTCGCCAGATATTCCAGATTCACCTGGTGCACAATACCCGTAGCTGGCGGCACCACTTTGAAGTTATCGAACGCCTTCTGGCCCCAGTGCAGGAACTCATAGCGTTCGCGGTTGCGCTCGAACTCGATCCTCGAGTTGATGCCCAGCGCCTCGCGGATGGCGAAACTGTCCACCTGTACCGAGTGATCGATCACCAGGTCCACCGGGGCGATGGGGTTGATCTTCTGCGGGTCGCCGCCCATGCGCACCATCGCGCTGCGCAGCGCCGCCAGGTCCACCACGCAGGGGACGCCGGTGAAGTCCTGCAAAATCACACGGGCCGGCTGGAAGGGAATCTCGACATCCATCGGCTTCGTATGATCCCAGCCAGCGAGATTCTGTACGTCCTCCTCTTTGTAGCGACTGCCGTCCAGGTTGCGCAGCACGTTCTCCAGCAGAATCTTGATGCTGAAGGGCAGCTTATCCACATGGCCGACACCCTGCGCGGCCAGCCGGTCCAGCCGGTAGATGGCCACATCACCAGCGGCGGTCTTCAGCGTATCGCGGGCACCAAAACTATTCGATTTATCACTCATACAGTTCACCTTACGTGCTAGGCCGCCGGCCCATACCGGCAGCAGAGATGCAGGAAGCGGTCAATCTCGCGTGGAGGTTGGTTGTTGGTAGCGTCCTCATTGAGAACCCGATCTGATTTTACCCAAAACCAGCGCGTGTGTCAGCCTTTGTAAATCGGCAGGCGGCTTCGCACTGGCATTGACCGCCTGCCCCGACTATAGTGTTAGGTGATCGTACCGGATCATTGGGGATGTCACATCGTGGCACAGAACAAACCGGATCAGAAGAAAACCCCGGCCCGGTCAACGGGCAAACGCCAGAAAAACGACCCGGCTCCCGCGCAGACAGACGGCGGCGAGCGCCGTTCGCCACGCCCGGTAGAACCGGAATTCTGGGAAAATGCGCTGCCATCCTGGTTCGAGGAGATCGGCGCGATTGTGCTGCTGGTCTTTGGCGTGATCTCGTTTATGGCGCTGGCCGGTATCTCGTCAGAAGCGCCGCTGTCACGCGCCTGGTCTGATGCGCTCACTCAGTTGTTTGGTTACGGCAGCCTGATGATTTCGCTGGGCATCTTTGGCCTGGGCGTGGTGATTCTGCTGCCGCGTGTGGGTATTCGTGTGAGCCTGTCGGCGCGGCGGCTGCTGGCGCTGGAGATCGCTTTCCTGTCGCTGCTGGCGATCTTCCACCTGGCCGCTGGCGACAGTGACCTGCGCCTGTTGGCGCGCAGCGGTGGCGGTGGCGGTTTCGCCGGCTGGGGCATGGTCTATCTGCCACATCTGCTGTTTGGGCCGGTCGTCTCACTGATTTTCTTCGTGGTGGTGTTTGCCGCCGCGCTGCTGGTGCTGGTGGGCATTCGCCGCGATCAACTGCGCGGCTGGCTGGAACGCGGCCAGCACCGTCTGCAGAGCCAGGGCCAGCGCCTGGCGTCCATGCCGGTGACACGCTGGCCGGGGATGCGCCGCCGGCAGCGGTCGGCTGTGCGCCGAGCGCGCATGGAGTCGACGCTGGCGCTCGACGACAGTGTGGCACGCCGCTTCAACGTGATGCGCATCCGCCCGGACCCGGCCAATCTGCCGCCGTCGCTGCGCAACGCGCCCCGTTCTGAGCCGGAACCGGATGACGAGGCCGACCCGCCCGACGAGATCAGCCGGCGGCTGGCGCGGACGTTCGCTCAGTCGAAGGAGACGCCCGAATATCCCGGCGAGATCAAGACGGACAGTTTCAACGCCATCGGCGAACTGCTGCCGCGCAAAGGCAAAGACCCGCAGATGGTCCGCCGCCCGGATGGCCGCGTGAAGCGCTATTTCACGGTCGAGGGCATGCGCGAGCAGAAGAAGATCGCCAAACGCGACAAATCGCTGCCGCCGCTGGACTTGCTGCAGGACATCGAGATCAACCCGCCGGACGAGGAAGAGATCAACCATAACGTTGTCCTCATCGAAAACACGCTGCTTGAGTTCGACATCAACGTGGATGTGGTCGATGTCAAGATCGGCCCGACAGTGACGCAGTACGCGGTGCAGCCCTTCCAGGAAAAGCGCGGCCCTGACGGCGAAATCGTGCTGGAGCGCACTCGCCTGAGCAAGATCGCGGCGCTTTCCAGTGACCTGGCGCTGGCACTCTCCGCCAAGCGCCTGCGTCTCGAGACGCCCGTCCCCGGTCAGAGCTTTATGGGCGTGGAAGTCCCTAACCGCAACCCCAGCACGGTGGCGCTGCGCTCCGTGTACGAGAGCAAAGCCTTCCATGACCGCATGGCCAAGTCCAAGTCGCCGCTGCTGGTGCCGCTGGGCCGCGACGTATCCGGCGCGCCGATCATCGTCGATATTGCCGGTATGCCGCATCTGCTGGTGGCCGGGACGACCGGCTCCGGTAAGTCGGTGCTGATCGCCGCCCTCGCTACCGCGCTGATGCTCAACAACACGCCGGACCGCGTCAAGCTTATTATGCTGGACCCCAAAATGGTCGAGCTGAGTCGCTTCAACGGGCTGCCGCATCTGCTGGGGCCAGTCGAGACGGACATGGAGCGCATCATCGGGGTGCTGCGCTGGTGTACCCGCGAGATGGACCGGCGTTACAAGCTGCTCGAAGAAAACTCGGCGCGCAACATCGAGATTTACAACTCGCGGCTGGGGCAGCGCCGCCAGAGCGAACATCTGCCGTATATGGTTATCATGGTGGACGAGATCGGCGACCTGATGATGAGCAAGCCGGAAGAGACCGAGCGCGCCATCACCCGGCTGGCGCAGATGGCACGCGCCGTCGGCATGCACCTGATTGTGGCCACGCAGCGCCCCAGCGTGGATGTCATCACCGGGCTGATTAAGGCCAACTTCCCGGCGCGCATTTCGTTCGCGGTGGCTTCCGGCGTGGACTCGCGCGTGATCCTCGATCACAGCGGCGCGGAGACTCTGCTGGGCAGCGGTGACATGCTGTATCTGGCACAGGACGCCGCCGGTCCGCGCCGTCTGCAGGGCTGCTATGTGGAGGACAGCGAGGTGCGCGCCGTCGTCAGTTACTGGCGCGAGTGGCAGACGGCCAACGACAGCGGACTGCGCAGCGCCGCCCCCTGGGAGCGCGCCCTTACGCGGCGCGAGTTCCTGGCCGAGACGGACCCCATGCTGGAAGACGCGATTGAACTCGTCGTCGAGGAGCAGGAAGCGTCCGCCTCGCAGATTCAGCGCAAGCTGGGTTTAGGCTATCCGCGCGCGGCGCGCATCATTGACCTGCTGGAAGAGCTGGGCGTTATCGGCGATCAGGTGGCCGGTGGACGCTCGCGTAAAGTCCTCATCGAAAAGGGCAAAGACCCGTTCAAAGAGATCATCGAGCGCCGTTCGAAGCAGAAGTGATGGTAGAATGAGGAAAACGGACGGAGGCTGCAATGGCAGAGTCGGTGATTGTGAAAGACCCGGATATCCTCGGCGGACTTCCTGTATTCCGCGGAACACGCGTCCCCGTAAAGAATCTGATTGACTATCTGGCGACCGGCGAAACGATTGACACGTTCCTGCAGGATTTCCCTACAGTGACACGTGAGCAGGTTGTTCGTTTCCTGCAGGAAGCTGGGGCAATGGCCGCACATGAAGATTCTCATTGACGAGTGTTTGCCGCGAAAGCTCAAGAATGAACTGTCTGAGCACGAGGTTAAGACTGTTCCTGAAATGGGGTGGGCAGGCAAAAAGAACGGTGAACTGCTTCAACTTATGGCAGATTCATTCGATGTATTTGTCACGATTGATAGCAACCTGATTGACCAGCAGCGACTTACAGATCAGCCGGTGGGATTCATCGTGTTTTCTGCTGTCAATAACAAATTATCAACCCTTTTACCGCTTATGCCCGATGTTAGGCTCGCGCTAGAGCGCATCCAGCCAGGCATCGTTATCAGATTAGTCGAAAAATCAGGTGAGCAGTAATCCTGACTTCCGCCTTTGCTAATTCCACGCCAAAGCACTACGCCTGGACCAGTAATCATCCGGTTTTTCGGCCAGGGCGGCCAGGGCCTGCGCGGCTGCTTCGTCCCAGTGGACGTTGAGCGCGGTGATGTTGGATTGCAGGTGATCGACGCGGGCGGCGCCGCTAAGGACGACATCGGCCCAGGGCTGGGCCAGCACCGCCGCGATGGCCAGCGCGTCCAGCGTTGTATCGAGCCGCCGCGCCTGCTGCTCTAAGACGGCACGCTGAGCGGCGAAATCGGGATCGTTGTTGCTCGTCGTCAGCCGACCGTTGGCGACTGCCTCTTTGACGATAATGCCCACGCCGTCGCGGTGCGCCTGTGCCAGCACCGCGCTGGTGGACGGTTCGAGCACGTTCCAGGTGACCTGCACCTCGTCGAACAGGCGCGCGCCGTCCACGCTGATCGACAGCGCCTCTTCGATGATCTGCGCCTGGTTGGGTCCGCTGGTGGAGAAGCCGACCGCTGTGCCGTTGAGCTTGATTTCCGCCAGGCGCGCCAGCACCGCATGATTGGTCAGCACGCCGCTGTCGAGCGTGGCCGAGTGAATCTGGTACAGGTCCAGATGGTGGTCGAGATTAGCCTGGGATTCCTGCCACTGGCGATTGAGCACCTCGATAGTATGCTCTTTGACCTCGTGCTGCTCGGCGTCGATCTGCCAGTTGGCGGTGTAGGTGTAACCCCATTTGGAGCCGACCGTCACCGCTGCCGGTGATAATCCCTGTTTGCGCAGCCACGAACCCAGAAATTCCTCGGCGCGTCCGTACGAGCGCGCCGCGTCGAAATAACGAACGCCGGCTTCCCAGGCGGCATCGAGCACCTTGTGAGCGTGCTGTTCCATCGCGCCGACTTCGGTGCCGGGCAGGTCACCGCTGTGGCTGAGATTGATGTAGCCGGGGCGTCCCAGCGCCGCCAGGCCCAGGCCCAGGCGAGTCACTTTGAGGCCGGTCCGTCCGAGTGTGCGCAGTGGTTGCATAGGGGCAGAAGTCTCCGTAAGGCTGGTGGATGTTTATAGCAACCGCGACTGACCGGCTGGCTCGATGCAGGTCGGGTCATCGTTGGCCGGACTGTTGACATGTGTGGACACCTCGTAGGCGTCCATCTGGTCGGCGTCATAGGGTTGCAGCAGCGGCAGCAGCGCCTCTGGCGGCAGCTCATCCGGCGACAACCACTGATCGTAATCGTCCGGCGACAGGATGACGGCCATGCGATTGTGCAGCGGGCTGACGACGGCGTTCGGCTCGGTGGTGATGATGGTGCAGGTATGCAGTTCGTCACCGTCGGGACTGTGCCACACTTCCCACAGGCCGGCGAAGGCAAACAGCGCCTGTTCTTTGAGATGCACGAAGTACGGGCGTTTGGTTTTGCCTTCGCGCTTCCACTCATAGAAGCCGTTCGCCGGGATGAGGCAGCGGCGGCGTTTGAAAGCCGAGCGAAACGACGGCTTCTCGTGGACGGTCTCGGCGCGGGCGTTAATCAACCGGCTGCCGATGGCCGGGTCTTTGGCCCACGATGGGATGAGTCCCCAGCGCTGCGCGGTGAGGCTGGTCGGGTCTTCGTTGGTGATGACGGGTACGGGCTGCGTGGGCGCGATGTTGTAGCGTGCCGTCACCAGACCTTCCGGCACGCTGGCCAGGTCAAAGTGCTGCTGGATGGCGACGCCATCCGCCGTCAGAACAAAACGCCCGCACATAGTTTATTTCTTCTTGGGTGGCTTGCCGGATTCGGCGATCTGCCGGATGAGGCTCAGCGCCGACAGAATCAGGCCGATGAGCTGCATGGTGCTCATGGGGTTCGGCCTGTCGCCTTCTTCCTCAGCAGCGCGGGTGTACAGATAGGCCGAAAGCAGGCCAAACGTCACCCCGGCGAGCGCACCGGTCAGGTAAGACTTCTTTTTCCAATCAGTTTGGGTCGGGTTCATCGGATTTTTCACCTTTGGGTTGCTGTGGGGCATCAAATACCGCAAACAGGCGCTCGAAATAAGCGAAGCGCGCGTTAAAGGCGATCGAGCGCCGGCTGACGCTCTCGGCGGCGCTGGCGGCCCGTTCGGCGGCGGTGGACGTCAGCTCGCCCACGCGCTGCACGCCGCCCTCGGCGCTGTTGTGCAGGCTGCGGATTCCCAGCCCAGCCGCCGCGAACAGCAGAAAGACGATGGCGCCGCACAGAATCATCGGCAGCAGGACGAAGCACATCAGCATGGTGTTGCCGATGATGCTGATCTGCTGAGACTGCTGCCCTTCGAACGGATAGGCCGCCACCACCAGCGCCACGCCAATCGCCAGGATCACCAGCGCCGCCAGCAGTACTGGCGCGTAAATCCGCCAGATGCGCACCGGGCGCTTTGTGGTCGAGCGTTTTGAAAGCGATCTGGCACTCATGACTATTCCATATCATCGGGTTGGCGCATAAAATGCCGTATGCGAACCGTTCGCACACGTTTGCTATTGTACCGTAAGCCGGCAACTGTAAAAAGACAGGTTTCTGCTTCATGTTAACGCCCGTCAGGCAGCGGCTGCACATCACGTTTGGCAAGCTCGGCCCGTTGAAGTTCATCGGTCATCTGGACCTGGCCAAAACCTGGGAGCGTGTGCTGCGCCGCGCCGATCTGCCCATCCTCTATACGCGGGGCTTCAACACCCGGCCCCGCATCCAACTGGCGACGGCGGTCCCACTGGGAGTCACCAGCGAATGCGAGATCGTGGACGTGGCGCTGCGCGAGACTCTGCCCACCCTGGATGGCATCGCCGAACGACTGGAATCCGTCAGCCCACCCGGCCTGCGCGTCTATCGTGTCGAGGACACGCCCATCAACGGTCCGCCGCTGCAAACGCTGGTCACCAGCGCCGAGTATCGCATCACGCCGCTGGACGCCGTTGACCAGGACGCCTTGCGCGAGCGAGTGGCGGCGCTGCTGGCTGCCGAGCGCATCATCAAAGTGAAGCAGAGTAAGCGCCGTAAGTCGTCGTTCGATATGCGCCCGCTGGTTCATGCGCTGGCACTCGACGACGAGCATGGCGGCAGTCTGGTGGCGCACGTCGCCGTCGGCGAGCGCGGCAGCCTGCGCATTGAGGATTTACTGACCGAGCTGGGCCTCAAAGATGTGCCCGTGAACGTCCACCGGTTCCGCCTGCACCTTGACGATTATTATGCGCGTCTGCGCGCCAACAGAAACGAGCCATCACACCATGAATCCTAACATCTACCTTTCCGAAGAAGTCGCCGCCGCTCTGGAAAGCGGGGGGGCGGTCGTCGCCCTGGAATCGACGCTGATTACGCACGGACTGCCGTATCCGCTCAATGTGGAGACGGCGCTGGCGATGGAGCACGCCATACGCGATGCCGGGGCCATCCCGGCGACGGTGGCTGTGCTGAAGGGCAAGCTGACCGTCGGCATCGGCGAGGCTGAAGTCGAGCGGCTGGGCACGCTGGCCGGTGACAGCAGCGTGCGCAAATGCAGCCGCCGCGACCTGCCGATCGCTATTGGCCTGGGCGAGGACGGCGCGACCACCGTCGCCGGCACGATGATCGCCGCGCATCTGGCGGATGTGCGTGTGTTCGCCACCGGCGGCATCGGCGGCGTGCATCGCGGCCACCCGTTCGATGTCTCCGCGGACCTGCTGGAACTGGGCCGGACGC
>CAZXCK010000065.1:0-23688 GCA_964639225.1 uncultured Anaerolineaceae bacterium | reverse complement strand
CGAATCACGACACTTGCGCAATCCATGGAGCATCTCTCATTCAAGGAAAAAGAGCTGGATGCCATTTGGTCTGAAGGCGCAATCTATAACATGGGCTTTGAAGCTGGGATTATCGCCTGGAAACCGTTTCTCAAACCGGGTGGGATACTGGCGGTTTCAGAACTCACGTGGCTAACCAGTGAACGACCAACAGAACTTCAGGCATACTGGGATGAGGAATATCCAGAAGTCGATACAGCGTCAGCCAAGATAGCGGTTTTAGAAAAGCACGGCTTCTCGCCTGTCGGATATTTCGTGCTGCCTGAGCACTGCTGGTTGGACAATTACTACCGCCCCATGCAGCAGCGTCTCAGTGAATTTCTCGAAACACATGACCACTCAGATGCCGCCAAAGCCATCGTTGCCGCCGAGGAAACTGAGATTGATCTGTATGAGCGAAACCGGGCGTTTGTCAGTTACGGCTACTACGTCGCACGAAAGTTAGCTGATTGAACGCTGTTTAACTGCATGGGTAACCTGAATGCTCAGTAAGTGAATCTTGGTCTGTCATGTCCGTATCTTCGTTCTTGCACATGTGAGAACAGCAGCAGCGTTTGCGTCAGCCCGGCGATTCCCCGCTGGTTTGAAAAGCAGCTTGCAGAAATCTGTGGCTTAAGCACCCATAGCAGCTATGCCAGCGGACAGGCGTCGTGCAGGCGCTCATGTTTCGAGCGCGCTCACGTTCTTGTCCGTTGGACGGCCACAACCTCACCCATCCGCGTAACTTCGGGGCGTGCGACTGGTTATATTGCATGGTGTTGAGTTAAGCGAGAGGAATTTGCTGATGCTGCGTACTTTTCCACAGACACGGGACAACGGCCTGGGCCTGAGACTGGCTACGATCGCTGTATTCGCCTTACTCACGGTGCTGTCGGCTCGCCTGAGCATCGAAATCGGGACTGCCGCGCCCATCACGCTGCAAACGTTCGTTATCATGCTGGCAGGGCTGGTCCTCGGCTCGCGGGATGGCGCGCTCAGTCAGGTCGCGTACCTGACGCTGCTGGCGATGAACCTGCCGGTGGACGCGCGCGGATTGGGGATGGCGGCCTTCGCCGGGCCGACAGCCGGCTTTCTGATCGGCTTTCCGCTGCTGGCCTATACCGCCGGGTTGTTCGCCGAACGCGGCGGCGACCGGTTGTGGATGCGCTGGCTGGGCGGAATCGCCGGAACAGCGGTGCTGTATCTGTTTGGTGCAGCCTGGCTGCAACTGACAACCGGCATGGATGCTTCCGCCGTGTGGGTTAACGCCGTCGCGCCGTTCATCGTGATTGACAGCGTTAAGGCGATCGCCGCCGCGCTGCTGGCCGAAAGCGGGCGCGCTGCGCTCAACTACCGGTTGGGCGGGTAGATTGTGCTCCGGGGGCGGTTCGCAGGATCGCCCCCGGTAATTTACGCTGGCTGCTGGTACGTTGCGATACACTGCCCAGAATTCTCAGCCGGATGGTTAACCAAACGACCCTCATCTACCAACACACCGCACCATAACCCCCGATGATCTACCCTTGCTGTAACACGCTTATAGAAACACAACTGTTGATAAGCAAAACGAATGAAAACCATTATCATCCAATTAACATTGAGTATCACGTGTGATACAATTGATTGTACGATTAAATCTTAAGTATATCTTATGGGGTAATCGTGCATTTCGTCGGTCAGCGTGATGCGGACCACCGATGGTGCATCGCGGCGGAACCATCCAGGCTATATTCATTATTCTGCGCTTCAGGAGCACACTGATGAGTCAAATACAAGTCATCGTCGTTGAAGATAGTCCGACTCAGGCACAGGAGATCGCGTACCGCCTCACCGAATACGACATCAATGTCATGATCGCCACCGATGGACCGCAGGCGCTGCGGCTCATCGAGGAGATCAAACCCCAACTGATCGTCCTGGATGTTAACCTGCCTTCCATGAGCGGCCTCCAGGTCTGCCAGCGCCTCAAACGCGACGAGCAGACCGCGCACATTCCGGTGGTGATGTTCACCGCCGCCGACCGCACCGAAGATTTTCTTGCCGGGATCGAAGCAGGCGCGCTGGATTACATTCCAAAAGACGAATTCGCGGCAGAAAATCTGCTGGGGACGCTGCGCCGGCTGGGCTTGCTGGAATAGGAGGGAAACCGATGATGACCGCCGAGTCTGTAACCATACAGGGGACGTTTGACATCGCCAAAGCGCGCAATATGCTGCGCAAACTGGTCAATACGTGGGGATGGTCGCTGAAGTTTGGCACCCACGCCAGCGTGGCGCTGACGGCACTGGGCGAGTTGATTCTGCAATGCCAGCAAACTCACGGCGAAGCGGCACCAATCACCATGAATGTGGTTTCAGTGCGGGGCGAAACACATCTGGAAATCACCAGCCACCTGCATGTCGTCACGACCAACAACGCCATCGAACGCGCCCTGCAGCGGGTCAACGATATCGCGGACGAGGTAGAGATGAACCATGTGGGCGCTTATCTGAAAATTCGGCTGCTGCTGATGTGTGTCAACTGAAGCGGGCGGGCTGTCGCCGGCTGCAATCGTTAACGCGTTATATAGAATTTATAGTATGTTTATTTTTTGGCAATCCTCAACGTTTCTCAGACGACTTTTGGGAGTAGCATGGAGTCAATCGCCAATGCGCTCGCGCTTTTCCTGGTCGATTGTACTAACCAGACTGTAGCCATCCAGGGACAGACCGAACGAATGTCAGCTAACCCCATGCTAGAGTGGATCGAACAACGTACCGGCACGCACCTTCGCGATTCACGCCTGGAGCGGGTCGAGCGTTTGCTGTCGGTGTTGCAGTCGCGGATGCCGGTGGCCGCTTTGCGCCATGCTTTGCAGTCCGAGCCGCTGAACACGCCGCTGTGGCAGGAGATCATCCGCGAAATCACGGTCGGCGAGACGTATTTCTTCCGTAACAAGCCGCAGTTCGATGCGCTGCGCTTTCAGATTTTCCCGGCGCTCATCGCCCAGCGACGGCGGCAGAACCAGAAATATCTGCGGGTGTGGAGCGCGGGCTGCGCCACCGGCGAGGAACCTTACTCCATCGCCATGCTGCTGCGCGATCTGCTGCCGGACTGGCGCGAGTGGTCGCTGTTCATTCTGGCGACAGATATCAACCAGGGCATGCTGGATACAGCCCGCGCCGGGCGCTATCGGTCGAGTTCGTTCCGCATGGAGACTCCGCCAGACCTGCGGCAGCGCTGGTTTGAAGCACACAACGGCATCTACACCCTGGACCCGCTCATCCGGCAGATGGTCACATTTCGCCCGTTGAATCTGGTGGACGGAGACTATCCCAGCCAGGCGACGTTCACGGTGGGTCATGATGTGGTGTTATGCCGCAACGTGACGATCTACTTCAACTACGAGCAGACATCGTCGGTGATCGGACGGCTGCACGGCGCGCTGGCCGATGACGGCTGGCTGCTGGTGGGGCACTCGGAGCCACAACTGCACGTTTACGACGCCTTTCAGATGGTGCGCCAGGACGGCACGATTCTGTACCGTAAAACCACAGAGACTGCGCCGCCTTCACCGCAACCCATGCTGGCCCCCCAGGCGGTACCGGCGGCGCTGACCCCGCTGCCGGCCAGCGCACCGGCCTTGCCATTCGAAACTGTCGCGCTCGCCGGGCCAGTGCTGCCAGCGAACGACGGGCGACACGCCACGACACCCGACGAGGCGGCACCCCCACAACAGGTCGATCTGCTGGCGCAGGCGCGGCAGTTTGCCGACCGCGAAGACTGGGAGAGCGCGCAGGTTCTGCTGGAGCAGATCGAACACATGGAGCGCAACAATCCGCTGCTGCACTTCACCCGTGCGCTGATCCTGGCACAGACCGATCATAACGCGGCCATCGGCGCTTTGCAGCAGGCCATCTACTGTGACCCGAAATTCGCGCTGGCCCACTTCTGGGAAGGGGAAATCTGGTCGCAGCAGGGGGCACGCACACGAGCCGAGTCCAGTTGGCGGCGCGCGGCGCGAGCGCTGCACGCCATACCCGACGAAGTCATTATTCCCGGCGATTATGACATGACCGCCGCCATGCTGCGCGGTCTGCTGAATTACCGGCTGGGGAACCTGAGCAACCAGAAGGCCGCCCCTGCAAGCTGATACCGGCCAGATAAAGGACTGACCAACGTGCTGGATCGATTTTCTCAGGAAGAACAACTGATTCTGCTGGAACGTGCCCGCCACATCGGCACGCAGGCGCTCGACACGCAGGCCGCCGAGCGCCGCAGTCTGCTGACCATCATAGCCGGGGGCGAGCCTTACGCCGTTTATCTCGATGATCTGCTGGCCATCCATGACAGTGTGCCTGTGACGCCGGTGCCGGGCACGCCGCGCTTTGTGCGGGGAATCGCCAACGTGCGCGGGCACATCCTGCCGGTAGTTGACCTGGCGGTTATGCTGACCGGTGATTTGGGGCGAGTGGCCGAGGGCAAGCTGCTGCTGCTTGAGATCGCGCAGGAGCAGGTGGCCCTGCTGGTGGACGAGACGCAGGAGATCGTCAGCCAGGATGTCAACCAGATCGAAGCCCTGCCCGCCGAAATGGACCACCTGACTTACGCCACCGGCATCCTGGCCAACGGCGTGGTACTACTGGATATTCTGGCGCAGTTGAAAGACCCGCGCCTGCTTGTCAACGAAATAACCGATAACGACTGAGCGATAGTCATCAAGGAAGATTAATTATGCAAAACGCTCATGTGGAGACCAAACTACCGCTGTACCGTTCCATCCGGGGCCAGTTGATCCTGTGGTTTTTGCTGCTGGGGTTGATTCCGCTGATCGTGATGGGCAGCATATCCTTTATCAACGCCGATAACGCCCTGGAGGACAGTATCTCCAACACGCTTCAGGGGCTGGCCCATGCCAAAGCCATCGAACTGGAATCCTGGCTGGAAGACACCGGGCGTATGGCGCAGGCGCTGGCGGCTACGGGTGGGCTGAGTGGCGCGGAAGGCGTGGATAATATGGGGTTGCAGGTCATCACCAGCACACGCAACCGGGGCGACGACGCTACCCGCTATCAGAATGCCTACGGTACCGCCCTGATGGCGATGAACGCCTTCAAGAATGTGTACACCCGGGTAGATGACGCTTTCCTGATCGACAGCAACGGCATCATTCAGGTTTCCACCAACCAGGACCTGATTCGCGATGGCACGCGCGTCGCGGATATTCCCAATATCGACTTTGAGGCCGGTTTACAGGGCACAAGCGTCGGCGATATTGTCCTTAGTGTCGATGGTGTATCGCGCATTTTCGTTGTTGTGACGCCGGTCATCTCTCATGACGGCACGACCATCGGCGTGCTGGCGCTGCGCATCAACCTGGATATGATTAACCAGGTCACGGGCGACTACACTGGCCTGGGCGAGACCGGCGAGCAGTACCTTGTCAACCTGGAAGATCGCCTGATGCGCACGCCCTCGCGCTTTGGGGATGTCGATTTCCAGAACCAGCGGATTGACACTTACGCTGTAGAGCAGGCGCTGGCTGGAATCGACGAGGTGACCGAACAGTACATCGATTATCGCGGGGTTCAGGTGCTGGGGACATGGGAACGTATCGAGGGCAGCAACTGGCTGCTGGTGGTGGAAATCGACGCCGACGAAGCCTTCGAACCGGTCACAGCGCTGGGCAACACCATCCTAATTATTGTGGCGATTGCTGTCGTTGCCATCCTGGCTGTCAGCATCTGGATCGCTATCTCCATCTCGCGGCCCATCGTCACCATATCGCAGGCGGCGTCGCGCGTGGCGGGCGGCGCTCTGGATGAGCGCGTCGATCTCAGAAACCGCAACGAGATCGGTGTGCTGGGCGGCGCTTTCAACCAGATGACGGCCAATCTGCGCCAGATGGTCGACGCCGAACGCGAAGGCAAAGCCCAACTGGAAGCCACCGTCACGCAGTACAGCCAGTTTATCGAGACCGTCGCACAGGGCAATCTCACCGAGAAGCTGCAACTCAACGGCAGCACCTCTGGCCAGGAAGACCTGCGGCGGCTGGGCGACAACCTGAATATGATGGTGGACAACCTGCGCGAGATGGCGGTGCAGATCAACGATACCGTCACCAGCCTGTCCTCGACCGTCACACAGATTCAGGCGGCCACCACCCAGCAGACCGCCTCGGCCACCGAGCAGGACGCCTCGGTGACGCAGACCGTCGCCACCGTCGAAGAGGTGCGGACCACCGTCCAGCAGACCGCCCAGCGCGCCCAGGCGGTGTCGGATGCGTCGCAGCAGTCGGTGCAGGTGTCACGGGACGGTCAGCAGGCCGTCACCGACACGCTTCAGGGCATGGAGCTGCTGCGCCAGCGTGTCAGCGACATCGCCGAGAACATCCTGATGCTGTCTGAACGCACACAGCAGATCGGCGAGATCATCGAAACCGTCAACGCCCTGGCCGAGCAGTCCAAGCTGCTGGCGCTCAACGCCAGCATCGAGGCGGCCCGCGCTGGCGAAGAGGGCAAGGGCTTCGCGGTGGTGGCGATGGAAGTACGCCAGTTGGCCGAGCAGTCCCGCGATGCCACCGCGCGCGTGCGCGGCATCCTCAGCGAGATTCAGCAGGCGACCAATACCGCCGTTATGGTCACCGAGGAAGGCAGCAAGGGCGCTGAGAACGGTATGCGCATGGCGCAGAACGCCGGCGAGGCCATCCGCAACCTGGCGTCAACCATCGAAGAAGCGGCCCAGGCCGCCCTGCAGATCGCGGCCAGCACCAACCAGCAGACCAACGGCATGGATCAGTTGGCGGCGGCGATGTCGCAGATTCAGCAGGCAGCCACGCAGACAGCGGCCAGCACCCGCCAGACCGAGCAAAGCCTGCACGATCTGAACGAGATGGCCAAACGGCTGGAACAGGCCGTTCGGCGTTACGAGATTTAGCGAGGCCCGCTGATGCCAGAGCCAAACGACGATCTGATGCAGCAGCTTCTGCGCACGTTTCGTGACGAAGCGGACGAGCATCTGCAGGCCATCAACACGGCCCTGCTGCGCTACGAACGGTCACCGGACGCAGACGAACAGCAGCAGATGATCCAGACGGCGTTCCGCGCCGCGCACAGCCTGAAGGGGGCGGCACGCGCCGTCTCCCTGACGGACGTGCAGACGCTGGCCCACGCGATGGAGACCGTGTTCCAGCATGTGCGCGACCAGCAGCAGCCGCTGAACTCGGTCGAATGTGACCGGCTGTATGAGGCGGTGGACCTGCTCAAGCAACTGCTGAAAGGCGAGACGCAGCCCGTCGATGGGCTGGCGGATGCGCTGCATCAGATTGTTGGCGAGACCGCCGCTGCGGCGTCGAAGCCGGGAAACGCGCCGTCTGCCGGCGACGCCGGCGATGCGCCCGCCGCTACCGACGAGACGATCCGCGTGTCGCTGCGCAAACTCGACGATCTGATGGTCGAGGTAGGCGAGATGCTGGTGCTGCGCATGGGCGCTAACGCCCGCATGGAAGCGATACGTGGCATTAACCAGCAGCTTGCTAACTGGTCCAAAGCCTGGGCGGAACTCAAGGCACTGCTGACGCGCCACGACCAGGCCGCCGCGCTGGAGCCGTATCTGGCGCTGGCCGACTCCATGCAGACGATTGTCGAAGCCATGACCCGGCTGGAACACACCACCTACCGGGATACCATGCGCCTGGAGATCGTCTCCAACAACATGCAGGACAAAGTGCGTCACATCCGCATGATTCCCTTCAGCACGCACCGGCTGATGCTGGAACGCATGGTGCGCGACGTAGCCCGCGCCGAGGACAAGCTGGTGCGCTTTGAGATCGTGGGCGAGCACACCGAGATGGACAAGAAAGTGCTCGAACTGCTCAAAGACCCGCTGACTCATCTGCTGAACAATGCGGTGGCGCACGGTATCGAAGCGCCGGACGAGCGCGA
Organism: uncultured Anaerolineaceae bacterium; assembly: GCA_964639225.1. Classification (GTDB taxonomy): domain Bacteria; phylum Chloroflexota; class Anaerolineae; order Aggregatilineales; family Phototrophicaceae; genus CAZXCK01. The sequence goes on along the minus strand of CAZXCK010000065.1, from coordinate 15,748 downwards.
GGCGCTGGGCAAAGCGCGCGAAGGGCTGATCCGCATCCGGGTGCAGCAGCGCGGCAGCGAGATCGGCATCCAGGTGAGCGACGACGGGCGCGGCTTTGACACGCAGCGCATCCAGGCGGCCTATGAGGCCCGCTATGGCGAAGCGCCATCCACCGACTCGGTTGTTAACCTGGCGTTCACGCATGGCATATCGACGCATGACGGCATTTCGGAGATCGCCGGGCGCGGCGTGGGCCTGGACGTGGTGCGCGTACGCATGGCGTCGGTACATGGCCGGGTTGCCGTCAGCACTGAAGCGGGCAAAGGCAGCAGCATCACGCTGACCGTGCCCACCTCGCTGGCCATCACGCGGACGCTGCTGCTGCAGGCCGCCGGTGAGACTTACGCCATCCCGCTGCTGGCCGTCGAGAAGATCGTCCATATGGATCACGTGATCTCGATTGGCGGGCGCGCCGCCGTGCGCCTGGATGGCCGCACCATTCCGCTGGCGTCGCTGGCCCAGGTGCTGCAGATGAACGGGAGCGATGCTGACCAGGAACAGTCGCTGGCGGTGGTGCTGTCCGTCGGTGACCAGGTGCTGGCGGTGGCGGTGGACGATATCCTCACCGAACAGGAACTGGCGATCAAACCGCTGACCTATCCGCTGAAGCGGGTGCGCGCCATCTCTGGCGCGGCCCTGCTGGGCGGCGGCAAGCCGGTGCTGGTACTCAACCCGGCGGACCTGCTGCGGGCCTATCGCCAGGCCGCGCACACCGCCGCGCCAGCGATCATGGTCGATCACGAATCCAACCACCGGCCAGCGGTACAGGTGCTGGTCGTCGACGATTCGATCACCACGCGCACGCTGGAACGCAACATCCTTGAGGCCGCCGGCTACCAGGTCATCACGGCCACCGACGGCGAAGAGGCGCTGGCCCGCCTCTCCGAAAACGATATTGATGTCGTCGTCAGCGACATCGAAATGCCGCGCATGAACGGCTTTGAACTGACGCGCGAGCTGCGCAATGACGACCGCTACGAGCATCTGCCGATCATCCTGGTGACATCGCTGGAACGCGACGAAGACCGGCAGCAGGGGATGTCTGCCGGGGCCAATGCCTATATCGTCAAACGCGGGTTTGACCAGGGCGAACTACTGGATATGATTGAACAGTTCATATCCTAATGCGCAAAGAAGGGCGGAAACGTGATCCGTGTGCTGCTTGTTGACGATTCGGCGACGACGCGCCAGTTGATGCGACACATCGTACAGAGCGACCCCGAACTACAGGTCATCGCCGAGGCCAGCGACGGCCAGCAGGCCGTCAATGTGACGCGCAGGGATCGCCCGGACATCGTGCTGATGGACATCGTCATGCCGGTCATGGACGGCCTGGAAGCGACGCAGGTCATCATGGCCCAGACGCCCACGCCCATTGTGCTGGTCAGCGGCGCGATGCAGGGCAAAGAGACCGATCTCGCCTTCCGGGCCATTCGTCAGGGCGCGCTGACGCTGCTGCCGAAACCAGTGGGGCCGGATGACCCCGCGTTCGCCGACCAGGCGAACCGGCTGCGCGCCACGCTGCGCGCCCTGGCCGGGGTGCGCGTCATCCATCATAGCAGTCCGCGCCAACCGCAACCCGCCCCAGCGGTTTCAAAAGCTGTCGTTCAGGGTTCAGTCGCGGAGCCGCCGCAGATCGTCGCCATCACCGCATCGACCGGCGGGCCAGCCGCCTTAGCCGAGATATTCCAGCGGCTGCCGGTGAACTTCGCCGTGCCGGTCGTCGTCGTGCAGCACATCGCCGCCGACTTCCTCAACTCGCTGCGTGGCTGGCTGAACCAGACGACTCCGCTGCAATTCGAGCTGGCGGCCCAGGGACAGCCGCTGCTGCCGGGGCATGTCTACTTCGGGCCGATTGGCCGCCATCTGTGCTTCGACGCGCGGCGGCACGTGTGCTTCCGCGATACGCCTAAACTACCGCACACGCCCGCCGGCGATGTCCTGTTCGAGAGCGTCGCCGAGCGTTTCGGCGCGGCGGCGGTCGGTGTGCTGCTGACCGGCATGGGGGCCGACGGCGCTGCCGGTCTGCTGGCGATGCGCCAGCAGGGCGCGGTGACCATCGCCCAGGATCAGGCAAGCTGCGCGGTGTTCGGCATGCCCGCCGAGGCGATCAAACTGGGGGCGGCACGCCATACGCTGCCGCTGCACGGAATCGCCCGCATGCTGACCGAGATTGTGCAGCCTGCTTCGGATTGAGAGCCACACGGGAGTCATGTGATGATCGCTTTTCTACGCTTTCGAGTAGGGCACGAATGGTACGCCATCGACGTGACGCACGTCGTCGAGGTGCTGCGGCTGATGGCCATCACCCCCTTGCCGGACGCGCCGCCGCATGTGCTGGGAGTCATCACCATGCGCGGTCAGGTCGTCCAGGTGGTGGACCTGCGCCGCTATCTGAGTGAGGCTTATACCGAACTGAACCTGTCGACGCCGCTGGTGGCGCTGCGCGATAATACGGGCCGGCTGCTGCTGGTGGTGGTCGATGAGGTGGACGACATCGTACACCTTCAGGATTACGACGCACAGGCTCCCAGCGCGTCGCAGATCATCGCCGCTGTCACTCGCCACAACCAGGAATCGCTGCTGGTGGTCGATATGGCGAACCTGATGCGCGCCGCCACCCGGGTGACAAACGCTGCTGGCGAATGAGTTGCTCAGCTTAAATCATCCCCGGCTTGCAGATAAAAAGGCTGGTATTCGACGCTGAGATCAGGCATTCTATCTGAGTTTGCCTGATCATCTACGTCATATCAGGGTCGGAATGCCCACAACCAACGGAACACGGAACGGCAACAACAACACAACAGGGAATGGCGCTGCTCGGTTTGGCACATTCTCAGGTGTGTTTACGCCCAACATCCTGACGATCCTGGGCATCATCCTCTTCCTGCGGATGGGCGAAGTCGTCGGTCAGGGGGGGCTGTGGAACGCGCTTGCCATCATCGCTGTCGCCAACCTCATCTCGCTGATGACCGGCTTATCGCTGTCGTCCATCGCCACCAATATGACGGTCCGGGCTGGCGGCAATTACTACATTATCTCGCGCTCGCTCGGTCTGGAGATCGGCGGCGCGATTGGGATTCCGCTTTTTCTGTCGCAGGCGATCTCGGTGGCGTTTTACATCATCGGTTTCACGGAAGCACTGAAAACGGTGGAGATGTTCGCGGCGGTCGATCCGCGTTATATCGCGTCGGCGGTCACGGTCGTTTTTATCCTCATCGCTTATATCGGCGCGGACTTCGCGCTCAGGATTCAGTTTTTCATCCTGGCTGTTCTGATGGTGGCGCTGGTCTCTTTCTTCACCGGCGGCTGGGACAGTGTGAGCAGCGGCGAAATCGTGTCCCAGGCGTCTTACAGAGAAGGCGTCACATTCTGGGTCATCTTCGCGCTGTTTTTCCCCGCCGTAACCGGAATCGAGGTCGGCACCAGCCTGTCCGGCGACCTGAAAAATCCGGGCCGCAGTATTCCGGTGGGCACCATCACGTCCATCCTGTTTACGGCGCTCATCTATTTCGCCACCGCCATCTGGCTGGCGCTTAACCTTTCACGGGAGCAGTTACTCAGCAATCCACTGGCCATGCAGGAAATCGCCACCATCCCGGTGCTGATCCTGACGGGTGTGTGGGCCAGCACGCTTTCGTCGGCGTTGGGCAGCGTTCTGGCGGCCCCGCGCACCTTGCAGGCGATCTCCAACGATCGCATTGTCCCCCTGTGGATCGCGTCTCGCCTGGGCAGCAACACCGAGCCGCGTATGGCGGTGCTGATAACTGGCGGCATCGCGCTGGCGGTCATCTGGGCGGGCGATCTGAATTTCGTCGCGCCCATCATCACCATGTTTTTTCTGAACACTTACGGCATGGTCAACCTGGCGGCGGCGCTGGAAAAAATCGTTGGGAATCCCAGTTTCCGCCCGCGTTTTCGGGTGCATTGGGTGATCCCGCTGGTTGGCGCGATCGGGTGTTACGGCGCGATGTTCCTGATTAACCCGGCGGCCACCGTGTTTGCGATTGTCGTGAGCTACAGCTTCTACCTGTTTCTCAAGCGGCGCCGGATTGAGCGCACGTGGGGCGACCTGCGCAGCGGTGTCTGGTTCACCATCGCACGTTATGCGCTGCTGCGTCTGCGCCGCCGGGCACCGCAAAGCAAAAACTGGCGACCGAACATTATCGTATTCACCGGACAGCCGCATAACCGCGCCCAGTTGACGATGGTCGCCGACTGGCTGACGCAGGGGCGCGGAATCGTGACTTTTTTCCAGCTTATCGTCGGTGAAGTCAGCAATCCGGGCAAAGCCCATCTGCGCGAAGTCGCCCGCAAAGGTATTCAGAGCTACATCAACGAGACGCGGATTGAAGCTTTCGCAGAGGCCGAAGTCGTGCCGGACTTTCGCACGGGCGCGACCATGATTGTGCAGGCACACGGGCTGGGACACTTGGAATCCAACGCGGTGCTGCTCGGCTGGAGCCGGGACCCGTCGGGGCAGACGCTGCAGATGAGTCTGGTGCGGGATTTTTTCACGCTGGGCAAATCGGTCCTGTTCCTGAACTACAATCAGGGGCGCGGTTTTGGTGATCGCCGTGTTATCAATGTGTGGTGGCAGGGGCGCGGCGGTAACGAAGACCTGATGATGATCCTCGTCCACCTGATCGAGGAGCATCCATCCTGGAAGCGCGCACGGGTGCGCCTGCTGCGGGTGGTCAACAGCGAAGCCGCCATCGCGGACACACGCGAACATATGCAGTCCGTGATTGACAACGTGCGTATTCAGGCCGAACCGTCGGTGATTATCCGCGATAGGCCGGATGTGAGCATAGCGGAGATCATTCGACGCCACAGCCACGATGCCGATCTGACGATTATCGGCATGCATCTGCCAACGCCCGAAGAAGATGTTTCATATAGCCAGCGGCTCAACACGCTGATCGAGGCCGTAGGGACCGTGTTGATCGTGCGTAACGCATCTCTCGATGACGACCTGCTATCGAGCGGCTGAGTTCCTGCCGCTTTGGGGTCGTGCGAGGCGGGCGGAAGCTGTCCTGCGAGACAGCCACCCCGCCCTGGCGATACAGCGCCCCGCCTATTCCAGCGGCGCGACTTCGGGATAGTCGCGCAGAATAGCCGCGAACAGATCGCGATAGGCCAGCGCGTCACCCTCAGTAACGCCTTCAAAACGCAGACTCAGCACCGGCTCGGTGTTGCTGGCGCGCAGCAGTCCCCAGCCGCGCTCGAAGCCGATGCGCAGGCCGTCCACCGTGTTGATCTCGCCCTTGCCAGCCAGTCGCTCCGCCGCGCCCTCGATGACGGCCTGCTTGTATTCGTCCGGGCAGTGCGGGCGATACTCCGGCGTGCTGAACAGGCGCGGCAGCTCGGCGTCCAGTTGGGAGAGCGTGCGCCCGGAAGCCGCCACGATCTGCAGCAGCCGCCCCGCCGCCAGGAAGCCGTCGTCAAAGCCGAAGTAATCCTCGCCTAAAAAGATATGCCCGCTCATCTCGCCGCCCAGCAGCGCACCGTGTTCGCGCATGGCGTTTTTGACCAGCGAATGACCGCTGGCGGCCATATAAGCCCGCCCGCCGGATTCTTCGACCACGTCGAACAGCACCTGGCTGGTCAGCACATCGGCGACCACGCCCGCGCCAGACTGTCGCGCCAGCATATCGCGGGCCAGCAGCGCCAGCAGCCGGTCGGCGGCGATCATCTCGCCGTTTTCATCGACGGCCCCCATACGGTCGGCGTCACCGTCAAAGGCGATACCGGCATCGGCAGCCAGGGTGCGCACCCAGTGGCCCAGGTCGCGCATGTTCTCGGCTTCCTGCGGATTCGGCGTGTGGTTGGGATAGGTGGCGTCCGGCTCGCAGTAAAGGCACTCGATCACCTGATGACCCCACATCTCCAGCAGCGCCGGGCCAAACAGCCCGCCGATACCGTTACCGGCGTCCACCACCACGCGCAGCCCCGGCCCCGGCTGGACACGCCGTTTGAGGTCCGCCAGATACTCCGGGCGGGCTTCCGGGTGGGCCGTCAGCGAGCCGCTGCCCTGCGTGTAGCCGCCGGTGTCGATGATGTGACGGATGGCCTGGATGTCGTCGCCGTACAGGTTGCGATTGCCGACACTCAGCTTGAAGCCGTTCTGGTCGGCTTTGAGGTGGCTGCCGGTGACCATCAGGCCGCCGCAGTGCTGGCGGTGGACGGCGTGCCAGTAGACGACAGGCGTCGCCACCAGCCCCAGGTCGATGACCTCGCAGCCGGAGTCGCGCAGACCTTCCATAGCGGCCTGCTGCAAGGCCGGTGAGGTGTCGCGGTTGTCGCGGCCTGCGACCACGCGCCGCTTGTGCTCGACGGTCTGCAGATGGGTGCCAAAGGCGCGGCCTACGCTGCGCGCGGCGGCGACATCCAGCGGCGGCGAGTCGCCAGTGGCCAGGCCGCGAATGTCGTATTTTTTGAACAGACGGGCGTCAATCGGCATCATCCACCACCTGTAGCTGCTGCCTGACGTACACGCGCTGGCCATCCTTGATGTCGTGATGGACGTGCGTGCCCGGCCCCACCTGCGCCCGTTCGCCGATCTTGACGCCGGGCATGGTCATGACATCGACGCTGAGGAAGCTCTCCTGGCCGATGATGGCCCCCAGCTTGTTGCGTCCGCTGGGCAGGCGCTGGCCCTTGATGGTCGAGGACACCTCGCCCCGGTCGATGCGCAGATTGGCGGTGGTGCAGCCAGCAGAGAAGTTCACGCCGGGCGCGAAGATCGAGTCCAGCACGCGGCAGGCATGCATGGAGCAGTTATCGGCGACATAGCTGCGGGCGACCTCGGTGGTGAAGCCGACCTCGCAGTTATCCAGCACCATCGAATTACGCACCAGCGCGTTGTTGCCGATGATGGTCCCCGCCCCGATGTAAGCCGGTCCCACAACCGCCGCGCCCGGATAAATCCGCGCACCGGGCGCGATAAACACGTTGCCCACCAGCGTTGTGTTGGGCGCGATGAAGGCATCCTCGGCGACAAGCTGCCCCTCAATGCGCGACAGAAAGTGATCCATCACATCCAGTACATGCCAGGGGAACTTGAGCGCGCTCCAGTGGCCGCTGTAAGGCACCACCTGATAGACCTGCTCCGGCATGAGGGCGGCCATCGCCCGCTCGTAATGGTCATCGCCAGGCGTGTCGCTGGCGTATTCGGTGCGTATGGCGTCGAAGAGGCGGTTAGCGGCGCTGTGGATGTGCGCCACGATGTTGACCAGATTGCTGGGGCGGTTCTCCGCGCCCGGCTTCTCGACGATACCATGAATACGCCCGTCGTCGTCGATCGTCAAGTAGCCACCGGGGAAGTAGTCGGCCATTTCGTAGCCGGCTAAAAAGCTGGCGTACGGCGTTTTGTCGAAGGCTTTGAGCATGGATTCGTGCAGGGCGTCGTCGACGACATCGTGGACCTGCGTCACGTAGATCGGCGTATCGGGCGAGTCGCCCAGGAATGGCTCGGCCTGGAGCAGCGCGTCGCCCATGCCGGTCGGCTCGGCCTGGACGCCGACATCAATCCGCATATGCTTTTTCAGCGGCTCCACCAGCTCGCTGATGATGGTCTGGTTAGCCGGATTGGCGATCAGGATGACGCGCTCCAGCCCTAACTTGCGATAACGCTGCAACTGGCTGACGAGCAGCGGTTCCTCGCCGAATTTGAGCAGCGACTTCTCGCGCAGGGGCCACATCCGCGACGAAACCCCGCCAGCCAGCACGATCAACACAGGCTTCTGAGCCATAATCTGCCTTTCTTGCGTACCCTGTTAAACGGATAACGTTGAACAGCAATCGCCATCATTACACGAAAAATAGTAACACATTGGCCCCGGTTTGCCATCGGATAGCTGAACCGGCTACGCCCGCCAGCTTGCGCGGACTCCGCGTTAGCGCCTAAAATATGGTGTATCACTTATCCAAACCTGGCCAGCCACCATGCCCAATCCACCACAAGCGCGCGCAACAAACAGGCACTACACCGGGCAGCGTCCGGGGACGACCGCCATGCTCGGTCAGCAGCAGCTCGAGCAGGCGCTCGCCGCCGCGCTTCAGGCCGGGCCGCAGCACATCGCCGAGCAGGTGCGTTACGCGCTGGCACTCAGTCACAAGCGGACCACCGGGGCGGCCACGCTCACGGACAGCGACCACATGCCGCCGGTGCCACCGACGGTAACCGAAGCGCGACTGGCGGTGCTGGTATCGCTGGCTCCGTCGCTGCGCCCGGAGCAGCGCCTATCGCTGCTGGCCGAGGTCCAGCGCGTGTCCCAGCCCGGCCCGCGCCTGGTGTTCATCCTGACGCTGGCGCCGCTGGTGCCACCGGGCACACTGAAAAAAGTCACCGCGCACGAGCTGTGGCAGCAGATCAACGAGCTGGACGATCCACTGGCGCGCAGCCAGGCCGCCCTGCGCTATTTAGAGGCGCTGCCGCATTTGCAGCAGCACGCGCCGGTGCTGGCCGCGACCATGATCGACACGGTGAATCTCGCCCTGGCTCTACCGGACCCCGAAGCGCGCGTGCGCAGCCTGTCGGCGCTGGCACCACATCTGCCGCCAGAGCATCAGACGCGCATCATCCGCCATATGCTGGACGTGGTGGACGCCTCGCGCAGTGACGCGCTGATCGTCAACACGCTGAACGCGCTGGCGGATCGCCTGCCACGCGAACTGGAGGACCGGGCCATTCAGAGCGCCAGCAGCGTCCGTTCTCCGGTGGAACGCGCCCGCGCCTTCACCGCGCTGGCACGGGCCGTATCCATATCGCGGCACGGGTCTATCCGCGATGAGGCACTGCGCGCTATCGAAGCCATCCCCAAAGAAGCGGAGCGTGTGGCCGCGCTGGGCGCATTCGCGCCGCACCTGGAACCAGCCCGCCACGACAGCGGCTATCCCGGCCACCTCGAAGACGCCCTCAGCATCGCCATGACAATCACCGGACGCGGCCTGCGCGCGCAGGCGCTGGTGTCGCTGGCTCCGCATCTGACGCTGGATTTACAGGGCGAGGCGCTGGCAGCGGTCCACAACCTGCGCAACGAACGCAACCGCGCTCAACTGCTGACCGAACTCGCGCCCACCCTGCCCCCCAATATGCTGGTCGCCAGTCTGGCGGTGGCCCACACCATGCGCGAACAGGACAGCCGCGTCCATGCGCTGACTGTGCTGGCGCATTACGTGCCAGAGCAGGCCCGCGCCCAGACCGTGCTCGATGCGCTGGCCGCTGCCGCTAACCTGCCGCACCACTTCGAGCGCGTTACGGCACTGCTGGCCCTGCTGGATGTCGTGCCGCCGGCGCTGCGCGAGCAGACGCTCACCAACGCGCTGGAGACCAGCCGCCTGATCGAAAACGAGAACGCACGCGCCCGCGCCCTCAGTCTGCTGGGGCCGCATTTGCCAGGGCACCTGCTGACTCGCGCACTGGACGCCGCCCGCACCATCGAGGAGCCGCAGCAGCAGCTCAACGCGCTGCTGGGGATGGTGCCACATCTGCCGCCAGAGCAGCGCGGAGCAGTGCTGACCGCCATGCTGGCTGACGTCCGGCGCATTACCATCGACTACAAACGCGCGCGCGCCCTGATCCAACTGGCGCCGCATCTGCCACCGGACCTCATCGGGAAAGCGGTCAAACTGACGGCGAAACTCAACGAACCATTCGACCGGGTGACGGTTTACATCGCCCTGGCGCAGAACCTGCCGCGCGAATCACGCCCGCATGTCCTGGTCCCGGCGTGGCAGCTCATCGATTCCATTGACGACCACTATGACCGCGCCAGCGCCCTGGCGGCCATCGCGCCCTATGTACCGGCCAGCGCCCGCCCGGAACTGGCCGCCCGCGCCAGCGATGTCATCCGCCAGGTGGACGACGAATACGACCAGGCCAGCGCCATCAGCATCCTGGCGTCGCTGCTGGTTCAAGGCGAAAAACCGTCGCAGGCGGCCCTGCCGGCGACACGCGCCATCCTGCAGACGGCGCTGCTGGCCGCCCTCGCCATTCCGAACAACCCCACACTGCGCGCCCGGCAGATCGGCGCGGCCTGCCTCAACTGGCGCAGCCTGGACGACGCCAGCCGTTACGCCGTCTGGCGCGCGGCGCTGCCTGAAGTGGCGGCGCTGCCCCTGACCGACGCGCTGCAGTGCCTCGAGGCCCTGCTGCCGGTGGTCGAATCGTTCGGCGCGCAACGCCTCGACGACATTGTGCATATTCTGGGGCTGAAATAACAGCCCATCCTCTGCGCAAACACTACGATTGTTTCGCCAGCACCTCGATCATCTGCGCGTGGATGTGGCCGTTGCTGGCGATGATCTGCCGCGTGCTGTGATAATCCGCGCCGCCCTGGTAGTCGCTGACCGTGCCGCCAGCCTCGGTGACGCACAGCACGCCGCCCAGGTAATCCCAGGGGTTAAGGCGGCTCTCCCAGTAGCCATCGAAGCGGCCCGCCGCCACATAACACAGGTCCAGTGACGCCGACCCCATGCGCCGCAGTCCGCGTGTGCGACGCAGGAAGCGGCCCCATTCGGCCAGGTTGTTGTCGTCGTTGGTGTATTTGTCGTAGGGGAAGCCGCTGCCCAGCACACACGACCCCAGCTCGCTGACTCCAGTGACGCGCAGCGGCGCGCCGTTGAGCGCCGCGCCGTAACCACTCGCCGCGCTGTACAGCTCACCGTGCGCCGGGTTGTAGACCACACTCACCAGCGGCTTCATGTCGCGGTCGGTCAGGGCCAGGCTGACGGCGAAGATCGGTATGCGGTTGACGTAATTGGTGGTGCCGTCGATAGGGTCGATGTACCAGCGGTAATCGGCGCTCTCGACCGGCGCGCCTGTGCCGCCGCCTTCCTCGCCGACGATGTGATGCGCCGGGAACTCGCGCTGGATCGCGCCCACCAGAAATGTCTCGGTGTCACGGTCGGCTTCGGTGACGATGTCATACGGCGTCTGCTTGGTGTCCTGGGTCAGCGGGCCGTTGAAGTAAGACATGGCGCACTGGCCCGCCTCGCGGGCGATGGCTTCCGCCTGCTGGCGCACGGCCTGGAGATCGAGCTGCATGGATTTCCCCCTGTAGTGTGAAGTCAAGTCATGGGCTTTCATTGTCGCAGCAGGGGGCAGAAAAACAAGAGCCTGTCGGCGGGACAGGCTCGTGAGTTTCCAGTTTTGAGAATATCGTTTTAGTTTTACAAGCGATCTGACCCTGGCCGGCGACCCTGGCCTGTCGGTTGTACTACCCCGTTCCAGAAGGCGAAGCCGCTGCTACAGTCAGATGCCAATCTTGGTGACCCGGTGGGCCTGCTCGCCCTTCGGACCCTGCGTCAGTTCGAACTCGACCTGATTACCCTGCTCCAGCGTGCGGTAGCCAGACCCCTCGATGGCGGAGTAATGCACAAAGACGTCAGCGCCGTTGTCGCGGCTGATGAAGCCGTAGCCTTTCTCGGCGTTGAACCACTTCACAACTCCCTGGACGCGCTCAGACATGGTAGAACAAACTCCTGTGTTTCATTTTGTGATAAACAGCCCGCCGCAGCATGGCGGTTGGGTCGCTGGCTCTGATACCCTGGCGTCACAACACGCGCGCACAACCCGGACCGGGAAACATCCCCGGTGGGGGTATTGAGCGCCCGTGATGATCTGTTAATCAGGACGAGGCTTTGCCACCTGTCTGAGGCAATTTCCAGCCAATCAAAGACTTCCCCCAGCCTTATGCTGTGATTGAGCTTTTCACAGTCTATTCTATTACGCTAAGGATTGTCAAGCACCCTGTCTGAGTTCGAAACGGGCGCCATCCAACGCCGAAGTCAGCCCCGTTCCAGTACAGCCACCGCGTCGATGTAATATGTCTGCGGGTTGAGGTCGATGGGGTGGATCGCGCCCAGCCGGTAGCCTTTGGCGACCAGCCGTTTGAGGTCGCGGGCCAGTGTAGCCGGGTCGCTGCTGACGTAGACCAGCCGCCGGATACTGGCGGCGTCCAGCGCGTCGAGCGCGTCCCGGCTGAGACCGGCAGCGGGCGGGTCCAGCACGGCGATGTCGTAGGCGTCGTCGAGTTCCGGCAGGATATCCTCGACGCTGCCCTCAATGATGTCCACATGGTCAAAATCTTCCAGGTTGCTGTCGGCATCGGTGGCGGCGGGCGGGTAGCTCTCGATGACGGTCAGCAGGGCGCAGTGCGGGGCCAGGAACGCGCCAAAGAAGCCGACTCCGCCGTACAGGTCGAGCACGGCGTCGCCAGAGGCGGGCGCGGCCAGTTCCAGCACCAGTGCCGCCAGGTGATCGAGCTGGCTCACGTTGGCGCGGAAGTCGCTGCCGGCGGTCACGCGGAACGAGCGCTCGCCGATGGTATAGCGCGTGTGGCTGTCGCCTACCAGGTTGATCGGCTCGTTGTCGGGCAGGATCAGGTTGACGCTGGCCGGCAAATCCATCAGCAGTTCGGGCGCGTCGTCCTCGCTGGCGACGGTGAAGATCATCATCGGGTCGCCGCCGCTGCCGATCTGCAGACGCAGGCGGCGCACGCCGGGAAAATCGAGGTCGAGCGTGTAGTACAGATCGAGCAGCGCCGGGTGCAGAATGTGACATTCCTCGATGACGGCCAGCGGCGGTGTGTCGTCGCTGGTGGGGAGCGCCTGCGCTGCCAGGAAACCGAACTGGCCGCCGGGCGCGGCTTCCAGCGTCATATGGTGATTGTAGGCCCACTGCTGCGGGCTGGCGATGACCGGGCGCACATCCGCCTCGTCGAAGTCGCCCACACGCGCCAACTGGTCGGCGAGTACGTCCTGCTTGAGCAGAAGCTGGGCGGCATAGTCGATGTGCTGCCACTGGCAGCGCCCGCAGCGCCCCGGCCCGAAGTGCGGGCAGCGCGGGTATACCCGGTCCGCTGAGGCGTCGATAAGCTGCATGCCCTCGGCGAAAATTACGCGCCCGCGCTCGGCGACGGGCCGCACCGCGACGATCTCGCCGGGGATGGTATAGGGCACGAACACGGTTCGTCCCTGCCAGCGACCCAGCGCGCTGCCACCGTGTGCCATCGCAGTCAGTTCAAGTTCGAAGGGTCCGGTATGGGTGCCGGGGTCAGTCGTCATAGGGTTTTGCTCCGGTTTCAGGCGTCATCAGGGTCTTCTGCGGGTGATTCATCGGTTGCCGGGGTCGTCTCTGGCACTGACTCCGGTCCGCCACTGGCGTCAGATTCGCCACCAGTTGAGCTAGGAAAATCGGTGGCGGAGCCGCCATTGGCGGCGGATTCGCCATTATCGCCATTATCGTCATCATCGACAACCAGGCGGACCACGCGCTCGATCAGCAGTTCGAGTCTGACCTGCTCATTGAGCGCGCCGCCGATGCGCGACTCCATCTCGATCACGTCGTCGAGTGTCATATCGTGATAGGTGCGCACTGTCGCCAGAATGTTGAGCGGGCGGCTGCCCTGCACCTGAACCCGGACCAGCTCGCCGTTGGACATACCCTGGATCAGTTCGCGGCGGACGACGGCCTCGGTGCTCACCTGCTGCGTCAGCAGATACAGTTCCCAGCTCACTGGCAGCGCGGCGATCACCAGCAGGCCCAGCGCGCCAGCCTGCATGCGGCGGGTGACGCCAGGGTAAGCTGTGGGACGCATGCCCAGCCACACGAACACGCCGATGCCAGCCATAATGATACAGATGATGTTGGTCAGGAAGAGGACCGCCGCCCCGAAGGCCAGCGAAAAATCGCCGAAGGCCAGGCCCAGCCCGATGGTACACAGCGGCGGCATGAGGGCGGCGGCAATAGCGACACCGGCCAGCGCGGCGGGGATGTCTTTGCGGGCGGTGGCGTAAGCGCCGACCACACCGGACGCCAGCGCCACACCGGCGTCGAGCAGGGTGGGCGTGCCGCGCGCCAGCATCTCCGAGGTGGGCAGGCTGAAGGGCAGCGTCGCGCCGATGACAAAGGCCATGGCCAGGGCCATGAGCACGCCCAGCGTCAGTGTGACGAAGGCGCGCCCGGCGATGCGCACGCGGCCAACGGTCAGCGCCACTGACAGCGCGATGAGGGGCGTCATGAGCGGGGCGACCAGCATGGCACCGATAATGACCGCCGCGCTGTTGAGCATCAGTCCCAGCGCGGCGATGTTGGCCGAGATGAAGATCAGCGCCACGTAGTCGATATCGAGCGTGGCGTTAAACTGCGAATGACGAATGATTTCATCCTGTTCAAACGGCGTGAGAGCAGGCCGGACCCAGTTCAGCGCGCGGCGCCAGGCGCGCACATGACGCCGTCCGGCGCTGGCCGAGCGCGCCACCAGCACCACCGGTCCTGAGGCCCGGTTTAGCAGGCCGTAGGCGACATCGCCGAAGACGAGCCGCTCGAACTCGCTGCTGTCGTTGAAACCGGCCACCACCAGATCATCGTCGTCGATGCGCGACAGGATGCCATCCGCCGGTTCATGGGCGGAGATCACCGTGCGTTTGACAGCCTGGCTGCCGGGGACATCGGCCAGGGCCTGCTCGATGATAGCCAGACCCTCGAACTCTGACCGGTGACCGGCCTGGGCGTGCATGGCCTCGATGGCGGTCTGCGAACGGCGGGCGATATGCAGCCCGACACGCGCCGCCACCCGCGACTGAAAACTGTTGTCCAGCGGCATCACCACGCGCTTAAAATCTGAGGTGGCGCCCATGCGGTACACCAGCACATCACAGGGGGCGGTTTCCAGCACGTTGCTGACGATTGAGCCGAGTTGAATCTGGCCGCGCACGGGCCGCTTGATGCCGAGAAAAATGAGGTCGGCACCGTAATCGCGGGCGGCGTCCAGGATGCCGCGCGAGATGCTGGGCGAGACGACCGATTCCAGCTCGATCTTGTAACCTTCGGCGCGAATTTGCTCGACGACCGATTCCAGTTCGCCGATGCTGCGCGCGCTGCGCTCGGTGTTACTGATACTGACGTTCAGGGCGATGATGCGCCCCTGTTCCGGGTGGGCGATGGCGACCGCCAGGTGAAGCAGGTCGATGGCGGTGGCCGGGTTGGCGATGGGAACCAGCGCCACCTGGGAATAGTCCGGGATGGCGGGCTGGGTCTGCGGCACGACTGTTCGGTTGAAGATTGTGGTCATCTACACCTCGTCATCGGCGGGCGACTGCTGCGCGCTGCAATCGGCGCACAGACCGTAGAATTCTAGCAGATGGCCGGTCAACTTCACATTAAAGCGCGTTTCAAGTTCGCGTGTGAGTCCTTCCAGGCCGCAGTCGTGGAATTCGATGACACGGTTGCAGTTCACGCAGACGATGTGGTGATGGTGGCCGTCTGGCAGCAGCACATAATTGGGCGTCATGCTGCTGGCGATGTAAGTAGGGCGGATGATGGCCAGCCGCGTGAGCAGGTCCAGTGTGCGGAATACACTGGCCCGCCCGATGCTGGGGTCGATGCGGGCGACCGCCTCGACGATCTCGGTCGAAGTCATGTGGTGCCGGTCCGCCTCCAGCACTTCGAGCACCGTCAGGCGGGCGTTGGTGAGCTTGTAACCGGCCTGGCGGAGACGCTGGGCGCGTTTGTTGGTGATGTCCATAGTGGCCTGTCCTTTCTGGCCTTATCCTTTTGTTGGGCGGGCTGTAGCGCTTCAATAAATCAATGCGGAGTAAAGGGTCAGGCTCGGTTCCGCCCGGTGTTAAAACACCGGGCTACAGGGAGCGTGTCTGCTAAAGAGACACGAAAGATCGTCCTTTTGGCTCGCCATTAGGTAC
>CAZXCK010000064.1:0-23702 GCA_964639225.1 uncultured Anaerolineaceae bacterium | reverse complement strand
CGCATTGGCCGCGACGCCAGCCTGGACTGGATCAACGGCACGATGGGCGGCAAGCTCATCAAGGCGTACCTGGAACTCGACATCGACGGGCTGGGCGGCAACGGTCGCATGTCTGGCTTCTTCTTCGCCGACGGCAACCAGCACTTCGACCTGGACACGCAGCAGAACCACAACGCGCCGCTGACCACATCCGACCTGCTCTTCAAGGGCGCGGGCAAGGATCAGGCGCGCACCGTGTGGCAGGGCATGATTAAGTCGCTGCCGCAGATGCAGAAGATCGACGGCTACCAGGCCTGTCGCAACCTGATGCTGAGCGATGACGTCCGCATGGACGGCATCCCCGGACTGGAAATCGAAGCGGATGACGTGGCCTGCTCGCATGCGGCGACCTTCGGCACGCTGGAAGAGGAACCCATCTTCTACCTGATGAGCCGGGGTATCACGCGGCCCCAGGCCGAGCTGATGGTGATCGACGGCTTCTTCGACGAGCTGCTGCAGCGCATCCCGTTTGAGCGGGTGCGCGATCGCCTGCAGGAATCCATCGAGGCCAAGATTCTGCGTTAAACAGCAGAACCCGCTGAAATCCTGGCAGATTTGTGCCATCGAAATGCACAGAGGCGCGTCATGGCCTATTGACGCGCCTCTATTCTGAATAGAGAATAGAAGCGGCACACCGCTCGTGTTTGAACCAGAAGGTGTATGAATTATGGCAGAGAACAACCCGATCGTTTTGCCTTACGATGTCGCTGCTGTCCGCGCCGACTTCCCCATTCTGCAGATGGAACACAGCCCCGGCGTGCCGCTGGTCTATCTCGACAACGCCGCTTCCAGCCAGAGACCGGCCAGCGTCATCGACGGGATGACCACCTACTACCGCACTTATCACGCTAACGTCCATCGCGGGATTCACAAACTCAGCGAGCAGGCGACTGAGGCGTATGAAGAAGCGCGCAAAAAAGTACGCCGATTCATCAACGCTGGCAACAAACGCGAGGTGATCTTCACACGCGGCACCACCGAGGCCATCAACCTGGTGGCGCAGACGTGGGGCCGCGCCAATCTTCAGCCCGGCGATGTGGTCCTCTCCACACAGATGGAACACCACGCCAACATCGTCCCCTGGCAGATGCTGGCCGCCGAGAAGGGAATCCGCGTGCTGTATGTGCCCATAACCGGCGATGGCCTGCTGGACATGCCCGAATTCGAGCGCATGCTGGCGGACAATCCGGTTAAACTGGTGACCGTGATGCACGGCTCCAACGTGCTGGGGACCATCAACCCCATCCGCGACATCGCCGACAAAGCCCACGCCGCCGGTGCGCTGCTGCTGGTCGACGGCGCGCAGAGCGTGCCCCATATGCCGGTCGATGTGCAGGCGCTGGACGCCGACTTCTACGCCTTCAGCGGTCACAAGATGGTCGGCCCTACCGGCAGCGGCATTCTTTACGGCAAGCGAGACATCCTGGAAGCCATGCCGCCCTGGATCGGCGGCGGCGACATGATCGAGCGGGTGACGTTCGAGGGCAGCACCTGGAACGAACTGCCCTATAAGTTCGAAGCCGGCACGCCCAGCATCGCCGAGGCGATTGGGCTGGGTCTGGCGGTCGATTACCTGAGCGAACTGGGCATGGAGCGCGTCCACGCGCACGAGCAGGCGCTGACAGCCTACGCCCTGGAACGGCTGATCGAAATCCCTGGCCTGACGCTCTACGGCCCGCAGGACGCATCCCAGCGCGGCGCGGTGATGGCTTTCTCGCTGGACCGTATTCACCCGCACGATCTGGCGCAGGTCCTGGACGCCGAGGGCATCGCCGTGCGCGCCGGGCATCACTGTGCCCAGCCGCTGCATTCGCTGTTTTCGGTGGGTGCCACCACCCGCGCCAGTTTCTACCTGTATAATCAACCAGCGGAAGTGGACGCGCTGGTCGAGGCGCTGTATAACGCGAAGAAGCGCTTCACCATCTGAGGGGGAACTCAACATGGACGATATGTACCGCGAAAACATCCTGGATCATGGCATGAACCCGCGCAACAAGGGGGTTCTGGACCCGGCCACCATCGACTATGAGGTGACGAATCCGCTGTGTGGCGACCGGCTGCGGCTGACGCTGCGCATCGACGAGAATAACGTCATCACCGGCGTCGGCTGGGACGGTGAAGGCTGCGCCATCAGCCAGGCGGCGGCGTCCATGCTGGGTGAGGAGATCATCGGCATGACGGTCGATGAGGTCAAGGACATCAGCCGAGATCATGTATTCGATCTGCTCGGCATCCCCATCTCGCAGAACCGCGTCAAATGCGCGCTGCTGGGCCTCAAAGCGCTGCATGTGAGCCTGCACGGCCTCGACTACTGGCGCAAGCAGGAAGAAGCCGCCGAAGACGACGAGTAATTACCCACCAGAAAACGGAGCGTACTTCAGATGACCGATTTTGTCACGATTGGCACCACAGACGAGCTACAGCCGGGCGATGAGCCGCTCATCGTTGAGATCGGCAACCGCTGGGTGGCCGTATTCAACGTGGATGGCACGTACTGCGCCATTGAGGATGTCTGCACGCATGACGGCGGGCCGCTGGCCGAAGGCGAACAGACGGGTAACGTCATCGCCTGCCCGCGTCATGGCGCCAAGTTCGATGTGTGCACGGGCAAGGTACTGTCGGCGCCGGCCTTCACCGATGTCACTGCCTATGAAGTGCGTGTCGAGGGGAATGAAATTCAGCTCGGCCCGGCCAGGAAATAGCGTCCGTCTGGCGCAAAATTGAGTATAATTCAGGCCCATCGTGTGAATCCGGTGGGCCTTTGCTTTGCCGACAAAAACAATGTGCGAGGGGAAATGTGACCACACCAACCGAACCGGAAACGCTTGAGTCGATGTACACCGACCGTCCGCTGATTTTCGGCCATCGCGGGGCCAGCGCCTACGCGCCAATGAACACGCTGCTGGCTTTTCAACTGGCCGCCGACCTGCAGGCCGACGGCGTCGAACTGGA
Source organism: uncultured Anaerolineaceae bacterium (assembly GCA_964639225.1). Classification (GTDB taxonomy): domain Bacteria; phylum Chloroflexota; class Anaerolineae; order Aggregatilineales; family Phototrophicaceae; genus CAZXCK01. The sequence continues at coordinate 20,711 of CAZXCK010000064.1, read as the reverse complement.
TGTGCAGCTCACCCGCGACGGTGAACTGGTCGTCATCCATGATATCACCGTCGATGCCACCACCGACGGCAGCGGCACTGTTGCCGAGATGACACTGGCCGAGATTAAGGCGCTGGACGCTGGAAGCTGGTTTGGCCCCGGTTATGCCGGTCTGCGCGTTCCCACGCTGGACGAGGTTTTCGAGGCGGTCGCCGGGCGACTGCTGGTCAACGTAGAGATCAAGTCGATGGCCCTGGAACCGGACGGACTGGAAGAAGCGGTCGCCGCCTGTATCGAACGACATCACATGGCGGGGCGAGTGGTCGTGTCATCGTTTAATCCGCTGGCGCTGATTCGCTTCCGGCAGGCCATGCCACAGGTCGCGCTGGGTTATCTCTATGCCGAGGGTATACCGGCCATCCCCGACGAGTTCCGCGCCCGGATGACCACCGAAGCCAGCCACCCCCATCACGAGATGCTGAACGCCGACAGCGTGCGGGCGCTGCGTGACGCGGGCCAGCGCATCCACACGTGGACGGTGAACGACCCGGCGCGCGCTCTCGTTCTGCGCGATCTGGGCGTGGACATCATCATCACCGATAAGCCGGACCTGATCCGCCATGCTTTCTGGTCCTGATGGCGCGTGGTGGCGGCTGGTTCGCTGGGGGTTTCACCTGCTGTACAACCCGCTCGCCTTCACCTATGACGCAGTCAGCAGGATCGTGTCGTTGGGCGCGTGGCGCTGCTGGCAGCGCGCCGCGCTGAAGCACATCGGCCCACCGGCGGACTGCCCGCGCGTGCTGGAGATCGCGCACGGCACCGGCGATCTGCAGATCGACCTGAAGCGCGCCGGTTATCACACCGTCGGCTGTGATTTGTCGCCGAATATGGCGCGCATCGCCCGGCGCAAACTGCGCCGCCAGGGATGCGCGCCGCTGCTGGTACGGGCGCGCGCGCAGGCGCTGCCCTTCCCGGACGCGCATTTCGACGCGGCAGTAGCCACCTTTCCAGCCGAGTTCATCGTCGATCCGCGCACGCTGCACGAGATACGGCGCATACTTGGCGAAGAGGGCCTGCTGGTGATTGTGCCCGGCGCACTTTTCACCACGCGCGGGCTGCCGCAGCGTGTTCTCGACTGGCTGTATCGCATTACCGGGCAGCGCGAGGCCAGCCCCGAAGCCGACACCCGCCTGCGTGAGGCGCTGGAACGCATCGAGCGTCACGGCTTCGACGTGACCAGCCACTGGGAGGACTGTCCCGGCAGCCGCGCGATGGTGATTTCCGCCAGAAAAAGGTCTGGATTTACAGTTTAGCCCGTGCTATACTTTCGGCATCAACATGGTGGGTGTAGCTCAGTTGGTTAGAGCGTCTGGTTGTGGCCCAGAAGGCCGTGGGTTCAAGTCCCATCACTCACCCCATAAACGAAAGCGCGGCGTCGAATACTCGATGCCGCGTTTGTTTTATTTCCCACCCTGATGTACGACTATCACATCTGCGGGAACTCCGCCATGAGTTTATAGACGCCAGTATCCTTGCCGCCCATGCGATACTTGTAATTCTCGTCACCACGCAGGAAGTCGAAGGCTTCGCAGCCCTTCTCGATGGCATGGCGGATGTTCAGCGCCAGCAGGACGATACCCGCGCTCAGATGACCATAGGCGTCGGGGTCCAGGCCAGAGTTATACACCAGGATACGTTTGTTGTATTCGAAGTTGAAGTAAGCCGCCGCCGCCTGCCCGTTGACCGTCAGGAACACCAGTTGCAGCCAGCCCTGCTCGTACATCAGCGGGATCAGCCGGCGGAAGAACAATTCGTTGCCATCATCGCGCAGGAACTGGGCTTTCTGTGGATCGCTGGCCGCCATCAGACGCAGGAATGTATCGATTTCCTCGTCAAGCGAACGCGAACCATCGACGATGTACCAGTCAACATCATACTCATCAGAGCCAGTGGCCCGGCGCAGCTTACGGCGAATCTCGTGGCGCTGCTTTTTGTCGAGCTGGGCCAGGTAGTCTTCCCAGGTTTCTGGAAGTTCAATCACCGGACAGACTTCCTGCTGCTCGATGGTGGCGGTGAAACCACAGCGCTCGAACGTATCGCGCAGGAGCCGGTACGTTGGCGACTCTTCCGGGATATTGCACAGTTCGATGCTCCGGTAATCCTCGTGACGTTCTGCCAGATACGACACAAAACACCCCAGCACCTTTTCGACATGCTCGGCATCGGCGATAACGTCCAGGTAGTCGGTAATGTCTTCACAGCCGATGCCACGAATTACACCACCCTCGCAAACAAACCAGGGCGCAATGCCGATGAGCCGGTCGTCTTCATCGCGGCAGGTGATAATCAGCAGACGACCGGGATGAAACACATCCCACCATGTCGATTGGTACTCCCAACTGCTGAAGATGTTATCGACCGCACTGCGATGCAGCAGCGTGTTCCACTCTGGCCGAAGCGTATCAAAGGCATCAGCCTGGGTATAGGTTTCTAGTTTCACGGAGCGCTCCGTCTCATTGTGTGTGATTACGGGACAAGATTAGCACAGAGCCGTTAGCATAGCATTAGATGTGGCACGCTATGGTCATTCCCGATAGATACGAGTATGATGGACCGTCAAGGCACATTCACTGAGCCGGTCAGCAGCAGGAAACGGGCAGGCATGAAACGCAAACTACGTGGCATCAAACGCAAAGGCATACAGCTCGATTTCAACCTGTATCGCGTGGAAGTCCCTATTCGCGGCGTCGCCCGCAGTCATCTGAGTGTCATCGATCTATGGCCTGAAGCAGTCGATAAGACGATCGTCTTTGTGCATGGTTACGCGGGCTGTGCCGAGACCTGGGAACTGCAAATCAACCGCTTCGCGCGCGAATATCGGGTGGTGGTGCCAGACCTGCGCGGTCACGGCCAGAGCGACGCCCCATACACCCATTACACCATGAGCGAGCTGCTGGACGACCTGGATAACATTGTGCAGACGCTCAAGCTGCCCGAGCAGTTTATTCTCGTCGGGCATTCGTTCGGCGGTTCCATCTGTGTGGAGTACGCCAACCGCTACCCGGAACGCCTGGAAAAGCTCATCCTGATCGCTACCACAGCGGAGTATCCACTGCCGCGTATCGTCAACTGGCTCGTGCGCCTGCCGACCGCCTTTTACCGGCTGTGGTGGAAGTATCGCCCACGCTGGAACGCCGAGATTCACGTCATGAAGCGCATGCTGACCAACAACATGCGCCGCTGGAAGGGCTGGGACTACCTGCGCAACATCACGACGCCGACACTGGTCATCACCGGCGAACGCGACAACTATTTCCCGCGCCGGCTGTTCGAAGAAGCCGCCCAGCAGATACCCAACGCCGAGATCTACGACGTAGGCGCGGCCAAGCACAAGGTCCAGCTTGAACGCCACACCGCCGTTAATCGCGTCATCGAGCGCTTTATCAACCAGGATCGTCTTAAGGATTCGTGGCGCGCCCAGACGCTGACCACGCGCATGATCCGCGACCGGCCCTGGCTGAAGTTTTACGAGCAGGAAGTCCCGTATACCATCCCACTGCCGCGCCAGCCGCTGCACAAGTTTCTGGAAAGCGCGGCGGACTGGGTGCCACGAAAAACGGCGCTGGTGTTCCGGGGCAAATCCACCAACTACCAGACACTGTTCCGGCAGGTCAATCGCTTCGCGCATGCGCTGCATGGTGTGGGCGTACGTCCCGGTGACCGCGTGATGCTGGTTCTACCCAACATACCACAGTTTATCATCGCCTATTACGCCATACTCAGCCTGGGGGCGGCTGTGGTGCTGCCCAACCCGGACGCCGCCGCACAAAGCATTATGCGCGAGGTAAACCTGGCCAAACCGCGCGTCCTCATTACCCTGCGCCATTACCAGCCACTGGGCCAGGTTCTGAAGGACGAGACCAGCATCAGCGCCGTGATTTACGCTCACGTCCCTGATATTGTGCCCAATCACTTCGGCCAAGAATTCCAGGCTCCATTCGACGATACCGAACTGCCGCTGGAAGACGGCTACATGATGGAAGACCTCATTGAGGAAGCGGCGGCCATCCAGCTACCGCTTAATATTGACGTCAAACCGCAGGACTTAGCGGCGATCATCTTCACCAGCGGCACCAGCGACATACCCAAAGGCGTCTACCTGAGTCACGCCAATCTGGTGGCGAATACGCTGCAAATCCGCCACTGGATGCCCAGCCTGCGCTATGGAGAAGAAACATTTCTCAGTGTGCTGCCGCTGTCACACAGTTACGGCATGGCCACCGGGATGAACGTGCCAGTCAGCATCGGTGCGCGCATCGTGCTGCTGCCCGAATACGAGGTCAAAACGGTGCTCCAGCATATCCGGCGTTATCACCCGACGATCTTCCCTGGCGTCCCCTCGATTTATGCTACCATCAACCACATACCCAATTCCCGGCGCTACGGCGTGGCGTCGATCAAGGCCTGTCTCAGCGGCGCCGCGCCGCTACCAGTGGAAGTACAGGAAGAGTTCGAGAAGGTCACACGGGGGCATCTGATTGAGGGCTATGGCCTTACCGAGTGCTCACCGATGACTCACTCCAACCCGCTGTTCGGCACCAACCGGACCGGCTCTATCGGCATTCCGCTGCCCAACACTGACGCCCGCATTGTCGATATGACCACTGGCGAAGAACTGCCACCCGGCCAGATCGGCGAACTGGTGATTCGCGGACCGCAGGTTATGCAGGGTTATCTTCAGCCGCGCGACCCGTCTCTGGCACAGAACCCGGACCGGGATGGCTGGCTGCACACGGGCGATATCGCCGTCATGGACGACGCCGGATTCTTTAAGTTTGTCAGCCGTAAGCGTGATACGATTACGGTAGATGGGCACAAAGTTTACCCGCGAGACATCGAAGAAGTGCTGTACGAGAACAACAAGGTCTGGGAAGTCGCCGTCGTGGGCATCGACACCGGCGACGGCACTCAAAAGATCAAAGCGTTTGTCGTCCCACAGCCAGACGCCAGCCTGTCAGAAGAGCAGCTCATCGCGCTGTGCGAGCGTCGCCTGGAAGATTACGCCGTCCCAGCAGAGTTCGAGTTCCGCGAGGAGCTGCCTAAATCGTTCGTTGGGAAGGTGTTACACCGACTGCTTGTCGAGGAATAACTGAGCATTATGTTTCCAGATTCTGACAATACACAACCTAAAATCGCGCTGGTGTTGGGCGGCGGTGGCAGCCGAGGCATCGCCCATATCGGCGTGCTGGATGTGCTGATTCAGGAAGGCGTTCCGGTTGACCTGGTTGTTGGGACCAGCATGGGCGCAATTGTCGGCGTGTTGTTTGCCAGTGGCATGACGCCGGCGGAGATCGGCGAGCAGATGATGGCCATGCAGGGTAGCAATATCTTCAGCATGAATCTGTTCAGCGCCCGCGCCCGCCAGAAAGCCATCGAAGAACAGCTCATGACCGCGCTGGATGGTGTCACTTTTGCCGATCTAGGGGTGCCGACCGTCGTCATGGCGGTCGATATGCGGGACGGGCGCGAGGTCAAGCTGGAGAGCGGTCCGGTGATCCCGGCTATCCTGGCCAGCAGCGCGGTACCGGCTGTTTTTCCGCCGGTGGAAATGGATAATATGCAGTTAGCCGACGGCGGCGTTATCGACAGTCTGGCGACCCGCATCGCCCACGAACACAAGGCCGAGAAGATCATCGCGGTGGATGTCTACCCGCCACTAGAACAGGACAACCCCTGGGTAGACCCCATCAGCGCTATTATGGGCATTGAACTGCCGTTTAATCTGATCAACAAGGCCGAATGGACCAAGACTCCCAGCATGATGTCGTCGATGTGGCGCGCCTTCCGCGTGATGGCCTGCCATCTGCACGAAAGACGCCTGACCCAGTACCCTGCCGATGTCCTGCTGCGCCCGGCAGTGGAGGGCTACGGGTCGCTGGACTTCACCGACATTGAAGGGCCGTTTCTGGCTGGCCGCATGGAGGCGCTCAAACACCTGGACGAAATCCGGGCGCTGCTGCCAGAAAACCAGGACTGACTTCGTAATCCCATCAATAATGAATATTTGGTAAAATCGATAACAAACGATTCGGTTATTGACCCTTCGCAAGTTATAATAGCGGGTACGTCCTTTTTCCAAGTGGCATCATCACAGACTATCACACAAGCGAAAGCCATCAGCCATGGTCGTTCCTATTGACGAGGATTCGGGATTCACATTTACCTGGATCGACGATAACCGCATTCTGCTCATCACAACAACCAGCGTCGCCCGCGAAGCCGTCGACAGGTATGCGGCATTTGCACTGAATGCCCTCAATAGCTGGCCAGCGGAAAAACCGCTGCTGTGTATGCATTTGTTCGCGCCAGAACTCACGGTAACGCCTTACCTGCGCGAGCAAGGCGAGAAACTCCTCAGCATCAACCGCGCCGATATTAAGGGCAAGCTCGCAATTGTGACGACCAACCCGGTCGCATCGACCATCTTTGACCTGAGCTTTCGCTCGAACAGCAACATGATCCCGAATCTGGAGCGACGCGTCTTCGCCAACCGCGACAGCGCCCATGCCTGGCTGGTCGGCAATCCGAACAGCTAGAACGCCCTTCGCTCTCAATCCAGCGGGACCAGGTAACCAGCACGGACAGCACTCATGACGTCCGTCCGCCGGATGCCTGCTGCCGCTGCTACATCCAGCGTGAAGCCGCCCGTCTGTGCCCGCACCAGCGCACCCACCGGCCCCAGATCGGCATAATCGGCGCGAAAGTCGTTGTATATGCCGCGTGTGGAGACATAGCACCAGGGCGCCAGCACAAACCGCGTGCCGGCGTCGATGGCCGGATGGCGATAGGCGATAGGCTCACGCAACTGAGCGCCCAGGATTGCCTCGGTATAGCGGTCGAGCTGTCGCTGGATATCGTAATGCGTCCGCAGATAATCCAGCGTCTGCGGGCTGGTGCGCTCCCCCGCGCGGATGATGCGCGCCGCCCGCACCGCCGCCTCATCGATGTCGTCATAATCCACTTTGTCGATCAGCTCGTCGGGCAGCAGCTCGCGGTGGGTGGCGATACGCGCCACAATCGACGGAGTGCCGCAGCCCAGCGACTCATAGACCGAATTGCCGAAAGCCTCGACAAAGCTGCCCAGCGACAGCGTCACGCTGCCCAGGCTGTAATAGGCCGGCATCAACTCGCGCGGCACCCAGTCGTGAAACAGAAAGTTGTCGGCCAGACCGCGATCCGCGATGTCCTGCTCGACTGATTGGTAGAAGTCGCGCAGTTCCGGCGAATGCTCGGACTCGTGCCAGCGCGGTGCCAGCGCCAGCACATTCGTGATTCCTTGCCGGTGAACAAGCTGATCGACAACGGCAACCGTCTGCCGCAAACCTTTGCTCTCCTCTGGACGGTGTGGATGCAACACCACCGGCCTGCTTCCCGGTTGCAGCGGGATGATGTCCAGCAGATCGCCGGGTGGCGTCGGTTTGAAGCGATCCCAGTCGATGCCGTTGGGAATAACCTGAATGCGCGACGCCAGCTCCGGAAAGAAGCGACCTGCCGTGTGCTGGTAGTACTGGCGCGAGTACTCCGAGATGAGGATCAACTGGTCGCCAGTAAACGAAAAGCTGCTGATGAGCGTCTCCGGGTAAACGTTGTCTCGCAGCGAGACGATGGTCGGCACATGGCGGTAAACATACGGAAACAGAAACTCGCCGTCATGCAGATAGAAACGGTCTGCTGCCTGCAGGACTTCGCCCATTTCGTACACGATGCTTGCCAGGTCGTAAGCCGGTACCGCGTAAGGCTGGGGGAATGGCTGTTTGAACGGCAGCGACGGCAACACCTCGACACGATCATGCCACTGGAACCGGTTCTGCGATTCCGGCACGCGCGTGCAGATCACCTGAACATCGTGGCCAAGCTGGCCAAAGTGAACGGCAATATTGTACAGATGCTTGGACGCCCCGCCGGTATTGTAATCGGGGAACAACGGATTGACAGAAAACATTACAATACGCATGAGCGTATCCTTTTTTCGATGTTGGTGGGCCAGTATGTTATGCTTGGGATATTCTACATCAGGCAACCCATCCACGAGGTAAGCAGACCATGAGTCATCCGGCTATCGACACACAGATTACGTTTATCTACACCAGCGACCTGGGGCGCAGCGCCGCTTTCTATGAGCGAACAATGGGCCTGGAACTGTGGCTGGACCAGGGGAGCTGTCGGATCTACCGCGTTAGTGGCAGCGGCCTGTTGGGGGTCTGTCAGGCAAGCGATGTCTCAAAGGGTGCCGTGAACCGGGGACCGCAGCAAAATGTCATCCTGACCCTCGTCACTGCGGATGTCGATGGCTGGTACGATCACCTGCGTGGCGCCGGTGTCACCTTCGAGAAGCCACCGCAGCAGAACGATACGTACCGCATCTATCACTGTTTCCTGCGCGATCCGGAAGGCTATCTCATCGAGATACAGCGTTTCCTTGATGTACCTCACCAGCCAGAATAGATTAGAGTAACATTCGAGTCGCTGGTCTGCACTTTACCGGCGGAGTTATACTCAGTCGGCATAAAACGAAACGATTGGTACTTTGAAACACATGAGCCAGACAATTGAAATGCCGTTGTTCCCACTCAACACGGTTCTTTTCCCTGGGATGCCGCTCAACCTGCACATCTTTGAGGACCGTTACAAAATCATGATGAGCGAGTGCATCGAAAAGCGCAGACCGTTCGGCGTGGTGCTCATCGCCCAGGGAGAAGAGGCGCTCGGCCCACTGGCGGACCCGTACTTCATCGGCTGTTCGGCACAGATCGTGCAGGTGCAGCCGCTGGGCCAGGGCCAGATGAACATCATGGCGGTGGGCAAAGAACGCTTTCAGATCGTCTCGCTGGACCGCGACACGCGCCCCTACCTCACCAGTATGGTAGAGCCGTTTCCTATCCGCGACACCGACCACGAACAGACACTCGCCAACTCGACACGGGTGCGTGCCTGGCTCAAACGTTACCTGGAGATTCTCAAACGCACCGGCCAGATCGAAGTCGATGTGAATCAGGTGCCTAACAACCCGGTGGCCCTGGCTTATCTGTCGGCAGTGCTGCTGCAGATTCCACTGTCGCAAAAACAGGAACTGCTGGCCATGTCCGTCGTCCATGAACTGCTGGCCGAATTACGCAGCGTTTACAGGCGCGAAGTGTCACTGCTCGATACGCTGCTCGACCCACCCGGCGATGACGCAGACGACGAAGCGACCTATTCGCTTAACTGAGCATCTGACAGCCGCGTTCACCCGCTCCACAGTCACGCCCGCGCATCTGTCCTCAGCAGCCAGCATTTGCCTGGGGTGCCTCTGTACCAATCAGCAAAGTTGGTTACAATATACGGATTATCATCTCAAACCTGAAAGACTTCCGGATGCACGCTAACGACTTCACTCAACTCATCCACGAGATCGGCCAGCGTCAGGCACTGGTCAAATCGTATCTGGCCGCGCCGCAGAACCGGATCGGCTTTACTTACAAGCATCTGGAAGACGCCGTCTACAGTTATGTCAACGCAGGCGGCAAATCGCTGCGCCCGGCGGTGCTGATGTTTTGCTGCGGGGCTGTGGGCGGTGACGAACAGATCGCCATCCCTGCCGCCGCCGCTGTCGAGCTGTATCACACATTCACGCTGGTCCATGACGACATCATCGACCGCGACGAGATGCGGCGCAGCGTTCCGACCGTCCATACCGATTTCGCCCGTCGCGCACGCGCCGAACTGGGCATGGACGATGCCACTGCCGACCATTACGGGCTGGCGATTGCTATTCTGGCGGGCGATATGCAGCAGGGCTGGGCAGCTTCGCTGCTGCCCGACCTTCATTTCCACCATGGTCTGCCCGCCGAACTGGCGCTGGTGCTGGTCCGTGAGCTGTTCCGACAAGTGCAGATCACACTGATTAACGGTGAAACGGTCGATATTCTGCAGGCCGAAACGCCGGTGGAGCAGCTCAACGAGCAGCAGGTACTGGACATGCTCTGGCAAAAAACCGGCTCGCTGTATGCCTTCGCAGGTCGGGCTGGTGCGGCTATCGGCCTGCGGCTGCCCACCCTGGAACACCCTGTCGTCACCGCTATTGGCAAATTCACCGGGGAGTGCGGCATCGCCTTCCAGATTCAGGACGATGTGCTGGGCGTGGTCGGCGATCAGAAACGCATGGGCAAACCGGTCGGGTCGGATATCCGTGAGGGCAAGCGTACCATTATCGTCCTGCACAGCCTGGAACGCATGTCGGCGGCCCAGCGCCAGTTCGCGTTGAGTGTCCTCGGCAACCGGGAAGCTTCCGACAGCGACATCGAAGAGGTTGTTGATCTGCTGGACCAGACCGGCGGCATCCAGCATGCCCGTGACCTGGCCCGGCATTACGTCCAGGATGCGCTGGAGCATCTGAGAATCCTGGCCGATACGCCACAAAAATCCCTACTCAGATCGTGGGCCGATTTCATCATTCAGCGAGATTTGTGACGATATCATCCGTAGCGATCGAGCCAGGCCATTGGTGTTACTGAGCCGCGGCCAGTTTGCATATTTCATTAAGACACAAACCCTAGATATAAGTCCGTACCAATTTTGTTACAGGGCTTTGATTAGAGCCTGATTAATGGTTATACTTAGGTATAATACGTAAGGGGTGAGACCAGTCCTATCATTGAATACCGGGCGGTTGAGACTGTAGCCGGTTTTCACTGAGCTGACATTGACATCTGAACAACCCAAATACCGGCTGGAACACGATGACGACTAACTCCATAGACGCTACAGCTCTCTATCTCTGTTATGATGATGGCGGGGCAGAACTGGTTTTTCAGCTTGCGTTTGACCTGACCAACGCGGGCTTCGACGTCACTAGTGAAAAGTCCGCGCATGGTACCTCACTTATCGACGCCGTCCATTATGGCATTCAGCATTACGACGCGGTCCTGCCAGTATTTCCTCGCCTGACCACCGAAGACGACACTCTGCTGCACGAACTTGCCAACAGCCTTCATCGAACTGATGCGCATACCGTATTCCCGCTGATGCTGCACAGCCATACGCCGCAGCCAGTCATCGAGGCCAGCAGCGCGGTCAACTTCACACACTGGCGCGACGAATATCGCTACCAGCAGAGCCTGGATGTGCTGTGCGACATGCTGGCCCAGCAGTTCCCCTCCAGCGGCGAGCACGCGCCGTCGCTGCACATTCGTTATCTCAATACATTGCAAGCACAGGTCGGGCGCTATAAGAGTTTGCTGGCGGCGTTGAGTCCCCGCCCTCTTACAAACAGCAAGCCCGGAGAACGTCACCCGCTGCACTCGCAGAGTATGTGGGGGCTTACCGCCAACTTCGAGCTGACGTCCGGCACGGACGGCGAAGCTGGCACCACCGGCTACCAACTGCCGCAGCTCGTAGACGCTTACCCGCGCTGCCTCATCACCGGAGACACGGGCGCCGGCAAGACGACCGCGCTTTACCGGCTGCTGCTGGAAACCGCTCGTGCCAGCCAATCCCGGCCAGATGAGTTTCCGCTGCCGTTGTTTATCCGTTTGGCCTGGTGGACTGGCAGCGACTCGCTTGAGAATTTTATTCGCAGTTGCTGGCCGTTCAGCAGCGACCCCTTGCCGCTGATCGCGTCCGGGTCGGTTCAGCTTCTGGTCGATGGGCTGGACGAACTGCCGGAACCGTTCGATGAGCGCTGGCAGGCCCTGCACAAGTGGCTGCACGACCTGGAAGGTCCGTCACGGATCATCATCACCTGCGATACGGCCACCGCCGCCACACTCGATTCCGGCCTGCCAATCGCTCGCCTGATCCCCACCGAGCCGGTGCGCCTGCGGCAGTATGTTAACACCTATCTGGATGCGGACGCCGCTGCGCAGCTACTGACCGAGATTCTGCCAGCAGACGACCCGAACCAGCAGCCCGCGCTGCTCCGACCAGCGCAGAACGCTCTGTATCTGGCCGTGATGGTGGCCATGACCCAGGACATCCAGCAGCCACCTATTCCGCGCCAGCCAGGACTGCTGATGCAGCGGTTGGTTGAGTCGCTGTGGCAGCGCGAATCATACACCGGCAGGCTGGTCGAAACCGATGAGGTATTCGATGCCCTGAGCTGGCTGGCCGCGTCCATGCTCGACGACGGGCTAACGACCTGCGCCACCTACGACTATGCGCTGGACCGGCTCGGCAGCGATGCGATTTTACAGGCGGGATTAGGTTCCTACCTGTTGTTCATGAGCCAGCAGCGCGTCAGTTTCTGCCATCCGCTGGTGCGCGATTACTTCGCCGCGCGCTATCTGCTGCATGACGGCGTCTACACCCGGCTGATGCGCGCCCATTTCACTCCGGGCGGCCAGCGCATCCCCTGGAAGTGGGATCGCGCTATCATACAATGCAGCGCCCTGGCCGACGACCGCGACGCCATCCTGCGTGACGTGGCCGAGGTCAACCCGTATCTGGCGCTGGACTGCCTGACCAGCGGCACGACCGTCTCAGAGCAGGTGCAGCGCGATGCCATCCGCCGGCTGCTGGCCTTTACTGCCGCCGATGATCGCCCACACCTGCCGCAGATTATGCAGCTTTTGCGCCAGACGGCGGACTCGCAGCTCTTATCAAAGCTGCTGGAAGAACTCCACAGTGATCTGACCCACGCCCAAGCACAGGACAAGGAAATCGAAATGTCATCGCGAAACCTGGGGCCGGGTATCGTCCAACAGCTCATCGATGCCTTACGCCGCGAAAACTGGACGCGCCGTCGTGGCGCGGCCTGGTCCCTGGGCAAGTTGCAGGAGACCGCCGCCATCCCCACCCTCATCGAAGCACTGCGAGACGAAAACAGCAGTGTTCGCAAAGAAGCCGATTTAGCTCTGGCCCGCATTGGCAAAAAGGCGCTGCCTCATCTGCGGCAGTTCCTGCACGACCCAGCGCCGGAGATGCGCGCGGCGGTCATTAAGGTGCTGGGCCGCATCGCTGACGAGAACGCCGTAGCCGATCTCATCGCCTGCCTGCCCGATGAAGCCTGGTCCGACATGGAAGAGGTACGGGTCTGCGACCTGGCTGCTGCCGCCCTGGAGCGCATTGGCACCGAGGACGCGCTGCAGGCCGTCGATAGCTGGCGACATAGCCCACCGGTCCCCAGAGTACGCCCGCCGGTCGCGGCCAGCGTTGTACAGACAGCCCAACACGCCACCAGCGCCGACGACAGCGAGGATGAGCTGCAGGTTTACATCGACGAACTGGCCGACGACGAATGGCAGGTTCGGCGCAACGCCGCCAAAAAGCTGGCCGAAACCCGCGACAATCGCGCTATTCCGTATCTGCTGACCGCGTTGGAAGACGAGGACAGCCAGGTTGTCTGGACCGCTGTTCGCGGCCTGGAGCGCTTCCGGGGCAGCGAAGTCATCGAGGGGCTGCTGCGTGCGCTGGAACATCCGGAGCATGTCGTCGTCGATACCGCCGCCGAGGCATTGAGCAAATTCGGTGATGAAGCAGTGCCTTACCTGATCGCCGCTATCAACAGCCCAAACACCAATGTACGCGGCAACGCCATCGAGGCGCTGGGCAGCATCGGCAACGAGGACGCCATTCCGCACCTGGTCGATGCGCTGGAGGACACCAGCACCCTCGACCGCGAAGGCAGAACCACCATCGGCGATCTGGCCGCCGTAGCCCTGGAACGCATCGGTACCGATAAAGCGCTGTTCGCGCTGAATCAGTGGCGCCAGCAGGAACAGGGTATGGCTTTGCCGGTTGCCGATGACGAACTGCCCGACTCGTCACCGTCGCTGCTGGCCATGGATGCCATGAGTACACCACAGTCGATCAGCGCGCAGCGGGCCGCCGTACTCGACTTCCTGGACCAGCTCGGCGATGGCGACTGGGACAGCCAGCAGCAAGCCGCGCTCAGGCTCCGCGAGCATGTGTTGCAGCTCAAAGAGCAGCAGGACTTACAGGCAATCGAACGCCTGACATCGGCTTTGAGCAAACGCGAAACCGTCGTCCGCTGGATGGCAGCCGAAGCGCTGGCATGGTTAGGAGACAGCAGCGCGACCCCTGCGCTGATTGAAGCACTGGATGACACCAGTTGGAACGTGCGGCTGGCCGCTGTCCGCAGCCTGATGGAGATCAAAGACCCTGCTGCTATACCCGGCCTGCTCAAAGTGCTGAAAGACGACAATCAGTTGGTGCGAGAAACCGCCGCCGAGACGCTGGGACGTATTGGCAACCCAGCAGCCAGCAGCGGCCTGATTGCCGCTTTAAGCGATCGCGACAGTTTTGTGAGACGGGCCGCAGCCACCGCGCTCGGCAGAGTCGGAGACCGGGCAGCGGTACCCCACCTGCTCCAATGGTTACAGGATGACAGCGACTATGTCCAGTGGGCAGTTATCGTCGCCCTGGGCAAGCTCAGAGACGAGCGGGCCGTCCCCGGTCTGATCGCCAAACTGGACGATCAGCGGCAGCCCGGTCCGGAAGAGAAACGGATGTGCGACATCGCCGCCGAAGCACTGATCAGCATTGGAACCGATGAGGCGCGTTCCGCTGTTGATCGATGGCGGTCGGATTCCAAATAAGGACTGCTTCGGATCACGGCAGCATTCCATCACAGTAAAGGACGTTTTTTATGCGCCTGTTTCTTTGTTACGCTCGTGTAGATAAACCAATCTGTATCCAGATCGCTGATAAACTGTCTATTCACGAGGTCTGGTACGATCAGCGTCTGTATGTCGGCCAGCACTGGTGGCGGGAAATCCTGCACCGGCTGGATTGGTGTGAGGTTTTCATTTACCTCCTTTCGCCGGATTCGATCAACTCCAAGTATTGTCGTGATGAGTTTCGTATCGCACGCGACTCGGGGCGTTATATCATACCCGTGCTCATTACGCCCGACGACGAGACCCCGCTGCCAGAAGAACTGGGCGAGATTCACTACGCCGACTTCAGCAAGGGCATCACACCGGAGGCTGTCGCCACGCTGCTCAACGCTATTCATCTCATCGAGCGTGATGGCGTGACCGTCGCTAACGGCGGCTTGCAGCTCACCGTTCAGGACCAGTTCCCGCCGCAGCGCGACGTGACCGAGATTATCGCCGAGGCGGCTAAAGCGCTCGACGATGAGCGCTACGATCATGCCATCCACCTCATGGAGCGCCATAAGAAGGATTTCGAGGCGTGGCCCATGCTGCCTTACGATGAAATCCTCATCGAGGCCAAGCGTCGCCTGGACAAACAAACGCGCGAGCGCGAAGCGGCCCGGCTTTACCGGCCCATTGTCGAGCTGGTGCAGCACAAGGCCACGCGCCGGTTTGGCTTCGAGGCGTTCAAGGTGTTCCGCAAGAGCTATCCCGATTACGACCCGGAAAACCTGGTCGCCTACTTTACCCGGCACCGCCCTGGCAATCCGCCGCCGATACGTCGCTATACCCTGCCGATGCTGGAATGGTGCCCGATACCGGGCAGTCGCAGCGACCAGCAGCAAAGCCTGGAGTCAGGCCGCTTCAAAATCAGCAAGTATGCGATCACTAACGAGCAGTTCAATGAGTTTATCAGAGCCAGCGACGGCTACTCGCAGACGCGCTGGTGGGACTTCTCGCTGGAAGCGCTCAAATGGCGCGAGGAAAACCCTTCGCCCATGCCAGCCAACACACCGTCCGATCACCCGCGCACCAATGTCAACTGGTACCAGGCGATGGCATTCTGCCGCTGGTTGAGCTACAAATCGGGCCTGACGATTACGCTGCCCACGTCCAGGCAGTGGCAGCGCGCCGCCAGCGGAGACAAGCGCCGCCTGTATCCCTGGGGCAACAAGTTTCACACCAACTGCGCCAATACCAAAGAGTCTGGCATCAACTCGACAACGCCAGTGAACGCCTATCCCAACGGCGTCAGCCCGTATGGTGTGTACGGCATGGCGGGTACATGCTGGGAATGGTGCCTGCACGCCGGCCCCGTCGACTCCAACAAGCGCGAAGGCGATAACGTGCGCGCCATTCATGGCGGCTCGTACATCAGCAGCGCCGATCGCGCCCGGATCGGCTTCCACTACAATCTCAATCCGGAATACCTGTTCTCCAGTATCGGCTTTCGCATTGTGCAGTTGCCATGACCGAAATCTCAACCCAAAAGCGCGAACCACTGTCGTTTATCTGATAATGACAGTGGTTCGCGCATGAGGTCCGGTCCGGATTCTGGCCCGGCTCAGGACATCGTGTATAGCCCCGTATAGACGCCGCCCTGCGCCAGCAGTTCCCGATGGGTCCCCATCTCCACAATCTCACCATGATCCATAACCACAATCAGATCAGATGACACAATCGTGCTCAGGCGATGGGCAATAACAAAACTGGTACGCCCTTCCAGCAGACGCCCCAGCGCCTGCTGAATGACCTTCTCCGTCTGGGTGTCGATGTTGCTCGTCGCTTCGTCCAGGATCAGAATGCGGGGATCGGCCAGCAGCGCGCGGGCGAACGAAATGAGCTGCTTCTGCCCGGCGGAGAGCATCGATCCCCCCTCGCGGACCTCGCTGTTATAGCCGTCGTCCATGCGGGTGATGAAGTCATGCGCACCGACAGCTTTGGCCGCCTCGATCACCTCGTCGTCGGTCGCGTTCAGCCGGCCATAACGAATGTTATCCATCACCGTGCCGGAGAACAGATACGGCTCCTGAAGCACGACGCCCATCTGACGACGCAGACTGTCCTGCGCGATCTGGCTCACATCTTTACCGTCAATGAGCAACCGTCCACTTTTGACATCGTAGAAGCGCAGAATCAAACGAATGATGGTGCTCTTACCCGCGCCAGTGTGCCCCACCAGCGCCACCGTATGGCCAGGCGGAATATCCAGATTGACGTTTCGCAACACGCCGTCATCAGCGTCGCCGCCGCCATTGTACGAGAAGTTCACATTCTCGAACTTTACGTGGCCTTCAATCTGCGGCAGGTCGAGCGCCTTGTCCACGTCCTTAACCTCGATTGGCGTATCCAGCAGACGGAAAATCTTGTCACCGGCGGCCATCACCGACTGAAAGATGTTATAACGCTGGGCCAGCATACGGATCGGGAAGAAGAACTGGTCGATGTACAGCACAAACGTCAGCAGCGTGAAGATTGACATTTCCTGGCGCAGCACCAGCGTCCCGCCCACATAGATCAGTGCGCCGGTCGCCACGCCGCCGATCAGCTCAATACTGGGAAAGAACAGCGCCGCCACCAGCGATGCACGCACATTCGACTTGCGATGGTCCAGGTTGATCTCGTTGGTAAAACGATCGTAGTTGAAACTCTGCCGGTCGAAAGCCTGCGTCACCCGGACGCCGTTAAACGCCTCGGAAAGCTCGGCGTTGACAATGGCATTTGTCTCGCGCACACGCAGGTACGTCCGGCGGGCATGAATGCGCCAGTAATTGGCGATGATAACCAGCACCGCCATCACCGCCAGCGCCACGCCAGTCAGCGGCAGGTTGATAAACAGCATGGTGATGATGATGCCCACCAGGATCAGCATATCGCGGAATGTACCCACCACCGCGAAGGTGATCGCCTCGCGCAGTACGGAAACGTCGTTGACCACGCGCGCGATCAGACGGCCTGTTTCGTACTTGGAGAAGAACGACATCGACAGCCGGTTGATGTGCTCAAACAGGTCGTCGCGCAGGTCCTGGATGGCATGCTGGCCGGCTTTGGCCATGAGGATAATCTGAAAACGGAAACCCAGCGCGCCCGCCGCCTGCACCAGCAGATAGATCAGCACACCGATTCCGATCAGCGTCAGATCGCCGTTCTGCACGCCCTCATCGACCGCATAGCCGATAATCGGTGGTCCGGCGACGTTGGCGATTACGCTGAACAGCGCCGCGAACATCGCCACATACATTTTGCGCCGGTACGGGGACAGATAACCCGCCAGACGCTTGGTTACTTCCCAGTCAAAACCTGCTGAGACTTTCTCATCGGGATCAATAATCGCCGCCATTACACCCTCTTCCTTGATTGCTGCTGCTTAGTCGCCGCCGACCTGATCAATAATGGCGCGGAATTCGTCGGTCGCCAGACGGTCATCCGTTTCTGTCTGCTTGGGGAGCTGGCCCAGCGCCAGCAGTTCCTTGCGCACGCGCTCCTGATCGGCCAGTTGCAGGTTGTAGACTTCGGTGTAATAGCCGTCCTGTTCCAGCAGATTGTCATGCTGGCCACGCTCGACGATGCGACCGTCACGCAGCACCAGAATCTGGTCCGCGTTCTGCACACTGCCCAGCCGCTGCGCGATGATAAACGTCGTCCGGCCCTGCATCAACCGATCCAGCGCCTGCCGGATGAGCCGCTCGGTCCGGGTGTCCACGCTGCTCGTCGAATCGTCCAGGATGAGAATGCGCGGGTTAATCAGTAAGGCCCGTGCGATGGCCACGCGCTGCTTCTGCCCACCGGAAAGGGTGACGCCACGCTCGCCAACAATCGTATCGTAGCCCTCTGGAAATTCGAGGATGAAGTCGTGCGCGTTAGCCGCTTTGGCCGCCGCCACAATCTCTTCTTCCGAAGCGTCCGGGCGACCATAGGCGATGTTCTCGCGCACCGTCGCCGAAAACAGCAACGACTGCTGCAGCACCACGCCCACATGCCGCCGCAGATAGCTCAGGTCCATATCGCGCAGGTCCACGCCATCGACAGTGATACGCCCGGTGCTGACGTCGTAGAAACGCGAAATCAGGTTCACCAGCGAACTCTTGCCGGAGCCGGTCGGCCCCAGCACGGCGACCACCTGGCCCGGCTGCGCGTCGATGTTGACCTCGTGCAGCACTTCCTGGGTTGTGCCCTCGTACGTAAAGCTGACGTTCTCGAAGCGCACATGTCCTCGCATGGGTTCCGGGGCGACAGCATCCGGCTTGCTGGTGATGGTCGTCGGTGCATCCAGGATTTCAAACACGCGGCGGGCGCTGCTCACAGCCTGCGTCAGCAGCAGAATGATAAAACCCAGAAAACGGATCGGCTGGGCGATCAGCAGCACATAGGCATTGAACGCCACCACAACGCCCACCGTCACCCCAGCGACGCCATTACGTTCCATCAAGCCGCCAAAGAACAACACCAGCGCCGTCGAAAACGCGATGATGAACGCGCTCAACGGCAGGTACGTGCCCCACTCTTTGATGAGGCTGACACGCTCGTGATAGAGATGCTCGTTATCGCGCTTGAATTTGTCGATTTCGTACTGCTCACGGTTGAAGGCGCGCACCACCTCGGCACCCAGCGCGTTCTCCTGGATGATGTTGCCCAGCTTTTGCAGGCGCTCCATAATCTTACGCCACATCGGGTCCACTTTGAGCGCGAACCCGCGTGAGAAGAACGCCAGCGGAATCAGAGGAATCAGCGCGATCAGCGCCAGCGGCGGACTGCTGACCATCATCACCCCAATGACGCCGACCAGCAGAATGGCGGTGTTGATGCCGTCGATGAGGCCAAAGGCGAAAAAGCGCTGGATTTCGTCCACGTCGCTGATGGAACGGGTAATCAGCGTACCAGTCTGCGAACGGTCATGATACGAAAACGACAGATTCTGCACTTTGTCGTAAACCTGGTTGCGCACATCATAGGCGATATAGTGCGACAACCGTTCGCCATAGAAGCGGTAGATAAACCCGGTGATACCGCGCAGCAGTCCCAGGCCCACCACCAGCAGACCCGCCGCCAGCATAAAGCTACCCTCGCCGCGCTGCAAACCGATATCGATGACGTCACGCAGTACAATCGGGATGGCAATCATCAGCGCGGTGCTGCCGATGATGCCCAGAAAAGCCACTACCGCCCAACCCCGGTACGGCTTCAGATAGCCCATCATGCGCACCCAGACAGCGAAACTGCTGGCTTCCTGTTTGTTTGTCTGTTCCTCACTCAAGACGCGCTCCTTATGATCCCAGTCTTCTGGCCGGGGTGAACAAAAGCTTTCACCGGCACGGCCTTGCAGGTAAGGCGTACCGGCCCGTTTCTCATGAACCACATCGCTTTAGCAAAACATGCTGGAGAGTTCGCTGCTATCACATGAAGTTATACGACACAGGTTCGCCACCGGCTGCACAGTCAAGCGGAAAGTTCCAGCCGCAGTTTCGATATTACTATAGATTCGGCGTGGTTGGAACTTTCAGGTCTTAAATGGACTTAAAAAGATTCAAATGGCTGCGGGGCGAGCAGCACAACAATGCCCCGGCAGCCATCACTTTTCTGACAACACTCATTATGGTCAACGCCGTTGCTGGTCAGCGCCGTTGCTGGTCAACGCCGCCACAGCACCTTAGATGCCGCGCCCAGCGCAACCCCTGCCGGACCACGCAGCAGCTCGTCGATCATCAGCGATGAGGACGCCTTCTTGACGATATCGCTGTACGACGGATACGGGTGGATGGTCCCCGTGATGCCGCTCAGGCCAAAACCGTGCTTCATGGCCAGCGTGAATTCGGTAATCATCTCACCGGCGCGCGCGGCGACGATCGTCACGCCCAGCACCTGCCCGCCGCCACGATACGTAATCTTGATAAAACCATCCGTATCGCCCTCGGCAACAGAGCGGTCGCCGTGCAGCAGCGAAAACATGTAGGTTTTCACTTTGTCGCCGTATTGCTCGCGGGCCTCGGCTTCAGTCAGGCCGACATGCGCCACTTCCGGGTCGGTGAATGTCACCCAGGGGTTGAGCGAGTCGTGCCCGCTGCTGTTGACCAGTGGCAC
>CAZXCK010000063.1:0-23893 GCA_964639225.1 uncultured Anaerolineaceae bacterium | reverse complement strand
TACCTGTAGTTTACCTGCTTTTGACTTACCTCGCTTCATGTACCTGAGTAGTTACATGCGATGACTCTGCAGGGGCCGTCGCCTGCGCACAAAAAAGCCGGGGGTTCGTTCCCCGGCCCGTTGGCTTGGTTATGTCAGGTACTGGTGTCACGCAATCAGCGGACGAAGGTGCAGGATTTGTAGCAGAAATGGTCAACCTGCTGGATGCTGTCTTCCAGGATGTCCATCTGCATCTCGTAGATGTTGGCCATACCCGGCTGCTTCACACCCTCAGCGGCGATCTGCCCCACCTGAGCCGCCAGAAACATCATGACGACCACCAGCACCATAAAGCCTATGAATCGGACGATCCGAGCGTTCTGGTTGTTGTTTGCCGTCAGTCTCATGTTCATGACGAGTCCCTTACTCTGCATTGCGTTGCTTAACTTCTATAACCCCTGTACGCACGAATGGTCACGAAGTTGCAGCGGGATTCGTCAAACCCTCATTTTTCATGGCAAACAGATGGCAGCACGCGGAGAAATCATGCGTGCGCCATGAATAACCATGATTTCCCAGCCTAATAACCCAGGTCGAGGGCTTCGTAGGTGTTGGGGTTGCGGTCCTCGAAAACGGGGATGCGCCGCCGCACCTCGCCCACCAGGTCCATCTCGATTTCGACCGTCAGCAGCGCCGGTGATTCGCCCGCCTCGACGACGACCTTACCCCAGGGGTCCACGATCATCGAATGGCCGCCGAACACGGTATCGCCGGTTTGACCGGCGGCGTTGACCGCCACCATGTAGCACTGGTTTTCGATGGCGCGGGCGACCATCAGCGCGCGCCAGTGGTCGATGCGCTCCAGCGGCCACTCGGCGGGGATGACGACCATGCGCGCCCCTTCCAGCGCATAACGGCGGAACAGCTCCGGAAAGCGCAGGTCATAGCAGATGGCCAGCGCCGTCTTGCCCCAGGGTAAATCCAGCACCAGCGGCGATGATCCGCCTTGCAGATATTTGTCCTCCTGCATTAGCCGGAACAGGTGAATCTTGCGATAAACCCCCAGCATACGTCCGTTGGGCGCGAAGAAAGCGGCGCTGTTGGAAATGTTCTCCTGGCCGCGTTTTTCCAGCATGGACCCTACTATACTGATCTTAGCCTGTGTGGCGACTGTGGAGACGTGCGCGAACAGGTCACTGTTGAGGACGCTGGCCAGTTCTTTGCCACGCTCCAGCGCGTAGCCGGTGGGCCATAATTCCGGGAATACCACCAGATGCGAGCCGCGCCGGGCCGCCTCGATGGTCCATTTTTCCATCTGGCTGGTGTTGCGCTTGACTTCGCCCAGGACGATATTCATCTGCGCCAGGCTGACACTCAGTTTTGCCATCTTCTACCCTCGACTCACTGCCGTTCGATAGCTTGCTCGCGCCACAGGGCGATCACCGCATCGACAATCTGCGGGGCGTCCATGCGCGTAACGTCGATCTCGTGGATGCCGGGCATGTGGCGCACGGCCCATTCGCGTTTGATTTCGCCCAGTTCCAGGGCGCGTTCCGCCGGGTCGTGATAGCGCGCGCCCATGTTGACATGCATGCGGTGCAGCATGGCGTTGAGGCTGATCGTCAGGCAGATGACCGGCCCGGTAGACGCCAGCCGCGCCAGATTGTCGCCGTGCAGCAGGCTGCGCCCGCTGACGCCGATGACCGCCTGCCGCCGCAGCGCCATCTCCTGCACGATCTCGGCCTCGATGGACTTGAGGCGCGTCTCGCCGAAGTACGTTCGAATGTCGTCTACCGGCAGGTCGAGCCGGTCGGCGATGGTCATCTCGACGTTGGCGTAGGGCATGTTCAACTGCCGGGCGATGCGCCGTCCCAGCGCCATCTGCTCTGGCCCGATATATCCGGTCAGGATCAGGTTGCGCTCGGTGAATGTAAATTCGCTCAAGCTGGCTCCACGCTCCGCCAGTTGGGGTACCACTCGTCGAGTACGGCGGGCAGCTCTTCCAGCGTGTTAACCGCCGCATCGGGCACAATCAGACCACTCAGCAGCGGCTTGAGCTTCTCGGTGACACGCAGCACGGCGCGCATACCTGCCGCCTGCGCCCCGGCGATGTCGGCTATCGGATTATCGCCGATGAAAATGGCCTCATCAGCAGCGACACCCAGCTTATCCAGCGCCAGCGTAAAGATCTCCGGGTGGGGCTTGAGATAGCCCACATCCGCCGCCGACAACCGGCAGTCCGGGAAAAATTCGAGCAGGCCGTGCTCGGCCATCTCGCGGTCACGCAGGCGCATGGGCTGGAAGGCGTTGGTCACCAGGCCCAGCTTAAGCCCCTGATCGCGCAGCATACACAGCGCGTCGATGGCGTCCGGGAAGGGGGCGGTCCCCTTGACGGCGCGCCAGCCATAGGCATTGATATAAGCCTCAGCGTCGCGGTCGGCTTCGGGCACACCCACCAGGGCCGCCGTTTCCATCAGGATGCGCCCCAGATGCGGCGCATTGAGGGTGGTGCGGGCGTCGTCCCAGGCGGCGATGGTACGCTCAAAATAAAGCTCGCGGAACGAATCCGGGTCGCCGATATCATGGCCCTGGTCGCGGATATAATCGTACACACCGCCGATATACATGCGCTCGACGGCGTCCCACTTGCCGAAGAAATCGCCCCAGTCGATCAGCGTGTCGTCAAGATCAAAAAGAATGGCTTTGAGCATGGCGCTTTGGTCTCTTATGTCTGTGACATCTCGGCGCGCCACGAACGCAGCACGTTTTCCAGGCCGTCCTTGTAGGTGGGGAAAGCCGGCTTCCAGCCGAGTTGTTGGCGGGCGTGGGTATTGCTGGCGCGCGCGCTGAGGTCCAGGCGGTCCATCACCAGCCGGTCGGCGAACAGGCCACCCAGCAGGCGCGGCGGACTGGCCGGCGGGTTGAGTCCCTGCGCCGTCGCCAGATAATGCAGAAATTCGGCAGGCGCGGTGGGCCGGTCATCGACGATGTTAAACACTGCCGGGCCGCTCTGGTCCAGCGCCAGACCAGCAGCCTTCAGCAGATCGTCCTGGTAGACCCAGTTGGCCGCGCTGGCGCTGCCCGTCGGGATGGGCGCGCCGCCTTTCAGCCGGGCGTCCAGTGCGCGCAGCGCTTCGGAGTCCGGCCCATAGATGTAACCCGCGCGCAGCACGACCGCGCTCAGTTCGTCCTGCATCAGCCGTTCGGTTTCCAGCGCCGCCGCCAGGAACGGATCGTCGGGCGCGGCCAGTTCGTCACCTTCGCCAGCAGGCGCGGACGTGTCCCCGGCCAGGGCGTAGACCAGCGCGTAGCTGAAGTGCAGCACGCGCTCCACCTGAACCTCGGCCTCGCGCACCGCCTCGATGAGAGCGCATGTCTCTTCGGTCAACTGCTCCGGTGGGTAATCCCAGGTGGCGAAGGGCACCGCGTTGGCGATCATCGGTGCGGCGTGGATGACGACATTGGCCTTCGCCATGACCAGCATTCCGCGAATCTCACCGGCCCGGGCCGGGTCAGCGAAAACGGGCAGGCCACCCGCCTCGCGCACCCGACTCGCGCCCTCGCTGCCATCCGTCATGCCGATCACACGATGCCCGGCTGCCACCAACTGCCGGGTCAGCGCCAGCCCAACCGGGTCAGAGCCGCCAGTCATGAACACATTCAAGTTCGATTCGCCCGGCACAATCGCCGAGTTGGGATTATCGGACACGATCTTCACCTTTGTTTTTCGTAGGCGGACATACGATCAATTATGCCACCTATTGCCATGAGGGGCAATTGATAATGCCACGAGCTGAAAACACAAACACCATCTCTTGACATCCGCTTCAAATGGGCGTAATCTATGCTTTGTGCGCCAATTGTTGGTATACCAAGCATTGGACAATCAGGTGACCACAACCGATGATCTGCCCACAACCGACGAAGCCCTGCATCATCTCTCGGTGGAGCTGCGCCTGCTGATGAGCGTCATCTGGAAGGTCAGCCACCAGGCCGCCGACCGTTCACTGGCCAGCGCTGGCATCGACATCACGCAGTTACAACTGGGCGTGCTGCGTGTCCTGAGCAGCGAGGGCGCGCACATCCTCAGCGACATCAGCCGTAAGTTTGGCCTGGACCCGTCTACGCTGGTGCCCACTATCGACGCGCTGGAGCGCAAAGGCTACGTCGAACGCCGCCGCGACCCGCAGGATCGCCGCCGCGTCCCGGTGACGATCACCGCCAGCGGCGCGGCACTGGTGGACAGTGTGCCCGTTGTCATCGACGACGATCCGCTGGTCGAGGGGCTGCGCCGGCTTGGTCCGCAGGCGGCCCAGGAACTGAATCAACTGCTGTGCCAACTGGTCCACATCATGCCCGACACGGGCGAAGCTCTGGAAGGCGCGCTGGCCCGTTTGCAGGCGCATGGCATTCAACGAGGATATTTCTCATGCAAGGAACCCGCAGACTAAGCTCACCACCGGCTGCCGGACCGGTCAAAAAAGGCACGCTGGCGCGCGCTATCCGTTACCTGGGGCGGCACCAGCGAGCGACCTTCGCCGCTTATGCTGCGCTGATCGTCGCCACGCTGGCGCAGCTCGCTGTGCCGCAGTTCGTGCAGAACATGATTAACGCCGTCACCAACGGCGTCACCGCCGCCGAGATCGTGGCCCTGCCCAACGACACCGTCCGCGAGAGCGTGGCCGCCGTCGCTGGCAAACCGCTGGAGCAGTTCATCAGCGATTACAACATGGCCGAGCAGTTGCTCATCAACGGTGCGGTGTTTATCGTGGTGTTCGCCATCATGCGCGGCGTGTTCGCTTTTGTGCAGGCGTATATGGCCGAGTGGACCTCGCAGGGGGTGGCGTATGAGCTGCGCAACGACATCTTCACGCGCATTCAACGGCTGTCGTTCAGCTATTACGACCAGCACCAGACCGGCCAGTTGATGATCCGCGCTACCGACGATGTCGAGCGCGTGCGTGTGTTCATCGCCCAGGGTCTGATCCTGGCTTTTCAGGCGGTGCTGCTGCTGGTGGCGTCGATGACGGTATTGTTCATCACCAACTGGCGGCTGACGCTGACTATCATTCCCATTCTGCCGGTGGCCATGCTGCTGTTTATGCTGTTTGGCCGCCTGTCTCAGCCGCTGTTCCAGGAGGTTCAGGCCCGGCTGTCGAAGCTGAATACCGTGCTGCAGGAGAACGTCGCCGGCATTCGCGTGGTCAAGGCGTTTGTGCGCCAGCCCTATGAGCAGCAGCGCTTCCACGACTCAAACGATCTGCTGTATGACCAGTGGCTGAAGGTGGCGCGGCTGTTCTCGGTGCTGTTCCCGCTGATCTTCCTGGTGGGGCAGATCGGCCAGGTGGTCATCCTGTACTTCGCGGGCGATTACATCCTCAGCGGCGTGATGGACCTGGGCGAGTACCAGAAGTTCAGCCTGTACCTGGTGTTTGTCTTTTTCCCGCTGGGGCAGTTGGGTATCATCATCTCGCTGATGGCCCAGGCCGGCGCTTCAGCGGAGCGCATCTTCGAGATTCTGGACGCCGAGAGCGACGTTGTCGATAAGCCCAACGCGCCCGATCTGCCGCCTATTCAGGGCCGGGTGACGTTCGACGACGTGACCTTCCGCTATTTCAACAGCGGCGACGCCGTGCTGAAGGACGTCAGTTTCGACATTCAGCCGGGGCAGACGGTTGCTCTGCTGGGCGCGACCGGCAGCGGCAAAACGAGCATCATCAACCTGATTCCGCGCTTCTACGACGCGACCGGCGGCGCGGTGAAGATCGACGGCCACGACGTGCGCGACGTGACGCTGGACAGCATCCGTTCGCAGATCGGCATCGTGCTGCAGGAGACGAACCTGTTCAGCGGCACCATCCGCGACAACATCGCCTTTGGCCGTCCCGACGCCAGCGACGACGAGGTGATAGCTGCCGCCCGCGCTGCCGCCGCCCACGACTTTATTATGAGCTTCCCCGACGGCTACCAGACGGCGGTCGGCGAGCGCGGCACCACCCTCAGCGGCGGCCAGAAACAGCGCATCGCCATCGCCCGCGCCCTGCTGCTGCGGCCCAACATCCTCATCCTGGACGACTCCACCAGCAGTGTGGACTTCACCACCGAACGCCAGATTCAGGATGCGCTGGATAACCTCATGCACGGGCGCACCAGCTTCGTCATCGCCCAGCGCATCTCCACCGTGCGCAACGCCGATGTCATCATCGTGCTGGATAAGGGCGAGATCGCCGCGCTGGGCACGCACACCGAACTCATGGAGAACAGCGCCATTTACGCCGAAATCTACAATTCGCAGTTAGTTGACGACCGCCGGGACTCCGGCAGCGATGCCGCCAGCAGCAACGGCAGCGGCGAGCAGGAGGGCTAACCCGTGTTTCAGAACCGGAACATCTTCGAAGCGGAAACCCGCAAAGCGACCAACGTCAGCGCCACCATTCGCCGTTTCAGCGTGTATTTTCGCCCGTACTGGCTGGGGCTGGTCGCCGTGCTGATCTTTATTCTGGTGTCGGCCTGGGCGACGGTCCTCGCGCCGGAGCTGATCGGGCAGGCGGTGGACTGCTACCTGTTCCCCAACCCGCAGAATCCCGACGCCTGCTGGTACACCGAGGCCGCCCTGGACGCCAGCACCGCCGACCGCATCGCCGGGCTGGGCGGGCTGGCGCTGGTGCTGCTGGGCCTGTTTCTGCTGGACTCGCTGATGGTGGGCTTTTCGTTTTATACCATGCGCTGGACCGGCCAGAACGTGCTGCGTCGCCTGCGTAATGACCTGTTCCATCAGGTCCACCGGCTGTCGCTGAGTTACTACAGCCGCCACGAGGCCGGTGACGTGATGAGCCGCGTCACCAACGACATGGACACCATCCAGCAGATGTTCAACTTCGCGCTGCTCAACGTGGTGCGCGGCGTGCTGCTGATTCTGTTCATCGTCGGGACGATGCTGCGCCTCAACGTGCCCTATGCGCTCATCAGCCTGACGATTGTGCCGGCGATGGTCATCACCACGCGCTATTTCTCCGGGCAGGCGCGCAAAGCCTTCCGCAAGGCGCGCCAGGAGATGGGCAGCGTCAACGCCGACCTGCAGGAGAGCATCGCCGGGGCGCGCGAGGTGCAGGCCTTCAACCGTGAAGCCGAGAGCATCGCCCAGTTCGAGCGCTCCAACCAGGCCAACCGCACCGCCAACGTGCGCGCCGCTGTCTTTACCAGCGCGCTCGGTCCGGTGCTGGAAGCCCTGAGCTTCATCGCGCTGGCGCTGGTGGTCGTCGTCGGTGGCTTGTCCGCCCTGCGCAACGAGCCGCTGCTGGGCACGTCGGTCATCTCGCTGGGTCTGGTGTTCGCTTTTGTCGGCTTCATCCAGCGGCTGAACCAGCCCATCCAGCAGATCGCTATCCTGTGGACCAACGTGCAGAACGGCATCGCTGGCGGCGAGCGTATCTTCCAGTTGATGGACGAACGCCCGGAGATCGTCGACGCGCCGGATGCCATCGATCTGCCGCCGGTGCGCGGCGCGGTCGCCTTTGAGGATGTGCGCGCCGAGTACGTCCCCGGCGAGCCGGTTCTCAGAGATGTGAGCTTCGCCGCCCAGCCGGGCCAGATGGTCGCTATCGTCGGGCCGACCGGGGCAGGCAAGACGACGCTCATCAACCTGATTCCGCGTTTCTACGATGTGACCGGCGGCACGGTGACCATCGACGGCCACGACGTGCGCCAACTGTCGCTGGACAGCCTGCGCTCGCAGATTGGCATCGTGTTGCAGGATACGTTTTTGTTCTCCAGCACGGTGATGGACAACATTCGTTATGGCAAGCTGGACGCCAGCGATGAAGAAGTCATCGCCGCCGCGAAGCTGGTGGCCGCCGACGACTTTATCCAGCGCCTGCCGGATGGCTACCAGACCGTCTTAGGCGAGCGCGGCAGCGGACTCAGCCAGGGCCAGCGCCAGTTGATCGCCATCGCCCGTGTGGCGCTGATGAACCCCGGCATTCTCATCCTGGACGAGGCCACGTCCAGCGTCGATACGCGCACCGAGCGCGTCATCCAGCGGGCGTTCCAGACGCTGCTGGAAGGCCGTACCAGCTTCGTCATCGCCCACCGCCTGAGCACCATCCGCGATGCCGACCAGGTGCTGATGATCGTCGATGGCGAGATCGTCGAGCGCGGCACGCACGATGATCTGCTGGCGCAGCACGGCGCTTACTACGAGCTGTACATGAGCCAGTTCCGCGCCGAGGAAGGTCTGGCGCAGGGGTAAGCAAAAATCCGACGATTGCCATACGGCGCGAAAAGCTTTTTCTGCGCGATTCTGCGGTCCGCTGTATACTTAAAAGCACGACACACACGACAGGCGCTGGACGCCGTGTTGCAGGGAGCCGAATCATGACCAGACGACTGATCTTTTTTGCCGTGCTGATGGTGGCGGTGGCGGCGGCTGGTGGCCTGATCGCCAACCAGCCGGACGCTGTTCAGGCGCAGACCTTCGGGACATCGCCCTGGAATTCGCAGTTCTTCAACTCGACCGATTTCACCAATCCCATTCCCAACGTCGCGCCCATCTACCCGGCGCTCAACATCAACTGGCCGGGCGCGCCCACCGACGCCAACGGGGTGCCGCTGCCTGGCGTCCCGGCGGACAACTTCTCCGCCGTGTTCACCTCGACGCAGAACCTGGCCGCCGGTACGTATAACTTCAGCGTCGTGGCCGACGACCGCGCCCGCCTCACGCTCAATGGCACCGAGGTCATCAACATCACCACGCCCAACCCGACCGCGCCGGTTCAGGTGCCGATTGTGTGGGCTGGCGGTCTGATCGCCATCCGTGTCGAGTTTGTCGAGTTCACCGGGCCGGCCATTTTGCAGGTGCAGTGGTCGCTGGGGGGCACAACAGGCGATCCGAGCCAGCCGATACAGCCGACCGCCATCATTGAGCCGACGACCACACCGCTGCCCACG
This sequence comes from uncultured Anaerolineaceae bacterium, assembly GCA_964639225.1. Taxonomy (GTDB): domain Bacteria; phylum Chloroflexota; class Anaerolineae; order Aggregatilineales; family Phototrophicaceae; genus CAZXCK01. Next base: position 14,968 of record CAZXCK010000063.1, on the reverse strand, counting down.
CTGACGCCGCTGCCGCCCATTCCACCCGGCGCGCTGACGGCCACCGTCATCCAGGCGGCGGTGCTCAACGTGCGTGACGCGCCGACGCTGGGCGGCAACCGCATCGACCGCATCCTGCGCGGCCAGACTTACGCCGTCGTAGGCCGCGACCAGAGCGCGCGCTGGTTCCTGCTGCAACTGTCGGGCAAGCAGGGTTGGGCCTGGGGCCATTACCTGTTCATCAACGGCAACGAGTTCAACGCGCCGGTTGTCAGCGGAAATGTCGTGCTGGGGCTGGCCGGTTTCCCCGATGTCGGCGTGCGCGGCCAGGCGACTGCTGGCCTGCGCCTGCGCGAAGCGCCCAATGTCGCCTCACGGCAGATCGGGCGCATCGACTGGGGCGCATTCCTGCCGGTGGTGGGCCGAACCGGGGATAACAACTGGTTCCAGGTGATCTGGAAAAACACGCCCGGCTGGGTCTATGCGCCTTATGTTGACATTATCGAAGGCGATCTGAACGCGGCTCCGGTCCGCTGACGGACCGCCGCAGCGCAATCAGGATATTTGTTCCCGGCGCAGATCGTCAAGGATGGTCTGCGCCGTTTGGATTCTGCCGAGCCAGCAGCGTGTCGCTGCGGGCTTAGGAATCCTGCAGGCGCAGCAGCGCCAGCGACAGGGCCGCCACCCAGGGCAGCACCTTGAACTCGCCGCGCAGCAGCGCCGCCTGGAGTTCATCCAGCGTCAGCAGAATCATTTCCTGCTCTTCGAGATCGTCGGCGTTGCGCTGGGTGACGCGGCGCGCCCCGGTCGCCAGGTACGAGTAGGCCAGGCCAGCGCCCCGGTTGCCATCGACGGCGAAGCAGCCCAGCTTCGACCAGTCGCCCGCCTCGTAGCCCGTCTCTTCGAGCGTCTCGCGCTGCGCCGCCAGCAGCGGATCCTCGCCCGGTTCGATGTAACCGCCGATGGCCGCCAGCGTCACACCCTGGGCGGCGTATTTCGTCTGGCGAAAGCACACCACGCGCTGGTCCTCTGTGACCAGCACCACGTTGACGAAATCCGGCGTGACGACCCATGTCCAGTCCGGGATGATCTGGCCGGACGGCAGTTCGACGGTGTGATCCTCGACTTTGAGGAACCGGCCCCGGTCCAGGACGAGACGTTTGGACAGCGTTTTCCAGCTTTGCACGGCGATCATCTGCTTTCTCTTGCGCGGTCAGGCGGCGAGCAGCCCGCATGGGATGCCCGCCGCGCTTATCTTACTCGCCTGGCCTGCGCACGAAAAGCCCGGACACTCCTCGTCCGGGCCTGTTTGACGGCGAAGCTGTGAAGCGCGGCGCGAGGATATTACAGCGTAACCGGCACTGAATTGCCGTTGGTCACGTTCAGGTAGAAGCCCCAAACCCAGCCGGTGCGGCCATCCGGCAGGCGAACCTGCCACCAACTGTTATCTGCAAGGCGTCCGATGACCGGCAGCACCTGCCCCATGCTGACCACCTCAAAAGCCTGCCCGGTAAACGGATTGGGCAGCGTGCGCACGTTGAGGAAGAACGTCGTCACGGTGCCAGTGGCCACCACCGGCGGCGGGACGACAGAGCCGTCGGGCGTGACGACCGGCACGGTCTGGTAGTTCACCACGCTCAGGTAGCGGTCAGACACCCAGCCGGCGCGGCCATCCGTCAGGCGAATCTGCCACCAGCTCATGGTCGGCGTGCGCCCGATGACCGGGTACTGCTCGTCGCGCCCGATGACGCCGATGATCTGGCCGATGTTCGGGTCGGGGTAGGTGCGCACGTTGAGGAACCATGCCGTCACCGTGCCGGTGGCCGCTGGCGGCTGGACTGGCGGCGTGGGAACGGTTGTGTCGGTCTGTGGGACCGCCGCCGGGTTCGACACGCTCAGGTAGCGGCCATTCACCCAGCCGGTGCGGCCATCCGTCAGGCGGAGCTGCCACCAACTGCTGTTGGCGTTGCGCCCGATGACCGGGAACACGTCGCCGTTGCTGACGGTGTGGATGATGGCGCCGGTGTACGGGTTGGGAATGTCGCGCACGTTGAGGCGTCCGGTGGTCACTGTGCCCTGGGCTGGCGCGTGGATCGGCGGCTGGCCGGGGTTGATGGTCGGCACCAGATGCGCGTTATAAACGGCGATGTAGACTCCGTTCACCCAGCCCAGACGCCCGTCGAGCAGTTGAAGCTGCCACCAGTTGTTGAAGCTGCTGCGCGCCATGACGTTATAGACCTGGCCGCGCTCGATGCGGGCGATGACCTGCCCGGCGTCGGGGTCCGGGTAGTCGCGCACGTTGAGGAAATACGCGGTTACAACGGCTGTCGCCCCGGTCTGTGCCCTGACCTGGAAAATCGCCACCCCGGAAAACATGATGCTAATCAGTGCTAAGACAAATACGAGGCGTTTCATGTCGCCGTCTCCTTCGTGTGAACTTCGATGTGATACAAACTTCTGTTAGTGTGGTTATTTTAATTGTACGACAGAATAATTCGCGCTGGATGACTCCCCGGCGCTTCACATCCCACGCGCAGCCTACGCTGAGGTTAGAATATCGTTAAAACAGCTACAGATCGCCCCTTATGGACCTTTTATGACCTTCGGGGTCCCATCAACTGCGTGAATGGGACAACTTACGTTTGTGTGTGTTCCCTGCCAGTGTAGTGGCTTTCTCATGGAGCGTTTATTCGCCCGCGCGACGCTTCTAAGGCGTTTGTGTTTCATTAAAACATCGGGGAATCAGATTCGAGGGGACTTGTTATGAGCAAACGTGGACTGCTGATTGTGGGCGGGCTGGCGCTGGCGGCTCTGCTGGCGCTGGGCGGCTTTTTTGTCTGGCAGCAGATGCAGGGGAATCCTATACCGGCTGGCACACCCAGCGGCGAACTGGCCTTTATGTCCAATCGCAGCGGCAAATGGGAACTGTACCTGATCGACGCCCAGGGCCAGATCGTCAGCCTGACGATCCCTGGCGACGACGTCCACGATTATTTCCCAAGCTGGTCCTTCAGCGGTGATATGCTCAACTTTCTCACCAGCCGCGCCGGCGAGATGGGGCCGGGGCAGGTGCGCCCGGACGGCTCCGAGCTGCGCACGCTGGGCATCACCGAGGCGGTGATGTCGGTGTTTCTGGCCGGGCGGCTGGACTGGGACCCCGCCTGGAGTCCGGACCGGCAGCGCCTGGGCTGGGCCTCACTGCGCGACCTCAACCTGGAGATTTATGTCGCCGGTGCTGACGGCAGCGACCAGCGCCGCCTGACCAGCCATCCGGGCCGGGACTGGTTCCTGTCGTGGTCGCCGGACGGCACGCGCATCACCTTCAGCAGTGACCGCGACGGCGTCGAGAACATCTACGCCATCGACCCTGACGGCGAGAACATGCAGCAGCTCACGGACTCGACCGGCAACGATCTGCGCCCGGTGTGGTCGCTGGACGGCGAGACGCTGCTGTTCGTCTCCGAGCGTGATGTCTCGCTGACCACCGGCCAGCTCGACCTGTTCCTGATGAACCCGGACGGCAGCGACCAGCGCCGCTTCGGCCCGGACGATGTGTTCAGCGGCGGCGCCGCCCACAGTGCCGACGGCCAGCAGATCGCTTATATCTCCAACGAAGAGGGCCGCTGGAACATCTACGTGATGGACGCCGACGGGAGCAACGTGCGGCGCATCACCGATGGCGACCATGACGACCTGTTCCCGGTGTGGCGGCCTCTGGCCCCGGACGCCGACTAGGATTTTCCACCAGCGACGGCGGCGGGCGCGCCAGCGAGCGACGTTCACCCTACGCGCCCGCCGTCACCGTTGACACCCTTTACCCCGCTCATGTTATAATCCTGCCTTAATCCTGGCTGAAATCGGTTGTGATCTGCGTGAGAAAATCGATTCTGGCCGTTCAGTTCAGTTGTAGAGTGGAAAGTGCCCCATGCCTGATAAAAGGCTGCTCACAGTCATCATGCTGCTGTTCGCATCGCTGGTTGCTGGTATTCATATGCCACAGGCGCATGCGCAGGAAAATCTGTTAACAAACCCCGGCTTTGAACAGGAATCCGGCTGGCAGCAGGTCGCCGTCGGCACCGACGACGGTGACGGCAACACGACGTTCAACGCGCCGCCCGGCTGGAGCGGCTGGTACAACCCTTCGCGCAGTGAAAGCTGGGAGAACCGCCTGCCCAACGGCTTCCCGCACATGGGCAGCGGCTTTGTACGGTCCGGCGGACGCTCGATGAACCTCGACCGGGGCGACGCCACCTTCACCGCCGCTATCTACCAGACGGTGAGCGTGCCCGAAGGCGCTAACGTTGTTGGCAGCGCCTGGGTGCGCATGAACCTGAATCTGGATGCCGGACCTAACGCCCGCGCCCGCGTCGGTATTCACCCTGGCGGCGGGACCAACCCGTTTGACAGCAGCGTGGTGTGGTCTGGCTGGGCGACGAACACGGTCAATGCGTTTACGCAGCTCACCGCCAGCGCCACCGCTACCGGCACGTCGGTGACGATTTTCCTGTACGCCACGCAGCAGTATCCCAGCAACCCCAACGGCGTCTACTGGGACGACGCTTCGCTGGTCGTGGGCGGCGAGGGCGGCTCGGTCCCTGGCGCGGACTCCGATAACGGCGAAGGCAGCGACCCGGCCAACACCCCGGTGCCGCCGCCACCGCCGGTCGCTTCGTTTGTGCAGCCGCAGCCCCCTCAGGATGACGGCTCCATCGTCCACACCGTGCAGGAAGGCCATACGCTGTTCGCTATCGCCGTTGCTTACGGCGTACCCAGATCGGACATTCTGGAACTTAACAATCTGAGTGATGGTCGCATTTTGCAGGTGGGCCAGCGGCTGATTATCCGCGAGGCTGGCGGCGCTGGCGCGGAAGCAGCAGCGGATGACGGCGACTCCGAGGAACCAGCGGACGAACCGGATACCGATGACTCCACGAACGGAGACTCTGAAGCGGCGGATGAACCGGATACCGATGACTCCACGAACGGAGACTCTGAAGCGGCGGACGAACCCGCTAGCGGTGACGATCCCGCCAGCGAACCAGCAGACGATGAGGACTCCGCGCAGCCGGAGCCAGCCGAACCCGCAGTGCCGCCTACTGCGGCTCCACCGGCCCCGGTAGCCATGGCCAGCAGCAGCGACGCGCTGGACCCGGCCTCGCGGGTATCGGCGGTGTGTTTGTTCATGTTCGAGGACACCAACCAGAACCGCGTGCGCGAAGCGGCGGATCCGCCGCTGGCTGGCGGCACCATCAGCCTGGTGCGTGACGGCGAAACGCTGGAAGCCATCGTCACGGCTGACGACGGCGATGCCTACTGCATCGAAGACCTGGAAGCCGGCGATTACACGGCGGTGGCCACCGCGCCCAGCGGTTACGGCCTGACCACGCCCGACCAGCTCCGGCTGCGCCTGCAGACCGGCTCTACGCTCAATGTGAATTTCGGCGCGGCGGCTGGCGTGGAAGCCCTGCCCCCGCCACCCTCAGACGTTGAAATCGAAGACCTGACTGAAGATGAGCCAGCAGTCGATGACGACGATGACAGCAGCGATCTGCTGCAGAACATCGGCCTGATTGTGTTCGCACTGGCTGGCGTGACGCTGGTCGGCGGGCTGGGCGTGTCGCTGCTGCTGCGCCGGAGCTAACAACATACAGAGGACTGAGGCATGATGACGCTGCGACGATTGGCGATAATCCTGGTTTTGACGGCGGCCTGTGTCGCCTGGGCGGTTCCTGCCGTCGCCCAGGAAGACGACGGTCAGTTCTGCATGCGCGCCTTCGAGGATCGCAACGGCAACGGCCAGCGCGACCCCGGCGAGCCGCTCATTACGCGCGGGGTGGGCGCGGAACTGCTGGACGACCAGGGCGCTATCATCGCCAGCGCGCTGCTGGATGACTCGCCCACCGGCGCGCAGGGTGTCATCTGCTTTCAGAACCTGGCCCCCGGCCAGTACACCATGAATGTCACCAGCGCCGATTTCACCGCTACCGCCGGTGACAACATGACCGTCACCATCACTGGCAGCGGCCTGCCAACCGTGTTCGAGTTCGCCGGCCAGCGTTCTACAGGCGATGACAGCGCCGCCACCAGCACCACCAGCGACACCGAAATCGACCGAGACGAAGCCATCATGCGGGTGGTGGTGTCGGTGCTGGGCGGGGGCGCGGCGGTGATCCTCATGCTGCTGCTGGGTGTGCTGATCTACGCGCTGTTCTTCCGCCAGCGGACCCAGCCCACCATGATGACGGATACCGGCCAGTTCAAACGGCGCACCACTGGCTCCATGCCTGTCGTGCCGCCCACCGATACCGGCCAGTTCCGCCGCCCGGCCATCCCGCCAGACGACGAGTAAACACATGTTTCCGCGCACCGGTTAGGGCCGCCGTGTATGCTGTGACAGGGCACATTATGATAATGTGCCCTTTTTTGCGCAGGCCTGTCATTATTATGAGATGACATTATCTACTACAGCCTCAATTGACTTCGTGGCAATATAATTCTAGATGCAAGTTGTAGCAGGAGAGGCTGTCATGCGAGTCAAGATCAATCGGGACCACTGCCCCGCCACACTGGCTTTTTGCGAACGTTGTTTTGGCAAGTTCCTGATGGAGCCGATGGGTTATGAGCGCCGCTGCTTCGAAGAGATCGAAGACGACGGCAGCGAGCTGCTGACCATCGAGATGCACAGTCATGGCCACGAAGTCATGATGACACTTGACGAAGAGCAGCGCACGCTGATGGCTCGTGAGGGCTGGGCGTACTTCGTCGATTTCCCGGTGCCCATGTACCGCGAAGAAGAATAGTAATAAAACCAGGCAGGACGCAGCGCCGGCTGCCATACCGGCACTGATACCCTTAAACCGGCCTCTCATTCCGACTGACCAGACGATACCGTGAACTCGTCCGCTGCCACGCGGGCGAGTTTTTATTTGGACAAATCGTAAATTCCTCTGGTTGGATTCGCGTTTGAATCTTACTCATGTTATGCTATGTAAAATGTATATCTGCTATTAAAGTCATTGAGTTGCCAGTCCGGGTCAGGTGCGAGTTTTGCATCTGGCTCGATTTAGTGCATGTCTATTCTCGCCGTAGTGTGGCCATCATGACCCTGGAAGATATTCAATCACTAGAGAACCGACTCGCCACCGCCTCCACACGCCAGGAACGTATCGACTGTATGAATGCGCTGGCCTGGGCCTTGCACCGACGCGATATCGAGCGCGGTATGACGCTGGCCGAAGAGGCTTTTCGCCTGTGCTATTCCGGAGAATATGCCGAGACACCCTACCAGCGCGGGGTGGCCGACAGCCTGTTGGCGATGGCGCGCCTGCATCTGCGGCGCGCCCAGCACGACCTGGCGCTGGGCAAAGCCCAGGAAGCGCGGAGTTTGTGCCAGGAACTTAACTACCAGCGCGGGCTGGCGCGAGCGTTGAGTGTCATCGGTATCACCTACACCCGGTTGGGGCGCTACGATGTCGCCGTGACCGACCTCTTTGAAGAGCTGCGCCTCTACCAGCAGGTGAACGATCGTTTTGGCGAAGCGGAAGCCTACAACCATATCGGTGTAGCTTACGCCAGCGCCGGCGAAACGCAGCGCGCCCTGCATTACTTCGACCAGAGTCTGCAAATCGACCGCGAGATCGGCAATCGCTACGGCGAGGCTGTGCTGCTGCACAACATCAGCACCTATTACGCGGAACTGCACCGCTACCCGGAAGCCCTGGAATACGACACGCTGAGCCTGGACATTTTCCGTGACATTCACGACCGCGCCGGGCAGGCGCTGGCGCTGGGCGGCATCGGCGAGACGCTGGCGCTCATGGGTGAGTATCGCGAGGCGCTGGCCTACATGCAGGAAGCCTGGCAGATCAACCATCACCTGGGGCTGGTCTCCAATGCTACGCACAATCTGCAATCCATCGGCCAGACCTACGAAAAGCAGCGGGATTACCAGCAGGCGATCAGCTATCTGCAGGAGGCACTGCGGCTGGCCCGGCTCCACCGCGAGCCGCGCCCTATCGCCGAATGCAACGAGGCGCTGGCGCGCATCCACAAGGCACGCGGCGACTTCGCGCAGGCGCTGGAGCATTTTGAAGCGTTCCACAAAGCCCGCGAGGACATGATAAACGAGCGCAGCCACGACAAAATGCGCAGCCTGGAGGTTCGCTACCAGGCGGAGAATGCGCGTCGCGAGGCGCTCAAGTACCAGCAGCAGAGCGCCCAACTGGAGGCGCTGCGCGAGCAGGAGCGCGAGTACTTCGAGAAGCTGTCTCGTATGAAAGACGAGCTGATGAGCACCACCTCGCACGACCTGAAGAACCCACTCAGCAGCATCAGTCTGTCGGCGCAACTGCTGCGGCGGCACGGCATCCAGGACCCCAAGCTGGCCCTCACCTACCTGGACCGCATCGACGCCAATGTGGAGCAGATGCGCGATCTTATCAACGATCTGCTCAATATGGCGCGTCTCAGCAGCGAGACCACGCTGGTGTGCGAGACACGTCCCATTCACCCTTTTCTGCACCGGATGGTGCGCGAGTTCGAGCTTTCGGCCCACGACCGGCAGATTCGCCTGAGGCTGATGATCGAGATGGGCAACGTGCTGGTGACGTTCGACCCGCGCCAGATTCAGCGCGTCATCGACAATCTGCTGTCCAACGCCATCAAATACACGCAGCCGGGCGGCGAAATTCTGCTGCTGGCGCAGCGCAGCGAGGACCAGATCATCATCCACGTCCAGGACAGCGGCCCCGGCATCCGTCAGAGTGATCTGCCGCACCTGTTCGACCGCTTCTACCGCGTCCCTGGCACCGAGCGCACCAGCGTCGAGGGGACCGGGCTGGGTCTGGCTATCGCCAAGTCAATTGTCGAGCAGCACGGGGGTCGCATCTGGGTGGAGAGCGAACCCGGACGGGGCAGCCGCTTCAGTTTTTCGCTGCCCATCACCTACCAGCAACGTCCGGCCACCACCCCAGGCGCGCTGTAGCCCATCGGGCCGCGCTGTGTAGCCCATCGGGCGCGCTGTAGCACATCGGGCGCGCTGTAGCACGCCCCTACTACGATGGGCGGTGGCGGATTCAAGCCCCGTTGAAATTGGCCCGTTTAGCGGGTAGAGTTGGGTCTCGCGGTTATCTGAGCAAATAGTATTCTTAATCCGGAGACCATACCCCATGAGCACGTCAAAAATTGTGACCATTGAGCGCCATATCCTCGATCAGCAGAAACAGCATCCGGGGGCGACCGGTGTCTTTACCGGGCTGCTGTACGACATCGCCCTGGCCGCCAAGATTATCTCGCACGAGACGAGTCGCGCCGGGCTGGCCGATATTCTGGGCGCGGCAGAAGGGCGCAACGTCTTCGGCGAGCGCCAGCAGAAGCTGGATATGTTCGCCGATGACATCATCTTCCGCATGAACGACCACACCGGGCGGCTGTGCCTGATGGTCTCCGAAGAGCACGAGGACATCCGGCACATCCCGGCGCATCATGGGGCCGGGCGCTACGTGCTGCTGTACGATCCGCTGGATGGCTCATCCAACATCGACGTCAACATCTCCATCGGCACCATCTTCTCGATTTTCCGCAAGGTGAGCGACGGCGAGCGCGGCAGCGTCCAGGACGCATTACAGCCCGGTCGGGAGCTGGCGGCAGCCGGTTATGTGATCTACGGTTCCAGCACGATGATGGTCTACAGTGTGGGCCAGGGCGTACACGGCTTCACGCTGGATAACAGTGTGGGCGAGTTCCTGCTCAGCCACCCCAACATTCGCGTTCCAGACAGCGCGCCCTACTACAGCGTCAATCACGGGCGCGAGAAATACTGGACGCCGGGCGTGCGTCGTTATGTCAAATGGCTGCAGGGGCTGTATGGCGAAGGGGGAAAGCCGGTGGGGCATCGTTATACCGGCTCACTGGTGGCCGACTTCCACCGGAATCTGCTGCGTGGCGGCGTGTTCCTGTATCCCGGCGACCTCGAAGACCCGGCCCAGCCCTACGGCAAGCTGCGCCTGATGGTCGAGGCGCAGGCGCTGGCCTTCCTGGCGGAGCAGGCCGGCGGTTACGCTTCGGACGGCTACGGCTCCATCCTGGATATCCAGCCGCACGACATCCACCAGCGCACACCGCTTATCATCGGCAACCGCGACCTGGTCGAAAAGGCCGAGTCGTTCGTCCACGCCGACGATCAGGAATGGATCGAGCGTTACCTGCCGTATCGCAACCTGCCAGCGAACTGGTGATGCTGGCGGGATTTTGCGCTGGCCTGCCCCGCGTCAATCTGTGCTACAATGGACTCATCAGATGGTTGGTTATCGTCAGTGGACAAGGAGTGTGACCTCTGGATTCGTTAGAACTTGCCCGGTTTATTGTGGATGTGGTCGAGGACAAGAAGGCGGGCGACATCGTCCTGCTGGACCTGCGTCCCGACGTGGTGATGGCCGATTTCTTCGTGATCTGCACCGGGACCAGTGACCGTCAGTTGAGAGCGTTAGCGGATTACGTCAGGACAGCGGTCAAAGAGCAGTACAACGACATGCTGCCGTTTTCCACCGAAGGCACCGCCGAGAGCGGCTGGGTGCTGATGGACTACAGCTCGGTGATTGTGCATCTGTTCCTTGAGGATGTGCGCCAGTATTACGACCTCGAAGGGCTGTGGAGCGCGGAATCCAACGTGCTGTTGAGCATCCAGTAGCCGGTTTCTGAACAGACAGCAGCAGACAACCGCCAGTACCCGGCCAGCGCGCTGGCTGTGGACTCTGGCGGTTGTCTGGTTTATGGCTTATTCAAAAATCCAGCGGTCGGTGTCGCGGGGCCAGCTTATCAGCTCGGCGTCGGTGAAGAAGTTGGCAATCTCGATCTCGCCGTTCTCCACGGTGTCGGAGCCGTGCACCAGGTTACGGCCAATTTCCAGGCCGAAGTCGCCGCGAATGGTGCCGGGGCTGGACTCGGCGGGCTTGGTCTCGCCGATGGTCATGCGGGCGGCGGCTATGGCTCCGGTGCCTTCCAGCGCCATCACCACCACCGGCGACGAGGTGATGTAGTTCACCAGGTCGGCGAAGAAGGGGCGCTCGCGGTGGATGTCGTAGTGCTTCTCGGCCAGCTCGCGCGAGACATTCATGAACTTCATGCCGATGATGCGCAGGCCGCGCGCTTCGAAGCGGCGGATGATCTCGCCGGTCAGGCCGCGCTGGACGGCGTCCGGCTTGACGATAATCAGTGTGCGTTCCAAGTTAGACCTCCCTCGATAGTCAGAAAGCTGCATGATGTGGACAACATAAACGGGCCGTTCGACCCGTTTGTGTGGTATCGCTTGTCCTGGCGGCGGCCACTGTGAGCGACCACCGCCAGCGATTATAGCAGATTCAGCGCCCGGCGGTAAGTGTCCAGGGCGTCCTGCAGGCGACCCATGCGCATCAGACCGTCGCCCAGCACGCGATACACCGCCGGATTGCTGCGGTGTTCGTCCTGTCTGGTCAGCGCGGTCAGGTCCTCGACGACCTCGGCGAGCTGCGTGCTCACGCGGATGACGGCTTCGTAGTCGTCCAGGCTGCCTTCGACGTCGTGCTGGCTGACCTTCTCGCGGGCGCGCTGGAGCGTCTCCAGGGCATCACCGGCCTGCGCCGCTGGCTGCTGTGGCTGCGGCGCGATGATCGTCTCAGCGGGCGGGGCTGGCGCGGCCTGCATCTCAGCCTCGACCGGCTCCGGCGTGGCAGTTTCGTCCGCGTCGATGGTTTCAAACAGCCAGTCGGGCACGGCGTCGGGGTCTTCGATGCCAGCCTCTCTGAGCCAGTCCGGCAGTTCGTCACCCTCAGCGAAGCCCGCGTCCTGCTCGACCTCTTCGCGCAGCCAGTCCGGCAGCGGCTCGTCTTCGGGCTGCGCTTCGACGTCGGCTGCGATTTCATCCTCGATAAAGTCCCCGGCGTCGTCCTCCAGGACGGTACCGGCCACACCCATCCAGGCGGGGACGGCCTGCGGTTCGCCAGCGGGCAGCGTTTCCTCGGCCAGGTCGGCGGCGGGGAGATCGCTGCTGGCGACCTGTTCGGCGCGCATTTCTTCGGCGTACCATTCCGGCATGTTGTCCAGGTCGGTGACTCCGGCGCGTTCCAGTTCGAAAGCCTCGGCCCAGGGGTCAGTCAGGTCGATGGCGTCGTCCTCGCCGATGGCAGGGACAGTCACCGGCTGCGTGGCGACAACAGTGGTCTCGTCGTCGAAGATGTCATCATCTTCGGTTTCGGTCAGGTCTTCGACCGTTTCCAGCAGCCAGTCGGGGATGTTGTCGGGGTCGGCCCCGGCGGCAGCAGCTTCCAGGTCGAAGGTGTCCGCTTCGGGTTCCTGTGCGGTGACATCGTCCGGCGCGGCGTCCTGCGCGTCGAGGTCGGGCGGCGCGCCTACCTGCTCCAGCAGCCAGTCCGGGAGTTCGGCCTGGATGGCGTCCTCGTCTTCTTCGTCTTCGAGGTAGTCGGGGACGTCGCTGCGCTGCGCGCCCTGTTCCAGCAGATTGTCCATCCAGCCCCGGATGTCGTCCGGGTCGCTGATGCCCTGGTTAAGCCGGTCAACGATGGCCTCGGAGTCTTCCTCGGCATCTTCGTCGAGTTCGTCGAATGTGTAGTCGTCGTCATCATCCAGCGCGAAGGAATCGCCGGTATGGCCCTGCTGGGCGGCGGCCAGCGATTCGAGCCAGGCCACCGGGTCATCGGGATCGACCGTGTCGGGCTGGTCCAGGGCATCGACCGGGCTGGGCGGCACGGCGACGTCGTCCTCTTCGAAGGTGTAATCCTGGTAAGAAGCTGCCGGTCCAGTGTCGGCGTCGGGCACGTCCAGGCTGGCGGCGGTGGTCAGTTCGTCGTCGTGGGTGCCCTGACGGCGCGCCAGGCTTTCCAGCCATTCGAGCGGGTCCTCGGCTTCGTCACCGGCGCTGCTGGCGACCGCGTCGCCCAGGTCGATAGGCAGCTCATCGGGCAGGTCGCCGCCCTCGTCGTCAGCTTCATCGAGCGCCTGGCTCAGGTCAAAGGCGTCGCCCTGATCTTCCACCAGGCTGTCGAGCCACTTCATGGGGTCGGCCTCGCCGCTGTCGAATGCGCCCAGGTCCAGCGACTGGATATCATCGCCCAGGCTGGAGAGGTCCAGTGCCTCGATGTCATCGGCGGTGCCAGCGCTCAGGCTTTCCAGCCAGTCCAGGCCGCCAGTGTCGGGCGCGGCGGGTTCGGGCTGCGGCGCTGGCGGTTCCGGCTGAGGCTCTGCCGGAGGCTGCGGCGGAGGTGGTTCTGGTGTTCGCGCCGCGCGCTGGGCGGCCTTGCGCTCGGCTTCTTCGGCCTGCTTTTTAGCCCAGTCTTCTTCGGTCATGCCGTAGGGGATGTAACCGGGGCCGGTATCCTGCACGGTGGAGGGGTCCACCTCCTCGATATCCATGCGCTGTTCGGTGGTGAAGCCCTCGGTCGCGCCCTGGCGCTCGGCGAGGGTCTCCAGCCAGGCGGTCAGCTCTTCCGGCGACATGGCATCCATATCGGGGACGCCCCCCTGCTGACTGGCAGCAGCCGGCTGCTGCGGCGCTGGCGGCTCCGGCTCTGCCGGGGGCTGCGGCGGAGGCGGTTCTGGTGCTCGCGCCGCGCGCTGGGCAGCCTTGCGCTCGGCTTCTTCGGCCTGCTTTTTAGCCCAGTCCTCTTCGGTCATACCGTAGGGGATGTAACCGGGGCCGGTATCCTGCACGGTGGAGGGGTCCACCTCCTCGATATCCATGCGCTGTTCGGTGGTGAAGCCCTCGGTCGCGCCCTGGCGCTCGGCCAGCGTTTCCATCCAGGCCATCAGCTCTTCCGGCGACATCGCGTCGAAATCTGGGTTGTTATCGGAAGGTGGCATGCTCTATACCTTTCAAGTCTGCCGGTGGCTTACCGGCGACACTGTGTCTACCGTCTGCCCGCATCGGCCTCAAAATCATCATCGTCGTCGAATTCCAGCCAGTCTGGTAAGTCCTCGCCGATTGGCTCGTCGTCCGCTGCCGTGCTGGCGGTTTCCGCTGGCGCTTCGCCGCGCAGTTTGCGCAGCCAGGCGGGTGGCCGGCTGAAGCTGAAGCGCGGTTTACTGGGCGCGGCGGCGGGTGGCGGCGGTGTGGGCGGCAGATTCTCCGGCGGTGCGTTGAACTCCTCGTCCACAATCTCGGTCAGCCAGCCAAATTCGCCGCTGGTGCGCGCCGAGGGGGCTGTCTCTGCTGATTGCGGCTGGGCTGGCAGCTCGTCGAAGGCTTCTTCGACCTGGGCATCCTCTTCGGCTTCGTAATCGACATCCAGGCCGGGGACCATCGCGTTGAGCCAGTCCGGCGCATTACTGGCCGGGGTGGGCGTGGTCTCTTCGTCGCCGTCGTCGAAGGTGTCCATCGGCTCAAATTCGAGGGGTTCGGCGCTGGCCGCGAACGGCTCATCCTGCTGGAAAGCGTCGAACTCATCGTCGAACTGGGCTTCGACTTCCGCGAATTCATCGTCCGCGTCCGATCCGGCATCTTCGGCCATCTGGGCGCTGGCCAGCATCCAGTCCTCGGTTGGTTCGTCCATAACCGGCCCCTGCTCGTGCGGGGTAAAAGCCTCGTCAGCTTCCAGCAGGCTGGCATCGGCGGCATCGGCGAACCATTCCTCCTGTTCCGGTATATCGTCAGTACCGGGCTGGGCGCTGTCTTCGGCGACCTCGCCGGTGGGATAAGCCTCGCCAGTCCAGTCGATTGGTTCGTCATCGCTGTCAGCGGCCTGCGATGCGAAGGCCGCAGCGGCCATCTGGTCGCCAGCGGGCCAGTCGCTGGATTCCTCGGTAGCAAACGAGAAATCCTGCAGGTCGTGCTCGGCATCTTCTTCAGCAGCGGCAGCCGGTTCTTCCTCGTCGAATGACTCGGTTTCCTGAGTTTCGGCGAACCAGGGCGCGTCCTCTCCATCTTTGGGCTGCATATCGGCCAGCCACACAGGAATCTCTTCCTCGGCGACATCGTCGGCGCGGTCGTCATCGAATACCA
>CAZXCK010000062.1:0-24189 GCA_964639225.1 uncultured Anaerolineaceae bacterium | reverse complement strand
TATCAAAAATATAGTAAATTATAATTAACAACGGGGGACAACCCCGAAACAAAAAAGGCCTCACGGGGCCGGGGAGAAAACATTATGAGAACATATAAAAACCGTACAGAAGCCGAAAAAGCGGGGTGGATAACCCCAAGTGAAGCACAAGATTTATTGTGCGAGGGGGTGGTGGTTAAAGCTCATGGCCTAGCGTTCAGCGGGTGCACTTATCAAGTGATTGATCTTATTACACGTGAGGAGCTTCTAGGTAGTACAAGGGTTCGGTATTCCGGCGAAAAACCGCGCATGGGAAATGAAACAGCATATGACACATTTTTCCATCGTGATGATATCCTGAAAATACGGCCGTTTTCAAAATTCAATTCAGGCGACCATTAAGGATATTTGAAATGGAGTACACAGTAGAGCGAAAAATATACAAGATTGCAGAACCGTCGGGGGACGCCTTATATACCCCCGATGACGTTTTTGAGATGGTCCGCGAGGACCAGGGGCCGCAGGAAAAATTCTTACTCATTGCCCTGGACACTAAAAAGCGTGTCCTGAAAAAGGAAATTTTATTTATCGGTACCGGAGACATGGCCCTTGTTGCGTGCCGTGACATTTTCCGGTCCCTGTTACAGACAGGGGCGACCGCGTTTATTGTGGCGCATAACCACCCGTCGGGAGACGTTGAACCGTCCAGCCATGACCGGAAGTTAACGGAACAGATCCAAAAGGCTGCCGAAATTATGGGGGTCCAGTTTTTGGACCACATAATTTTTACGGGCCAAAAATATAAATCAATTGGACGGCTATAAAATAAAAAGGAGAAAAACCAAATGGAAAAAACAGCAAAAACAGCAGCAAAAGAATTGATTGAACCGATTCAGAAGGCCGGAGCGCTTGAAATGCAAGATGATCTACAAGAGCGCTTCGCGCCTCATTATTTCGAGGCCAAAACCGCCCTGGATAGTGCGGCCGGCATCGAGGTGACAGATCCAGACGATTATGAAGGGATCAAAAAGGCGAGGGAAGCGCGGCTTGAATTGCGGCGGGTGAGGACAGCCGTCGAGGCCACGCGGAAAAAAATAAAAGCGGACATCACCCGGAAGGGTAAAGCAATCGACGGGATCGCAAATGTTATTAAATACATGATTGAGCCGATTGAAAAACAGCTGCACGATTATGAAAAAATCGCAGAGATAAGAGAACAGGAACGCAAAACCGCTTTGCGCGAAAAACGGGCGGCACAGCTTGAAGCCGTGAATGTCGATCCATCTGTATATGTTCTTGAAGATATGACGGAAACAGCGTTCGCTCAAACTCTTGAGATGGCCACAGCGGCATATAACCGCGAGATTGAAGAGCAAAAACGTCAAGAGCAGGAACGGGAACAGAGGGCTGCAGAACAGGCTGCAGAAAATGAGCGAATCAGAAAAGAAAATGAAAAGCTAAAAAAAGAAGCGGCCGAGAAAGAAAAAGCAGCCGCAGCGGCACAGGCCGAGGCCGCCGCCGCAGCGAGAAAAGAAAAAGAACGGCAGGACGCGGAGATTGCCGAACGGCAGCGCGAAGCAGCCGAACAGGCGCGCCGGGATATGGCCCCAGACGTCAAAAAGCTGCAGTATTATGCCGAGCAGCTTAAAAGATGGCACGGGGAGAACCACCCGCGCTGCACGACCGAAGCGGGCCGGAAAACGGCCGGTGATATCGATGGCATGATCGAACGGATGGTGAACTTCATTACTGACCGCGCCGGGGGGATGCAATGACCGAAAGCGACAGCAACCAGTTGTTGCTTGCCATGGAGTCATTTGTGCAAGCGCAACTCAACACGACAAAACGCATCCCGATATCAGTTGTCATAACGCATGAAGGCCAAGATCGGGACTGCGTTACGACGATATCGAACTTAGAGCCGGACAGTGCAGTGCAGCACATAGCGACAGGCTTACAAGGCTTGAAATATCAGCAGCGAGCAACGGCCTGGGGGATAATTGCCGGTGATGATAAAGGCGGGAAACATGAGCCAGAATGAAAAGAAAAAGGTGGCGAGGACGTTTCGGCTTAAAATCGAAACGATAGACCAGCTGAAAGCATACGCAAAGCATTATCATGTTTCGGTTAATGAGTTGATCCGCAGGGGCCTGTTATATGCTATCGACCACCCAGGACACGCATTTGCAACAGATGGAAAAAAAGAGTAAAATAACATTATGAAAAATGACGGGCCGTTGCCATCGGAAGCGTTTCTAATACCCAAACCGTTGGAGTTGACAGCGAGATCTCTTGTGGTAACGGACCAGCAAACCAGCGAAATAGCGGCCAGAATGCCGGCAGGATACGGAAAGGTGACGAAACGGTGGTGAAATATGCTCAAGATAACAATTATCTTACTGATAATGCCATGCACGCTTGTCGCACCGCGGAAACGCAAACATCGGGTCAAACAGCCATGGTATACGGGCCGGATCGAAAGACGGTTAATCTGGTATGAGAGCAGGGGAAAAGACAGAATATGGAACCGGAATACAGACGGAACCTATGACCGGGGACGTTATCAGATCAACGACCGGGGCTTGGCAGCGTATAATCGATGGACCGGGCAGAACCTTACCAAATGGGCTTGCTATAAACCACATATCGCTCGGCGAATATATCTTCTCATTATGGAGCGCAATTACGAGACAATATCGAAACAATACGGCAGGAAGGCGATCGCCAAAGTGCTGACTGTTAACGCGTACAACAGAGGGGTCCGGGGGACACTATACCACAAACGAATTAACCGGCCGTATACGAAGTACATCACTGGATTTGAATTAAATTATTGCCGGGAAAACAAAATTTTTTATCTTGACCCTTGACAAAAAATACACAAAAAACATAATATGAGTATGGAGCTAAGCCCAACAGCAGTGAAAGTCGCGCAAGCGTATGCGTCATTCTACCGAAAGCACAACCGGTACGCGAAACAGCGCGAGATAACCAAAATCCTCGGATTTTCGCGGGAGACATTAAATAAATATCTGATGCGGCTGCGCCGGGCCGGGGTCGAAATTAAGGCCGCAACCCGCCGGCGCCCCAAGCCGGTTACAGATCAAGTATTTATTGATTACGTTTCGGACTACAAAACCAGGACAGGTATTTCCCCGACAAAGCAAGAACTTGCAGACCATTTCGGAATACACCGGGCAGCGGTAACGCGAAAAATCGAATCGCTGGCCGAAAAAGGGAAGATCGCGTATACGCCAAGCGTTTCGCGGAGCATACAAATCAAATCGGATATATAAGGCAAGTTATGGAAAAAAAATACTTCAAAATGTGGCAATAAAAGAGATGTATCCCTATGAAAAAAATTATCTAAACCATAAAAAAAATGTAGTACATATTAAGAATAGTTTGTCGCAATTTGGATATGTAAAGACATCAATAGTTATTGACGAAAACATGGTGTTGTTATGTGGCCACGGTACGCTTCAAGCAATGAAAGAACTTGAATGGGGGACAGTACCGGAGGTTGTTCAAATTAAAGGCATGAGCGAAAAAACAAAGTCTGCGTATCGAATAGCAGATAATTCTACAGGGTCAAAAGCTGAGATTATTATTGACAATCTGATAAGCGAACTCGAATTGATTGACGAATCGTATATAATGGAAGATTATGGGCTCGAGTTTCTAGGCAAAGAAATTGAAAACATAAATGAAATGGAAGAGTGGGAAAGAAATGGGCCAGAAGATTGGGAGCCTGGTGAAAAAGAGATAAGGGCTGTTTTTTATTTTAAAGATGAAGAACACAGAACACAATGGTTTCATGAATACGGATTTGAAAAGACCGGGAATCACTCAAATGTTTGGAGTGTCAGATTATAGTGGCACACTATCCAGTTTATATTGTTTCAAAAGGGCGGTATAAAAATCCTATTACAGCCAAGTATTTTCTATCTGAAAATATAGACTTTAAGCTTGTTATTGAGCCGCAAGAATATAATTTATATAAAGAGACAATTCCGAAGCAATTCTTGTTGTGCACGCCTTTCAGTAACCTCGGGCTCGGAAGCTATCCAGCCAGGAATTATGCCTGGGAGCATTCAATAGAGATGGGGGCAAAAAAACATTTTCTTTTTGATGACAATATATATGGATTCGTAAAACCCCGGAAGGGGATAAGACGGATGGGGAGCATTAAAGCAGAAAGAGCATTAGAAGTTTTAGTACAATTTACAAAAAAATACAAAAGGGTCGCAATAGCTGGATATAATTACGATAGTTTTATCACCCGCGAAACAGTAAAGCCTTTCACCTTTAACACTCATGTATATTCTGGGTTACTTATAGCAAACGATATCCCGTTTCGGTGGCGGCTAAAATATAATGAAGATGTCGATTTATGCCTACAATCGTTACATAATAAATATAATACAATCCTCTTGAATGTTGTGACAATTAAAAAAGTATCTACAACAGCCAAATTGAAAGGAGGGAACCAAGACGAATTATATCTTAATAACGCTAAAGAAAAGAAAATTTTAAAAACAAAATCGCTCGAAAGTATATGGCCGCAATATGTAAAAAGTATCGTCAGGTTCGGGCGTCCACATCATTCCGTTGACTGGAAAAAGCATTTTACACACGGACTTATAAGAAACAAAGAATAAAACAATAGAAACGACATCGTTACTATCAATTTCAAAGTGGAAAGAAGGAAAAAATATCAATTATTCTGCGAATGCTGAATCTTTATCCGATCAATAAAAAATCATAAAATAATAAAATCGAGGGTATGATGGCCTACCGAATACCGCAAAAACAGTTACTGGAAGCGATCAAGAACTCAGCCGGTGTTGTGTCTGTAATACAGCGCAGACTGCAGCAGGCCATCGGCAAACCGATCGGCTGGACAGCAGTCAAGGCACAGATCGACAAATCGGAAAAGGCCTCAAGGGCGGCCAGAGCTGAACGGGAGACCATGATCGACGCGACAGAAACCGTCCTTTTTACCAAGATACGCCAAGACAGGGATGGGATGTCGATCCGGTACTTCCTGAATAAGCAGGCCAAACATCGAGGGTACGGCCCTGACGATCAGGCGATACCGGAAACGGACCATTACGAAGATATATTATCGGCAAATGTCTCGGACCGAAAAAAGCTGCTCAAAATGGCGGCGAAAGTCGAGACGGCCGAAAATCAGGAATAGGGGGGGGGCGAACGTGGACAAATCAAAAATGGTATGGTGGGAATTGTTTCGGGACCAGTTGAAAAATGGCAAAACGGTTGCGCGTGCAGAGCGAATCGCTGATAACGCTGAGCAGGCAGCGATAAAAAGATTAACTGTCCCAGGTGTAGAACATTCACCGGCTGTATTTGACAACCCGCCTGCGGTCAAGATCGATGTCTCGGCAGAAGTATACGGAAAAATCCGGCAGGGACAATTCAAAAAAGCAGTATTCAAAAACGACAAAACAGGCGAGATCAGGACGGCGCAGCTTGTATTCTCAAAAGAGGTAGGGGGAAACTGATGCCGAAAATGCGATGCGTTAAAGAGGGGAAACTCGGCTGGAAGTGGGGAAGTGCCGGCACGTGTTATACTGGCCCCAAAGCGTTCGCCAAAATGACCGCGCAACGAAAAGCGATCAAGGCCAGCAAAAAGCGTTTAAAGTAATATGAATATAAACCAGCGCGAAAAACAGTACCTAAAACGTTTCAGCGCACGTTACCGCCATCTTGACTTCATGCGTTACACCTGGACCAAAGGGCCGACGGAGCCGCTGATCATCGGTTTTCACACCGAGCGAATATGTGACATAATCGATGATGCAATTCAAAAGTTTGAAGATGGGGTATCGACATTCATATCCATTAAAGTCCATCACAGGTCCGGTAAAAGTGACATTGTCAGCCGGTATCTGCCGGCGCATTTTATCGGCCTATTTCCAGACAAGACGGTTTTATCGGTATCGCATAGCGCGAGTTTGGCAACAGACTTCAGCCGAGACGGTCGGTACCTGTTCGATTCAGCACGTTATAAAGAGCTGTTCCCGACATTACGATTATCCAAAGACCGCAAGGCGGCAGACGATTGGGAGATCGAGCAACGCGGCGACAATACATGGCGACGGACGGCCGGCCGTGTATTCGCGAAAGGTTTACGGTCCGGTTTGGCCGGGCAGGGGTATCATCTCGGCATATTGGACGACTATTGTCCAGACAGGGAGAGCGCAGAGTCCTCTACGCAACGTCAGCGTATGTGGCAGGCGTTCACGAACGACTTCCTGACCCGTAAGGCTCCTGTCAGCATAACGCTACTTGTGGCGACGCAGTGGCACCCTGACGACGTTCACGGACGGTTGGATGCGATCAATAATCCAGAATCAGATGATTATGAGGAGGCATTTCCGGTATTTGAAAAAGCCCACATGCCGGCACGGGCCAAAGATTATGACGGGCCGGGCGAATATAGAGGGGACCACCTTTTTTCCGGACCGCATACGTACCGCGGGAAAACGTATCAGGGACGGTTGTCGGATAAATGGTACCGGGAGCAGTACAGCATCCTCGGCCGGCACGCCGCGGCGCTATTGGATGGCAACCCGATATCAGAAAGTGGCGACATCTTGAACACCGAGTATATCAATTGGATCAATGATGAATCGGAGTTCCCTGACATTACGTACGCTCGAATATGGGACCTGGCGCATTCGGCCAAGAAGAGCACCGGGGACGACCCGGATTATACCGGCGGTACATTACTCGGCTTACAAAGGATCGGATATAACAGCGAAATTAAAGAGCCGATATATGCGCTCTGGATCAAACATTTTTATTATATCCGAGAAAAGGCATCGATACGGGACCAGCATATAATCAGAATCGCAAAAAAAGACCCGGCGGACAGTCTGATAGCGATTGAAAATTCTCTGGACAACATGGACGCAGTCGACACTCTGAAATCCAAAATGCGGGGATTTAAAACAGTCCACCCGATTAACACGGGCAAAAAAGACAAAGTCCGGCGGTCCGTTCCTGTACAGCCGATATTCGACGCCGGCAATGTAAATGTTATGCGCGGGGCCTGGAATACAGAATGGCTGAAACAGATAGCAGGGTTTGATGGGCGAGGGAAAACACATGACGAGGCGGTGGACAATATCACTGCCGGTTATCAGTTTTTAGTCAAAGGGCGGCCGCAGAAGATACGAACTGCGATTTGACAGGTCAAACCTTGCGGAGTAAAATACCGATATGGCAGAGCAGAAAATATACACGCCCAACCCGGAATATGAATACTGGCACCATATCTGGATGCGGAACCAGGATGCGACGGACGGAGCGGATAAAATACGATCAGCAGGCGAGCGCTATCTACCGGCACCGCGGGGCATGAAAACTCAGCCGGACAAAACGGTGTTATATCACGATTATATCTCAAGAGCTTATTGGTACGGCGCGACCGGCCGGACGGTCGACGGTTATATCGGTCTTGCATTCGCCAAACAGCCCACGTCACAAATCCCGGAATCGTTCCTACATTATGCGCGAGATTATACTGCATCGGGCCAAGACGTCGAACAGATTGCCAAGGCGTTATTACGCCAAATCATTATCAAGAACAGAGCCGGGATCCTTGTCGACTATCCTAAGACAGAAACGGAGTACACCCAGGCAGAAGCCGAGAAAAATAATCTCCGTCCTTTCGCTGCAGTATACCCGGCGGAAACGATAATAGATTGGGAGACGGCAAGAGTTAATAACGTCCAAAAGACAGTATATGTCAAGCTGCAAGAAAATGATTATGAGCTGGCAGGCGACCGCCGGCGGCCGGTGTCACGCCTGCGATGTCTCAAATTGGAAACGGAGATAGACGGAGAGCCGATACCGCCGCAGTATACGCAATATGTATATGAACTCACAAAAAGCGAAGACGGGAAAGAGCAGTATGTGTTGGCCGGAACCTACACACCACGCAAAGCGAATGGCCAGCCGTTTGATTATATCCCTTTTTGGCCGGTTACGCAGAACGGCATAACGTGGGACATGTCATACAGCATGATCAATGACCTGGCCGCGGCGAACATCAAGGACTACCAAACAATAGCCGACTTCGCGAATGGCCTGCACGTTGTCGGCTGCCCACAGCCGTGCGTTAAGGGGCTTATGATGGACGAAAGCCAGACCGACGCGGCGGGTCAATCGACGTTATCATTGGGGCCGCACGATTTGTGGCAATTCGAGCCGGAGGGCGAGGCGTGGTATATGGAATTTTCCGGGGCCGGGCTGGACCTTCATCTGAAATACAGCGATCAGCTGCGAAAAGACATGGCAATGCTGGGAGCGCGGGTATTAAATAGCGAGCGCAAAGTGTCCGAAAGCACCGAGACGGCCGAGCTGCACAAGTCGGGGGAGCACGGCATATTATCATCGGCAGTTAATTCATTATCAGAAGCGATACGCCAGACCATTATGACGATGATCGAATGGACAGCGACAAATGATATCGACGAAAGCGAGATACAGTTTTCGATAAATAATGATTTTATACCGGCCAGGATGGATTCGAGCCAAATGGTCGCGTATATGCAGGCGGTCCAAAGCGGGTATTTATCTACGCGGGATATATTCACGGCGTTCAAGCGCGGGGGCGTTATTCAGCCAAGCAAAACGTATGAAGATCATATTGACGAAATCGCAGCCGACGGGCCGACCGGAATGACCGGGTTAACTTCGACAGATGCCGACAGTTAACGGAGCGCTGCAAGACGACGCGGTTACACACGGCGTTTATTTGACCCGATATCAGAGCCACCTTGTCAACGAAACAGTCAAGAACCTGAACCGGTTGGACCGGGAATTGCGCAAACGGTTACTGGACCTGGAGACGGCCGGGACCATGACACGCCGTCAGCAGCGGAACATATTACAGCAAATGATCAAAGCCGAGGCGCGCGGGGCTGAGACGTACTTAAAAGAACTTGAGGCAGAATTGAAATTGTTTTCGACACAGGAAGGGATGTGGCAATCGCGGACCATTGAGGACGTTATCTCGAATGAAGCGGGGAAGGATATAAAACCGGTATATGTCGACGGTGAAAGAGTCTGGAAGGTGGCCGAGAGCCGACCGATAACGTTCGCAGGCCAGTACGGCGGGACAAGGTCCCTTAAAGGTGCGATGCAGACGATACATGAAACAAGGAAAAAAATAATCGAGGGGACGATCCGCGAGGGTTTCACCCTGGGAAAAACGATTCAGGAGATGGAGCGGGATTTATTCGGGTCGCCTGAATTGAATTTTGAAAACGGCCGATTCAAAGCGAGCAGAACCGCGGCCAGCCGGATTGTACGGACCACGACAAACCATGTCTCGACGGCGTCCAGAATTGCGACATACCGGGAGAACCATCACCTTATTAACGGTTATGAATGGGTATCGACGCTCGATACGCGGACCAGCTCGATATGCCGCTGGTTGGATGGGAAAATATGGACATACGGCGAACCAGCGGCGTCAACGCTGGACTTCGAGCGGTACCCGCCGGCGCATCATAACTGCAGATCGACGACAACGCCAATCATCAAGTCCTGGCGTGAGTTGGGATTTGCGCGGAACCAGACATCGAAACGCTTCCGGGCCAGCATGGACGGTCAGGTGCCGGCAGACCTTTCGTATAATAAATGGCTACGCCGGCAACCCAAAAAAAGACAGATTGACGTATTGGGGCCGACAAGATATAATCTTTGGAAAAGCGGTGAAATCAAGTTGGAACAGTTTGCACCCGACGGTCGGATGCTTACCTTAAAACAGCTTCGAGATATTCACAATCTACAACCCAGGGGGTAACATGACATTAAAAGAACAGCTGGCACAATTGGTCAGTGGAGACATTGAGGACACGGACCTTGTCCCGAAATTGCGAGAGACGTTATCGGCGCAGCCGGAAGTATTGCAAAACATCGTTAATGACGAAACAATGCAGACGATCAAAAAATCGGTTGCGACGGAATGGGAGAACACGAAAGGGGCTGGTCTTAAAGCGAAAAACCAAGAGCTATTGGCCGAATTGAAGGACGCCAAGACAGCAAAAGAGAAAGCCAAAAAACTGGACGAACTTCTTGACACGGCGGGAGTTCAGGATTATGATGAGCTTATAGAACACCTTGACAGCCAAGGGCAATCGGGCGGAGAAAACGGCGACGGGAAAGGCCAAGGGCAAACCCAGGACACGGTCAAACTGAAACGGGAAGCGCGGAAACTGGCGACGACCTTAAAAGAGCGTGAGTCGACGTTGGAAAATTTACAAGCCACCGTCCAAGATCAAGAAAATTTTATAAAAAAAGTTCTTACAGAGGACGAAATGCGGAACCAGCTTTTGTCAGCTGGATTTGAGGTCGGGGTCGCGAATGTTATCTTGCCGGGGATTCAAAGCGGCGTAACTTTTGAGATTACAAAAGATCCCGACACGGGAAAACGCCGGGCGATCACGCCGGACGGGCTGACCCCAGCGGATCACGTTAAAGCGTGGCTGGAAAGTGACGCAGCTAAACCGTTTCGGATTAACCGGGCGAACGGCGGCGGAGCAGGCGGCGGCAAACCGGGAGGCCAAGGGCCTGGCAAACCGTTTACTGAAATGACGTATGAAGAGCGAGTCAAGCTGTACCGCGAAAACAAACCTCTGTACGACAAACTGAAAGCAGAGACGAAACGATAAAGGGGGACCAAAATGGCCATTACTCAACTGGGCGACGTTGTCGAACCGGAAGTATTTACAGATTATATGATGGAGCGATCCATCTACAAGAATGCATTGTACCGATCAAGCATTCTAACACCGCAACCGCAGCTGGACACTTTGCTGGACGGCGGATCAAGCACGTTCTCATTTCCTTTCTGGCAAACCAACGATGTTGTCGGGGCAAGCCCTTCAGCGGTTAACCAGGCGGACGACGTTACACCGTCCGAGCTTACGGCGGACAAAATGGTCGCGAGACGGCTGTTTTTCGACGTGGCTTTCAACCAGGAAGATTTGGCGTCGGTACTTGCCGGCAGCAACCCGCAGGACGCAGTCATGGAATCAATCGGGAATATGTGGGACCGACAGACCCAGCAAGTACTTTTCGCACAGATCCAGGGAATCATCGCAGATGATTTGACCGACGACAACGACATGATCAATGACATCACGTCAGCCGGAAACGACAAGATATCCTCTGGGGCTGTCATTGAGACAGCGACCAAGTTCGGGGATATGCAGGGCGACCTTGTCGGCATTGCAATGCATTCTGTCCCTTACGGAACTTTGCAGGAAGCGAACCTGATCGACACCCGGCCGGAAAACGAACAGAACGTCGGGTGGGGAACCTACCTCGGGAAATCAGTCATTGTGGACGACACACTAATCGACGGGTCCAGCGATTATTGGACCGTGTTGTTTAAGTCGAACG
This sequence comes from uncultured Anaerolineaceae bacterium, assembly GCA_964639225.1. Classification (GTDB taxonomy): domain Bacteria; phylum Chloroflexota; class Anaerolineae; order Aggregatilineales; family Phototrophicaceae; genus CAZXCK01. The sequence continues at coordinate 12,768 of CAZXCK010000062.1, read as the reverse complement.
CATTCGGGTACGGGCAGACCGATCGTAACTACGTCCCGACCGAGTTGTGGCGAGACCCGTCAAAGTCCGGCGGCCGCTCGTTATTGTATAGCCGGAAAGTTATGGCGGTGCATCCGTACGGTATGAAGTATAGCGAAACATCCGAGTCCGGAACTTTCCCGACCCTGTCAGACCTAAAGCTGGCCGCAAACTGGGATCGTGTCGCTGCAAGCGTCAAGAATATGCGCTTTGTCGTCTTGAAATCAAACGGGTAACGATATGCCGTTTGATACTTCAAGAATTGGCGCCGCAGAGGTTGTGTCCCGGGAGAACCGGGCGCAACTGCGCGACATGACACAACGCGTACGCGATCTGGAAAACGAAATGAAAGATTTGCGACAGGATCTTTCAGTCGTCCAGTCAGCGCTAAAAGCGAAAAAGGCCGACGCGGATAACCAGGGCAGCGGGAAAAAGCGCGGGCGCAAACCGAAAAAAGAGGGGGACCAAAATGGCGAAACTGGCGAGCAAGAACTCGAACGCCCTGGGCTCGAGATGGAATGACCTTCGGGCCATCATCTCGGGGAAACTCGAGTGGGCGTCTACTAAAGACATCGAAAACAGCGCGGCGGCAGTTAATGCCGCAATCGGCGGTGACGGATTCACCCAAAAATATGAGTTCAAATTGCAAGACAGCGACGGCAATCTGATCGAATCATTCGACGGTGATGTCACAGTGGCGGCAGCAGCCGTGACCGACGGCGACGGTGATGTAAACATCGACGGAGGCGCAAGCGATACCGTTACGTTTGTCGGGGGGTATGGATCAGTAGTGGTTACATATACCGGAACATGGGCCGCAGATGATACATGTACCGTGACCGTTGGCGATTCGACATCTGTCGCGGGTAACACGGTATCAGACAAGGACATTGTCGATACGCTTGTGGCATAGCACAACCCGGCGGCTGCCGGCATTATATGAACCGGTGGCCGCCGATACTTACGCAGGGGGGAGCGCATGAATACCGTTGAAATGCTGGGCCGCATGATGCCAAACAAAGCCGAGGCCGCCACGGCCGACGCAGTCAAAAATTATACCGGCGGGTTATATATCGGCACTGGCGGGACCATATCGGTCGAGCACACCGGCGACGCCGCAGGATCAGCGGTTGATGTCGTTGTACCTGACAATTTCTTTTACAAACGGCCTGTACGCAAGATCATCTCAGCCGACACGACGGCGTCTGGCATAATCGGATATTATTCTGTCAATGAATAATGGCGACAATAACGCAAGATTTCACAACACCTTCTGAACACGTTTACGACGCCGACAAGATATCTGTCGGCCCTGTTTTGGCGCAGCTTGCAAACCAGCGACCAGACGGAGCGACCGCCGGTGCGGTTTATGATACAGACTACAATCTTGAAACGTGGTCATTGGGGACCGTTACCGGAACACCCACCGGCACAGTATCACAAGAGACAGATTCCGTACGTTTAGATGGTGGATACTTGGACCATGCAGCGACACTCAACGTCGCAGACCGTCAGCGCGGTTGTCTACGGTGCATGATACAACCGCGCTGGGCAGGCGAAGGCCAGGCCTATGACGTCAAATTGTTTTCTATATTCGGCGACACCGGCCAAAAAATCGAACTCGTTATATACCGGAACACGGTCACACCGCGGGTGATATATACCGGCGATACCGGAGACACGGGTTTTTCGTTTTCCCCATGGCCGGACTATACCTGGGCGCAATGGTACACCTTAGAATGGAATTGGGATTTTTTGAATGGAGAACACCGCATATTCATTGACGGCGTAAAAGTTGGGGCGACCCGGACTAATATCGACACGTTCAGCGATACCCTTGAGACATTGCGATTAGGCAGCGACGCAGCCGGAACGACCGGTCAATCGAAAATGTACGTCAAAAACATGATATTATATGATTCCCCGCAGCACACCACGGATGATAGTTTTGACCCTGCATACACCGTCCCCGCCACAAAGTATGTCACAGACAACCCGACGATCAAGCCGAACGTCAAGATTTACACGAACGGCGTTAATTCTTGGGAGTTCACCGCATCACAACCAGCAGGGACAGGGGTGACGGGTATCGTTACAAAAAACGGGCTAAAGCTATACTGGAACGGAGCGACCTGGGCCCCGTCAGATGGGACTTATGCGCAGTCAAGCGCCTTGGCGGATATAAGCGCGAATGTCGACACGATGGACGGAGAGGGAGACGAATGCGGAGCCATTTTCTTTTTGCATAGTGACGACGGAGAGACGACACCGACCATCACAGACATGGCTGTTGATTTTGAATACCTTGGAGAGAACCCGGATGACATACATCTGACCAGAATATGGTGCGACACGGTCCCATTTGACTTACCAGACGACGGGACAATCGAGGTCTTTTTATCGCGCGACGCTGTAAGATATAAAACAGCGTATATACTGCGGCGAATCGCGACCCCAACAGGACGGCACAAAACGGGTGCCAAGATTACACCGGATGACGACGGGTATTGGTATGTCGATTTAATAGATACCGACAACATGGACGGAACGGTTTATTACTATTGGAAATTCGGGACAACATGGTATCGTTCACTGTTACCTGAAATAAATGGCGTTAATTTTTGGTCATTGTCAGGATTGACCAGATTGAGAGAGGCCCCAGATGTCAGTTAATTTTATTGTCGAGGACGGCAGCGCAAAAAGCGACGCTACCAGTTATATATCAGTCGCCGACGCAGATCAATACTTTACCGACCGCGACAATCAAAATTGGGACCTTTTATCAGAAAGCGAAAAACAAATTGCGCTGATCAAGGGCAGTCATTTTATCGACTTTTATTATAAATTTCCGGGAACCAGACAGACGCGCGACCAGGCGCTCAACTGGCCCAGAGACGCAGCATACGACCGAGACGCATACGAACTTGTAGACGTGCCGGCAGCGGTACAACACGCAGCAGCAGAGGCCGCAGTACGGGCGTCAGATGATGATCTTCTTGCCGATGAGGACCGAGGCGGAGATATATCATCTCTTAAAATTGATGTTATTTCCATAGATTATACGGACAATGCGCCAGCGGGTACAGTTTACCGTGAGATCGATAAAATCCTGTTTGCACGCGGTGTGGCCACCGGCAAGACCGGAGAACGGCCGGCCAGGATCAGACTTAAAAAATCATGAGCTTATACACGAAGATCGAAAACATTGCATATAAGCAAATAAAAAAATACGGGGCCAAAATAACCGTTGAGTACGCCGGCGGCGGTACGTTCGACCCGGTTGCCGGCACAGAGTCCGGGGGCAGCCCAACGGTCAAAAACGGTTATGGAATGATTACTGAATATGACGACCGCGAGATTGATGGCGAAACAATTCGCAGGACAGATGTTAAACTGATAGCTGCGAAAATCGACCCTCCGGCACCGAATGATGATGTTACAGCCGGCGGGAAAAGATACAAAGTGGTGAACGCTTCGACGATCAGGCCGGGCGGAGTTAATGTCTTAGTTAAGGTGCAGCTTCGTGGATGACTTTTACAAACAAATACATACTTGGATTGAAGATAAGGCATTACCGGCGACCACCGATGCGAGGCAGAAAATTGCATTGGAGATATTCAGCCGGGTTGTCAGAAAAACGCCGGTTGATACCGGCCGGGCACGCGGAGCATGGGTTGTCTCAACCGGGCGATCAAGCGATGAAATCCCGCAGCGAGTCGATAGAAACGGCACGGTAACGATTGCGACAGGTGCCGCGAATATGGAGCGAGCCAAGGGGGACGAACCGATCTTTATCAGCAATAACCTTGTTTATATTAACGGTTTGGAATACGGCAAAAGCCGACAGGCCCCAAACGGCATGGTCAGGACGACAATTGCCGAATTTGACGACATTGTGAAAGGTGAAACATGAGCCAACCGGACATACGGGCAGCATTTGACCAACACTTAAACGAAACAGTCGGAGACACGCATGACGTGGCCTGGCCGAATTATGGATATGAACCGACGACTGGGACGCCGTATTTGCGTCCCAGTATAATCCCGGCGGAACCGGGATATGCCGGCAGCGGGCGGTGCGGAAAAAACCGAGAGCGCGGAGTCTATCAAATCGACGTCAACATACCGGAGTCACAGGGCCGAGGGCCAGCGGAGACTATCGCTGAGGAGTTGCGAGCAGCGTTCGCGAGGGGCACGGTATTGACCTATAATGGAATTTCAGTTAGAATAAACAAAGCGTATTTGTCGCCGGGGGGGACAGACGAACCGGGTTGGTACCGGATACCCGTAACAATACAGTATTTTTCAGACGTGCCGAATTAAAGGGGGAGATTATGGCCAGCGGAGCGCAACGATATTTACAAGCAGTACAGGAATCATCCTGGGGGACCTTACCGTCATCACCGGCGATGAAAGTGATCCGCAATACCGGCGGATCCGGGTTAATGACGTCACGAGATTCATTACAATCGGCGGAGATCAGATCAGACCGAGGGATCGTATCAGCCAGATTGTCCAACCAGAATCCGACACTCGAGATACCGATTGAATTGTCATACAAATCTTATGACGATTTTCTGGCCGCAGCATTGGGAGCCAGTTGGGTCAATGGTTCGGTGTACATCACGATCGAGGCTACAGTCGACGGAACAGCCAAGACGATCACCCGTGCCAGCGGGGACTGGGAATCAGACGGGGTTGAAGCCGGCGATTATCTGACGTTCGCCGGCATGGACGAAGCGGCGAATAACGACACTTTCGAGGTCAGCAGCGTCACCACCACGGTTATAACTGTTCTTGACCCGGACGACGTCCTTACGAACGAAACATCGACATCCGACGTTATTGCCAAGACGCCTGGCGCAATATATTCAGAAAGCGTGGCTGGCGATTTAACGACCCCGGCCGGCGAGGGCGTGTATACTCGTGGCAGCGGCGATTGGGTCGCAGAGGGTTACGCGGTCGGGGACATGGTGACGTTTTCCGGCTTTGACACCGCTGCGAATAACGGTACATGGGAGATCAGTGACGTTACCACCACAGCGTTGACGGTACTCGACCCGGACAGCGATATGTCGGCAGAGGCGACGCAGACCATCGATGCTACCGTCAACGGTGAAAAATGGACAGTAATTAAAGGCAGTGACCTGGGCTCATTTTCGATTGAAGAGGGGTTTGGAGACCTTGAAAGCTCAGAAAAGTATCAGATGGGCCTGGGTTTTATCGTCGGGACATTGTCGCTTTCCATCGACCAGGGAGCGATTGTGACAGGATCGATCAATATGAACGGCAAAAAGATTGAGAACCCGACCACATCCTCACAAGCCGGGAGCGTTGTGTCGGCGCTGGATACGGACCCGTTTGTAATGTACGACGGATCGATCACGAAAGACGGCTCGGACTTCTGCATTGCGCAGAGCGGAAGTTGGGAACTGAATAATAACATTGATCCCAAGTTTACAATATGTAAAGACGAGGCGGACCATATCGGAATCGGGCGGTCAAGCGTCAGCGGGTCATTGACGTTATATTTCAAGACGTTCGCTCAATACACGCTTTTTACCGCGGAAACAGAGTTCGAGCTTACCTTGGGATTTCAGGACCCGGATGGGAACCGGTATGATTTCTACCACCCCAGGACCAAGTTCATGACCGAATCACGCAGCGTGGCGGAAGAGGACATCACTGAGGAAATGAATTGGATGGCCCTGGACGACACGACCAAAGGGTACAACATCAAAATTTACAAGCGGGCCAAAACCGCATAAAAGGGGACAAGTATGGCGCTAGACGTAACGGAACTATCGACCAAGGAGAAATCGAATCAAGGTGTTGAGGTACAGATCCAGCACCCGACTACCGGGGAGAACCTGGCGACGATTAAAGTGCTGGGGACGGAATCAGACAAATTTCGGACTATTCAAAAAAAGTATTTTGAAAAAACCCGAAACAAAAAAATGTCCGCTGTCCAGGTTGAACAGTTTCGTTACGAAAGTGTCGCTGAATGCGTTGTATCTTGGGACGGCATTGTCGAGAACGGCAAACCGATCGGATTGTCAAAAGAGAGCGCGATCAGTGTTTTTCGGCGGTGTCCTTGGATGCTGGAACAGATTGAAGATGCGATGGGGGACACGGACCTTTTTTTGTCCGGCAAGCGACCCTCACAAGCGCAGTCGAGCGGAGAATAGAACTCGACTACCCCAGAGGGCCGAACGGCGCGACAGAACGAAAACGGCGGGAATCCATGCAAACCGCTTTGAGGAAAAAAGACCCGAACGCTGAAATTGGAGGGCTTGACGAACCGGAGATACCGGACACGCTGATTGGGATATGGGTTATCTTTTGGGAGATATTCGACGACGGCACAATATCATATTGTGAGATGGCGGAGTATTGCCGGTTGACCGGTACCAGATTATCCGGCACCGCGACAGAGATGATACGGGCAATGAGTAAGGCGGGGGCGTCGAAGATCGCAGAGATCGAGCAGGCCGAGAGGGGACACAATGGCGGCGGATATAGCAAAGCTGGAAATTGAGATCGACAGTAACGGGGTTGTCACTGCCACGAACCGTCTCGGCGGCCTCGATGGCGCATCCCGTAAAGCGACCAAATCGACCAAATCATTAAGCAAAGCCACGGAGAGTTATCAGCAGCGGTTGCAGAAAGCGTCCCAGGGTATGCAAACCCTTGGGATGGGGTTAACCGCCGGCGTTACTGTACCGCTATTGGCGGCCGGCGCAGCCGGTGTAAAATTCGCGGCGGATATCGAACAGGCCGAGCTTAAGTTCGGCGTATTACTCGGGAGTGCCGAAAAGGGGAAACAGGCGTTTGCCGGCATTAAAGAGTTTGCGGCCTCAACGCCGCTGCAGCTTGAACAGCTTGCCTCGGCCAGCCAGGTCCTCGTGCAAGCGCAGGAAGTTAACGCCGACAACATTGTCGACATACTACGGTTGGTCGGTAACGTATCGCGAGGCGAAAGCGAAGTCATGAACAGGGTTGCCGTTAACATGGCACAGATCAGCGCAGTGGGCCGGGCGACATCGATGGACATCCGGCAGTTCGGTATGGCGGGCATCAACATTTATCAGGGATTGGCCGACGCCACCGGGAAATCAGCAGCTGAAGTCCAAGAAATGATATCCGAGGGGAAAATCGGGTATAAAGAACTTATCGGGGCCATGAAATCGTTGACGAAAGGCCAAGATCTATTGGGCAAAGCGAGCAAAACGCTTGCCGGCCGTTTTTCGACAGCGATGGACAATTTCAAACAGGCTATGGCGGGCGCGGTTGAAGCATTGCTGCCGGTCGCCGAAAAGATCATAAACAGCTTTATCACGATAATGCAATTTATCCGGGCGATGCCGCCTGGAATGAAACAGACAGTTTTGGTATTCGCCAGCTTGGCCGCAGCGGTTGGACCTTTGCTTCTTGTCATTTCTCAGCTTGTGCCGTTAATTACGACATTGGGCCCAGCATTGGCCGCAGCCGCGGCAATCATCACCGGACCGGTCGGGCTGGCAATAGTCGGACTTGTCGCAGGCCTCACGGCGGCATTTGTTTTGTTTAAGGATTTTCGCGAATCATTACAGAACTTTTTCGGAGATGTCGGAAAACGGATTATGGACTTTATCTCATCAACGTCAGACAGTATGCGCGAAGCCGAAAATCGGATCAAGTCAATATCAGAGCTGGACAAATCTACATCGGATTATGGCAGCGCGGTCAGCGATTTGGCTTCGACAGAGATTCAGCTTGCCAAGGCAACACGCGAAGGCAATAAGCAGCAGGCCGACCGTCTAAAATATCAGCGGGCATTGCTTAAACAAAAAATGTTTGAGCAAATCAACCAGATATCTGAAGCTTGGGACAGAATGAACAAAAAACGCGGTGAGGGGAAAGGGTCGATTGCTGACCGTCTCGAAAAACAAAAAAAGGCATTTAGCGGACGAGAAAAAGCATTGCGAAAAGCGGCAGACGAATGGCAAGCGGCATTTGACAAAATGGGGGCCGGAGTCGAAAAGCTATATAAAATACCGACATTAAGCGGAGTAAAATTTGTCACTGAAAATCAAGTATCCAAGTTGGAAAAATTTAATGCGAAAACAGGGACGTTATTGACAGCGACCGTGGCCACCCGTGATGTGCTCGTTGAATTTCGGAAAGAGATTCTAGCCAGTGGCAAAGAATCAGCCGAGGCCGGTATGAAAATAAGCAAAATGAAAAGCCAGGTTTCAAAGCTGGCCCAGATCGTTGCGATTTACGGGAAAACAAAAGCAGCACGAGAACACATGTTGTCACAAATTTCATCACCGTCATTGCGCGAGAAAGTGCGTAAGATGATTCCGCTGATCCAAAAAATGAATGAAACAATTGCACCACGCGGAGTTAAACCTCTCACAAAAGGGACCAAACAGCTCAGCAAATACCGCGAGATTGTTAACAAATTAAAAGATGATTTGCGCGGTGCAGACAAAAAATGGAGAATCCGCATAGAAGCCGGCGATCCTGATGCTGAAATGAAACGGACAAAAGAACGGATCGAATCTATCACTGAAGCCTTACGACGGCTTGCGAATTCACCCGATGTTTCGATGAAAGAGTTTGAACAATTTCAAAAAGATTTCACAACATTTCACGAATCGATCGATGGACGATGGATCATGACGCCAGAACTCGAAGCGGCCATGAAAAGATTTTTGGACTTAAAAGAAAAGATAGACAGGGCCGCGGCGAAGCCGATTATCCCGGCGAAGTCGTTCGCAGATGTCGCGTACGGGCAGGCTGCAATTGACGGCATGACCGATGCGCAGGGCCGGCAGATCCAAATGACCGATTTACTGAACCTATCATGGGAACAGTTTTTCAACACGATGGCCAAGGGCGCGGATGATTTGACGCTTATGATCACCACGCTCGGCAAGCTGGGGCATGAAATTTCAAAGGTATTCGAGCAGAATTTCCTGGAAAAGATGGGCGATATCGGTCAACAGTTTGGCGAGAACATGGCACAGATGGCCGCCGACAGCGACCAAGCGATTGACGCTGCAAAAGCATTGTCAGACGCCTTTGAAGATCAATTCAGAATGATGCTGAAACAAATACCGGGGATATTGGCGCGGGCCGGAGCGCAGGCATTACTACAAGGTATATCAACCATGAATCCGGCCATGATTGGTCTTGGCATTGGGCTATTGGGCGGATCATTCGCTGCCGGCGCAGGGGTCGGAGTTATGACCGGGTCCGAGCAGGCCGCGGACCGCAGCGCGAAAGGGAATGTATTTGACAGAGCAGGAAAACGGCAATTCGCAGATGGCGGAGTTTTCACGAACCGAATAATCGATAAACCGACAATGTTCTCCTTTGCGAACGGCGCAGCTTTGGGGGAAATGGGCGAGGCCGGGACAGAGGCCGTCATGCCGTTACGTCGCGGATCATCCGGTCGTTTGGGAGTAGACGCCAGCGGAGTCGGCACAAACGTCGTTGTGAACATCCAGAATTACAGCGGCCAGAAAGTTGAGCAGCGGGAGAGAACGTCCGGCGGCACGCGGCAGATCGATGTTATAATCGGCAAAACAGTCTCCCGGCAGTTACGCGAGGGGACACATGACCAGGCTATGCAGTCTGCATACGGAATACGGCGGAAGGGGGTCACGAAAGTATAATGGAAGCCTGGCCCAGCAGCGTACCTTTTCGCATACAGCAAGACTCGTACGCACGCGCCCCTCAATCGAATGTGCTCAGGACAGACACCGCAACCGGACCGGCACGACAACGCCGGAGATATACGGCCGTCCCGAAAAATTTGAGCGGTGTTATTCAAATGACAAAAACGGAATACGACACCTTTGAAACGTGGTTTTTCAACACGATCGACAGCGGGGCCCTATCATTCACAATGCCAAACCCGTCCGATGATGGAGACACCGATATAACTGCACGCTTCAAGGGACCGGATTCGATGACAGTGTCAAACGACGGGCCGATATACTGGAACGTATCAGTCGAGCTTGAGGAGCTTGTTACGTGAGGACGATATCCGGGCAGGCATTACAGGCGGTCCAGGCCAACTGCACCGGCGAGGTTTTCCTTTTCTTGGCGAAGATCGAACACGACGACTTGGCGTCTCCGATTCGGTATGTAAACAACACCGAGGCGATCGTCAATACCGAGGGGACCTGGAACCCTTCGCATTTTGATTTTGTTTTACCGGAAGAGGGCGACGAAATGAAAGGGGCGCAGATCACGATTGGCAATGTTGACCGGTCTTTGGTCCCGATTATCCGCTCAATTTCAAGTCCCCCAACGATTACAATGTCTTTGATACTGGCTGATAGTCCCGATACGTTCGAGTGGGGGCCGGTAGAGTTCCAGCTGGCCGGGGTACAATACGATGTAAGCAAGATATCCGGGACAATAAGCGCGACCAAAAATCTCAACAGTAATATGTCGAGATACCGTTTCACGCCAGACCTTTTCCCCGGGGCGTTTTGATGGACGTCGCCGAATATATAAAAATACCGTTCAAAAAATACGGTCGGGATCGAAACGGGGTGGACTGTTACGGGTTATGCCGTTTGATTTATCAAGAAAAATACAACCGAGAACTTCCGGACTACACCGGTTATCAAACTGTGAAACCGGCGGACACGGCTCCATTATTTTGTGCCGCGGCAATGGGAGATTTCAAACCGGTCGAGATGCCGACGGAAGGGACACTTGTACTGATGATCCGGCACGGCGTACCGGGACACGTCGGGTTATGTATCGGCAGCGGACAGGTTATCCACACATCGGCCAAAACGGGCACAGTGATCGAGCGTCTTACAGCAGCACGAAACGCGGGCCGGATCGAGGGCTATTATGTCCCGGCATAACGTCCCGATGATTACAGTAGTCGCCAAGCTACACCCGTTCAAAGCAGAAAAAACAGAACGCCAAATGCCGCAAGGGCTATCGATCCGGCAAACAATCGCCGAGCTTGATTCACATTACAGAGAGCATTATATCGAAATAAACGGCCGGGAATGCAATCAATACGACGCAATCCCCCAGCCAGACGATCATGTTGTTATAATGGCCAGGTTAACCGGCGGGGACGATGGAGAGATTGAAAACGATACCGAAGAGGCAGCCAAACGTGGCGGTGTCGGCGGAATTGCGCTTGGAATCGCACTGATTGCTGCGGGGATCGGGTTATCATTTATCCCATTTGTAGGTCCGGCACTTATTACAGCAGGCGCAGGCATGATCGTCGGCGGCATAGCATTGATGATGGCCGCAGACGATATTGGAGATATGGCTGCATCATTATCCGGCGCCAAGCCGTCAAACCAGGGCCAACCGCCGAGCGTCAAACCGGGCTATGGAATAACTGGACAACAGAACGACATCCGCCCCTGGGGGATAACACCGATCATCCTAGGCAAACACCTTATCGTACCACCGCTGGCCGGCAAACCATACACATCGACAGATGGAGAACACCAGTATTTGCATCAGATGTTTTTGGTCGGACAATCAGGTCTTAATATATCAGAAATGAAAATTGGCGATACCGCCATTTCAAATTTCGATGATGTTGAGACAGAGACAATACAAGATGGAAGTTACAGTGCACATTATCCGTATGTGATCGACGAAACGACAATCGGAAAACAGTTGGAACCGTTCGTGGCCAAGACCTACACCACCGCCGCCGGAGCAATAGAGATCGAAGTGGAGATCGCATATTTGCGGGGCATCTATAAATATGAAAATGGGAAAGTGAAAGACACGCATACAGAATATAAAGTCGAGTACCGGGAAGTCGGCGCGGGAAGTTGGACGACATTGGCCGACCGAGATTTCCGTGAAGAGCTGCAGCGTCCGGTACGATACACGCATACCGTAAGCGTCAGCCGAGGGCAGTATGAGGTGCGGGTAGAGCGGCTGAACGATCCGGGCGACAACTTCCAAGGCGCGAAAACACCTCACTGGACCGTGATGCGGACCAAACGTGGGGATGAAGCGGGCGACCCGATACGACCGATCAATAGCGACATTTCAGATCAATTTACATATATCGCCTTGAAGGCCAAAGCGACCAACCAATTTAACGGGCAAATCAAAAAATTTAACTGTATCGCCGAGGCGGTTATTCCCGATTGGACCGGGGCCGTATGGTCAGACGCAGCGACCACGAACCCGGCCAGCGTGGCATTATACTTATTGAGATCAAGTGTGGTCAACCCCGATCCGATACCAGACAGTCAAATCGATTTCGATTCATTCCAGGCGTTACATGAATGGGCGGACAGCGACAACGCGCATGATTTCAGCGCGGTTATCACGGAACAGGACCGATGCGTTGACCTTATAAGGATGGTATTAAACACTTGCCGGAGCCATCTAAACATTACAGATGGGAAATACGCGATCATTCAAGACGTTGAAAAACCAAACCCGGTCCAGATGTTTACGACGCGGAACAGTTGGAATTTCAGCTCAGTCAAAGGATTTAGTGACGTACCGCATGCGGTGAAAGTATCTTTTGTCAATGCAGCCACCGGGTATCAAGCCGACACCCGGACCGTTTATGACGATGGATATGATGAATCGACTGCGACGGATATCCAAAAGGTGGACATGCTGGGGCTCACAGACGCCGACCAGGCATGGAAAGAAGGGCGGTACACATTAGCAGCGGCCAAACTGCGGCCGGAAGTTTTTACGATAGAGACGGACCTGGACCATATTATATGCAATCGA
>CAZXCK010000061.1:0-24263 GCA_964639225.1 uncultured Anaerolineaceae bacterium | reverse complement strand
GGATCAGCGACAGCTCATCGCCGGCGCTGCTCACATAAGTCATGCCTTCCTCAAGTTGAGGCTGGCCGCCAGACTCCTGTACGGCCTCGACGCCGGCGACGGTCAGCGTAGCCAGCATATCAGCGAAAACGCCCTGCATGGCGTCGTACTCACCAAGCGGGCTGGTGACGGTCAGCAGCAGCAGAACGTCGCCACGTCCGGCCACAGCCAGAATGCCCTCTGACTGGGTTTCCTCGTTGCGGGCCACCACCTGGAGCGCGTCCATACCGGCATAAGTCGTGGCGACCGGGTCGCTCAACCGTCCCGACACCATCAGTTCCTGCGTGAACACTTCCTGCAACAGGCTCAGGTCCACACTGCCGATCTGCTGGACCTCTGCCGGGTCAAACAGGCCGATCATGCCGCCGCTGCCGGTAATCGCTTTGGGACTGGCATCCGAGTTGGCGTTACCGGCCCGCACCGAAATCGCCAGGGGCGTATCGCCGAAAACCAGGCTGACCGGGAAATCTTCCAGCAGCCCTTCCTGAAAGGTCCAGCCGGACGGCAGCAGCATCGACACGTTGCCCGCGCTGTCCGTCATCGTTACGTCCAGTTGGGCGCTTTGCCCCTGGACCAGAGCACTTCCGGTGAGAATCAACAAAATACTGGTAACAACTGCAAAAAGACGTACATACCGGTTCAGGCGCATCGAATTCTCCTTAGCGTTAAAACAAACCTGCCGATAAAAAGCCAAACAAACAGGACTGCATTGGCAGCCGGTTCGGTCGGCAGAAGAAACACCCATTCATCGATTCCTGGTGCGGAAATAAGCGAGTGGGCATCAGAATACATCATAGACAATATTATCATTATTGGCATACTATGGATACGAAAAGTATGAAAATTCTCACCGGGCGCTGTGTCGGGCGCGCTGTAGCACACCCTTACGATGGCGGTGGGTTAGCCGGTCGGGCTGTAGCACGCCCTTACGATGGCCGGGGCAGGATTCACCGGTGGGGTGAAGTGTGCTAAACTGACCGGCCAGCTTATCGCGCTATGGATTCGATCATGACCGCGTTGTACCATTATCAGCATTACACCAGCATACGGAACTGAACCAGCGCCACCTCTGCTGAAACCGGAGCGCGGACGTTGGTCCGCGCTTTTTTGCTGCCAGCCGCCGATCTGACCGAAATAAGGAGCACCGTCCATGAGCAAAGCCACCGTCACCCCGCGACCGCCAAAGGGCATGCGCGACTTTCTGCCCGCCGACATGATTAAACGCGATTACGTCTTCGATGTGGTGCGCGATGTGTTCCACCTGTACGGTTTCGAGCCGCTGCAGACGCCGGTCATCGAACTGGGCGAGACGCTGATGGGCAAATACGGCGAGGAAGCCGAGAATCTGATCTACAGCGTGTCGCACGGGCGCGGCAGCAAAGAGGAGCTGGCCCTGCGTTATGACCTCACCGTGCCGCTGGCGCGGGTGGTGGCCCAGTACGAGAACGACCTGACGCTGCCCTTCAAGCGCTACCAGATTTCGCCCGTGTTTCGCGGCGAGCGGCCTCAGCGCGGGCGCTACCGCGAGTTCTACCAGTGCGACGCGGACATCGTCGGCGTGGAGAGTCCGGCTGCCGACGCCGAGATCGTCAGCCTGACGGTGACCGCACTACAGCGGCTGGGCTTTCCGCAGTTCTCGGTGAAGATCAACCACCGCCAGTTGCTGACAGCCATCGGCGAGTATTCCGGTGTGCCCGCCGAGCAGCTCCCGGACCTGTATCGCAGCGTGGATAAGTTCGACAAGGCCGGGGCCGAGGGCGTGCGCGCCGAACTGGAAAACCGGGGCATCGCAGCGGACGTTGTCGCCCGTATGCTGGACCTCATCACCGCGCAGCAGCCGGGGCTGGAAAACCTGGACGTGATGGACGACATGCTGGGGCATCTGCCGCTGGCGGCGCGCAGCATCAGCGAACTGCGCCAGATGGCCGAGCACATGGACTATCTGGGCGTTCCAGCGGAGACCTACGCCTTCGATTACACCGTCGTGCGCGGGCTGGGCTACTACACCGGCCCGGTTTACGAGACGGTCATCACCGAGCCGAACGTGGGCAGCATCTGTGGTGGCGGGCGCTACGACGAGCTGATCGGCATTTTCCGGCGGGAGAGCCTGCCGACGACTGGCACCTCGCTGGGTATCGAGCGTATTCTGGTGCTGATGGACGAACTCAACCTGTACCCGCCGGAGATCGGCGGGACGGTGGTGCAGGTGCTGGTGACGGTGTTCGGCGAGGAGACGCTGGCCGAATCGACGCGGCTGGCGGGCGATCTGCGGCGGGCGGGCATCAACACCGAGCTGATGATGGAAGGCCGCAAGCTGGGCAAGCAGTTCGCCCATGCCGATAAAAAAGGCATTCCGCTGGTGGCGATCATCGGGCCGGAAGAGGCGGCGGCGGGGCTGGTCAAGCTCAAGCGGCTGAAGGACGGCGCGGAGATCACGTCGCAGCAGTCCGAGACGCCCGACCGCGTGCGCCAGATGCTGGGGGTGTAAGCTGCACCTGCAAAAACGACGGAAATCCATCATAATACGTGTGGAGACTCTCACCTGGACGCGGTTGGCTCCGCCCGGCGTTAAAACACCGGGCTACCCCAGCGCGTGTCCACTGAAGGGACACAAACCCCTTTAGCGGGTTGGCATTTTCACAGCCAGCGGTTTTGAATCACTGGCTGGCGGCGGCGCTGACAACCGGTTTATTCTGCGATCAGCTATCGAAGAACGCCGCAGACCATCAACACCCGGTAAACTAACTTTGAAAGGATGGCCTTATGACTCTGTTTCCGCGCTCCAGCGGGATTTTACTGCATCCCACATCTCTGCCCGGACGCTACGGCATCGGCGACCTGGGTGAATACGCTTACCGCTTCGTTGACTGGCTGGCCGAAAACGGGCAGACCGTCTGGCAGATGCTGCCGCTGGGTCCGACCAGCTACGGCGACTCGCCCTATCAATGCCTGTCGGCATTCGCTGGCAATACGAACCTCATCAGCCTGGACCGGCTGGTCGGCGAGGGCTGGCTGGAACACGCCGACCTGGACGACGTGCCGGACTTTCCCGAACATGAAGTCGATTACGGGCCGGTCATCGATTATCACAATCACCTGCTGGACCTGGCCTACCGCCGTTTCCTGGAACGCGGCCAGGACCGGCAGCGGAACGCCTTCGAGTTGTGGCAGGCCGACAACGCGCACTGGCTCGATGACTACGTGCTTTACATCGGTATCAAGAACGCGAACGGCGGCAGGCCCTGGGTCGAGTGGCCGGAGCCGCTGGCCCTGCGCGATGAAAAAGCCCTGGCCGAAGCTGCCGAGCAAAACCACGACGACATCGCCAAGCAGCGCTTTTTGCAGTGGGTGTTCTTCAGCCAGTGGGGCGACCTGCGCCGCTACGCCAACGAGCGCGACATCCGGCTGGTGGGCGATATTCCCATTTTTGTGGCGCACGACAGCGCCGACGTGTGGGCCAACCGCCAGCGCTTCTACCTCGACGAAAAAGGCAACCCGACCGTCGTGGCCGGCGTGCCGCCGGACTACTTCGCCGAGACGGGCCAGCGCTGGGGCAACCCGCTGTACCGCTGGGACGTGATGAAAGCCAGCGGTTATGCGTGGTGGATCAGCCGCTTCAAAGCCTGCCTGGAACTGGTGGACCTGGTGCGCATTGACCATTTTCGCGGGTTCGAAGCCTTCTGGGAGATTCCCGCCAGCGAGCCGACCGCCGTCAATGGCGAGTGGGTCGAAGGGCCGGGCATCGACTTCTTCCACGCGCTGGACGCGGCCCTGGGCAAGCTGCCCATCATCGCCGAGGACCTGGGCGAAATCACGCCCGGCGTCGTCGAACTGCGCGACACACTGGAGCTGCCCGGCATGAAGGTGCTGCAATTCGCCTGGAGCGACCCGGAGAACGTCTTCTTGCCGCACAATCACGTGCCCAACTGCGTGGTCTACTCCGGCACGCACGACAACAACACGACCATCGGCTGGTGGAACCAGGAACTCTCGGACCATAACCGGCAGTTCATCAGCGACTATCTTAACCGCGAGATTCACGAAGCCAACTGGACGCTGATCCGGCTCGGTATGGCGTCGGTGGGGCATACGTTCGTCGCCCCCATGCAGGACATCCTCAACCTGGGGGCCGAAGCCCGCATGAACACGCCCGGAATCGAGGGCGGCAACTGGCGCTGGCGCTTCACCGCCGACCGCCTGGACGATCCGGTGAAGCACCGGCTGGCGCATCTCACCTGGCTGTACCGCCGCCGCCCGGACCAGCGCGAGGACAACTACGGCGACGTCGCCCGCCGCTGAGTCGCGGGCGCGGCATCAATCGCGGCATTGTGACAGGGAACGCTGTACTGGCGTTCCCTGTTTTGATTGGTGGATTACCGTTGAAGCC
Source organism: uncultured Anaerolineaceae bacterium (assembly GCA_964639225.1). Lineage (GTDB taxonomy): Bacteria > Chloroflexota > Anaerolineae > Aggregatilineales > Phototrophicaceae > CAZXCK01. Next base: position 19,837 of record CAZXCK010000061.1, on the reverse strand, counting down.
CGGCACAATCTGCACTACCATGATCTGCATTCTGCACCTTAACGACCAACCAACAGATCGGCACCTGACCATGCACAACCTTCACTGGGCTGCCGGAGTCCATCATGACGGCTCCGCGCTGTACGTCTCCAATCCGCTGCCCGCGCTGGGCGAGACGGTGACGCTGCGGCTGCGCGTCCCGGTCGATGCGCCGGTGCGCCGCGTTTATATCTGCTCCATGCCGGATGGTGAGCGCCACCTGGACGCCATGACGCGCGCCGAGCGCGACGCGGCCTCGGTCTACTGGAGCGGGCCGCTGAACGCGCATATGCCGTCCAACCCGTACCAGTTCAAACTCATCACCGACGAGGGCGCCTTCTACCTCAACGCGCTGGGCATCAACCGCGCCGAGATGCCGGACAGCTACGATTTTAAGCTGCTGGCCGACTTCCAGGCCGTGCCCTGGCTGGATGACGCCGTCTTCTACCAGGTTTTCCCGGATCGCTTTCACAACGGCGATCCGTCGCTCAATGTGCTGCCCGATGCCTGGACCTACAAAGGCCACAGCGTACAACTGCGCGAATGGGGCGAGATACCCCTGCGCTACCAGGAAAGCGGCAGCATCGACTTTTACGGCGGCGACCTGCCCGGCATCCAGCAGAAGCTGGATTACATCCGCCAGCTAGGGGCCAACGCGCTGTATCTCAACCCAATCTTCACCAGTCGCAGCAACCACCGCTACAACATCGACGATTTCTTTAACGTGGACCCGCACCTGGGCGGCAACGAGGCGCTGATCGCGCTGCGCGAGGCGCTCGACGAGGCGGGAATGCGCGTAATCCTGGATGTGACGCCCAACCACACCAGCAATCTGCATCCCTGGTTCACCGAGGCCCAGGCCGACCCCAACGCCGACAGCGCCGAGTACTACACGTTCTATGATGACGAGCGGCAGGATTATCTGTCGTGGCTGGGCGTGCATACGCTGCCCAAGCTCAACTACGCCAGCCAGAAGCTGCGCGACGTGATGTATCGCCAGCCGGATTCGGTGCTGCAACACTGGCTGCGCCCGCCCTACCGCATCGATGGCTGGCGGCTGGACGTGCTCAACATGACGGCGCGGCACGGCGCGGATCAGCTTCTGCACGAGGTCAACGCCGAGATGCGCGCCGCGCTGAAGGCGGAATATCCCGACTCGTACATTTTCGGCGAGCACTTCTTCGACGGCACGCCGCATCTGCAGGGCGACGAACTGGACGCCACCATGAACTACAAGGGCTTTAATCTGCCGATGTGGCGCTGGCTGAGTGGTCATGACCTGGGCACGGAATGGCGGCCAGAGAGCACCGACCCGGCCCCGATGCCGTCGGATGCCTTTGCCGACCAGCTCGACTATTTCCGGGCGGCGGTCCCCTGGGTGGTGGCGCGGCAGCAGTTCAACCAGTTGTGCAGCCACGACACAACGCGCATTCTGAATATCGTCAACGGTGACAAGTCGCTGGTCAAGCTGGGCGCGGCCATGCTGATGACCTATCCCGGCGTGCCCTGCGTCTACTACGGCGACGAGATCGGCATGGGCGGCGAAAACGACCCCTACAACCGGCGCACCATGCCCTGGGACGAATCGGAATGGGACCAGGATATGCTGGCCCATTATCGCCGACTCATCGAGCTGCGGCGCACGGCCCCGGCGCTGCGACATGGCGGCTACCAGCGCCTGTATGCCGAAGGCGACCTGTGGGCCTTCCAGCGGCAGTCCGCCGAGCAGCAGATCGTCGTCATCGGTCATCGTGGACCGCGCACGCAGCCGCCGCGCAGTCTGCCGGTGTGGCACGCCGGTCTGGTCGATGGCACGCGCCTGGTCGATCTGCTCAGTGGGGAGCCGGTCGTCGTCGAAAACGGCGCGCTGGCCCTGCCCGCGCTGGAGCGCGGCGCGGCGCTTCTGCTGGAAGTCCAGCGTTAGAATCAGCAGCGCCCCGGTCAGGCGACTGGGGCGCTTTTTTGATTATCCGGTTGCTGGACGACGCAGGCGTCGTCCCTACGAGTCGGACTCAGCGTCCTCGTTTTCTTCTTCCTGTTCGTCTTCGGCCTCTTCCACTTCTTCGGCCAACTGATGCTCGCGGGCTTCCTCGCGGATTTCTTCCTGGCGCAGCGCGTTTTCGTCGCTCTTGGGGTCGGTGTCGCTGGTCGGCAGAATGTCGTACATCGTACACCTCAATTCATCACTTCCAACTGCTTCATCACCACCCTAACAGCCGATTATCGGTAAACGATGAGTCCTGCACTAGAGCAGGCTAAAAGTCGCGTTACGCGCCGGGGTGATTGCGCAGGTAGATCAGGCGCAGGCCGTCCAGTGTCAGTTCGGGGGCGATGCGGTCGATGACGTCCGTGTGCTGGCGGAACACGCGCGCCAGCCCGCCGGTGGCGATCACCTGGATGTTCTGCTCGCCGGACTGCTGCATGGCGGCTTTGATGCGCGCCACCATGCCCTCGACGAGCGCCACATAGCCCCAGAAGATGCCGCTCTGCATGGCGTGGATGGTGTTGCCGCCGATGGGACTGGGCGGCGGTTCGAGGTCCACTTTGTGCAGGCGCGCCGCCCGGCTCACCAGCGCGTCATGCGCCAGCCGGATGCCGGGCGCGATGGCCCCACCGCGATACTCGCCATTGGACGAAATCACGTCGAAGGTGGTGGCCGTGCCGAAGTCGATGACGATGGCGGGCGCGCCATACAGAGCGCACACCGCCGCCGTGTTGACGATGCGATCCGCGCCCGCCTGCTCTGGCTGGTCAATCGCCAGTTTGATGCCGGTCGGCGTGCTGTGGTTGACGACCAGCGGCTCCTGCTGACCGTAACGCTGCACCAGTTCGACAAACGCCTCGGTCAGCGGGGGGACCACGCTGCCGATCACCACGCCGCTGATGTCCGCCCATTTTACGCCAGCGCTGGTGAAGAAATTGCGCACCAGCACGGCGTATTCGTCGGGCATCTTATCCGGGACAGTGCGCGCGCGCCAGCTCTGCGCCCAGGCGTCGTCGCGCCACAGGCCCAGGTGGACGTTGGTGTTGCCGATGTCAATCGCCAGCAGCATACGGCCTCAGCTTTCGTCGAGCATGTAGCGCGCCAGCAGATGCGCCGAGTGGCGCACGGCGTCGCGGTGGGTGCGCTCGTAGGCATGCGAGGCGTCCACACCCGGACCGGCCAGCCCCACTCGACCCGTGCCGCCAGCGCGCCAGTAGGCGGTGCCGTCAGAGGCATAATAAACGTAAATATCGACCCTGTGCGGGATGTCGAACGTCTCCGCCAGACGGCGCAGCTTATTATTCATGTCGAAGTGATACGGTCCGCCGCCGTCCTTGACGCAGATGCTGACTGAGAATTCGTCCCCGGCCTGCCCCTCGCCGATGGCGCCCATATCGACCGACAGCACTTCGGCCAGGTCCGGCGGGAAGCCCGCCGCGCCACCGTGACCGACTTCCTCGTAATGCGAGATGAGCACATACACATCGCCAGGCGGCCTGAGTCCGGCGTCGCGCAGGGCGGCCAGCGCGCCGTAGATAGCGGCCACACCGGCTTTGTCGTCCAGGAAGCGCGAACGGATAAAACCGCTCTCGGTGAGTTCCACGCGCGGGTCGATGAACACGAAGTCGCCCACCTCGACGCCCAGTTGGCGCGTTTCGGCGGCGCTGCTGGTGATCTCGTCCAGGCGAATTTCGACCGTGTCGGCGCTGCGCTCGGTGCTCTGGATTTTGCGGTTGACGTGGACGCTGGGGTTCACCGGCGAGACGCTGCCGCGAATGCGGCGGTCGCTGTGGGTGCGCACGGTCACGCCCTCAAATTCGATGCCGCCCCACATGATGCCGCCCAGGCTGGTGCATTTCAGCCGCCCGTTGGACTTAATCTCTTTGACCATCAGGCCCAGCGTGTCCACGTGGGCGGTGATGCCCACCGGTTCGGCGCGGCCCTCGCCCGCCAGATGCAGCAGCAGCGCGCCTTTGGGCGTGGTCGAGATGCTCAGGCCGGGCACGTCCAGCGCGGCGAAGGCCCGCTCGACGACCGGCATCACTTCGACATGATAGCCGGTGGGGCTGGGCGTGTTGAGCAGCTCCACCAGGAAATCAACAGTCGCGTCCAGGTTGATATTGAGATCGGTCACAGGGAAATCCTTTTCTGTTGGCAGTCCGCGCCTGATAAAACGCCCAACAACGCCAGCCAGCGGCCTAATCGAGCAGTTGGTCCTGGCTTTCGAGATAGGCGATCAGATCGGCCAGGTCCTGAAAGTCCAGCCGGTCGCCGAAGTTGTTGGGCATGGTGTTCTCCGGGTAGCCAGCGACGGTGTTCTCCCAGGGGTTGATGATACTCTCGACGATGTACTGCTCAAAGTCGTAACCGGCGAACTGCGGCAGATCGCGGTAGGTTTCGTCCCAGCGCGTCCAGGTGCCCTCGACCAGCGGAGCGACATCCTCGTTGTTGTGGCAGCCGATACAGCCCAGCGTGGAGCCATCGGCGGCGGCGGCTTCGTTGTTGTAGAGCAGTTGGCCGTTGAGCGGGTCGCCGTTGATCGTCGCCAGCACGGACAGGATGAGGTCGGTGTCGGTTCCGGTGAAGCGTCCGCCGATGTCTGGCGGAATGTAGCCGCAATCGACGGCGAGTTCCTGGTAAGTCTGGCCGGCGGCGTACAGATCGGCCAGCGTGCCTTCGGCGTCATCGTCCAGGCGGTCGGCGAAGTCGTCCAGCAGTTCGTGCAGCTCAAGCTGGGTAGCGATCAGTTCGTCGCGGTCGCAGCGCAGGTCATCGACGGTGAGCGTGGGTGACTGGGCCAGCAGCACGCCGCCCAGCAGCAGCGCCGCCAGCAGAGCAGCAGCCACATAGCGCGTGTTGGAAAACATAGCATCAAGCCTCGTCTAACCGGTCATTTAGGGGATGCGGTGGGGCCGTAACGCACAGAGTCCCCGGCAGGCGGGGACTCTGGTTACAGACATTACAGCCGGATTTACTCGTCGCCGCCGCCGTTTTCGGCCTCGGCTTCGCCTTCTGTATCGGCTTCACCTTCTGTTTCGGCTTCGCCTTCACCGTCACCGGCGGCTGGCGCATCCGGCAGCGGATCGAGTTCGCTGTACGATCGCAGATACGCTGTCACGTCGGCCATATCCTGGACCGTCATGCGCTCGCCGAAGTTGCTGGGCATCGCGCCAGCGGCATAACCGGGCACAACGTAAGCGCCGGGCAGCACGATGCTCTCGACGATGTATTCGAGTACCGTGTAATCGGCCAGTTCAGGCTGATTCAGACGCTCTTCGATCGCGGCGTCCCAGGTCAGCTCGGTATCTGGCGCGGCGACGGCCCCCATATGGCAGCCAGAGCAACCCAGCGCCGAGTTACGACCGGAGCGCTCCTCGCTGTTGTAGATGGCCTGGCCACGCACCGGATCGCCGACGACCTCGCCACTATCGATCTGGGCGACGATGGCATCCACATCGTTACCGGCTGCCGGTTCGGCGGCGGCGGCATCGCCCCCACCCATACCCGGCACAATGGCGAACTGATTGACGGCCAGCAGGTCCTGGACGGTCCAGTTATCGCCCTTGTCAAAGTTCAGGATGTACTCGGTCAGGTCGCGCAGTTGGTCGTCGCGCAGCGGACCGCCAGCGCGGTCGGACCAGGCGACCATCTGGTTGCCTTCCCAGTAGCTGATGCTGGTCGGGCGGCCATGAACGAGCGTGGTGTAGATGAAGTCGTAGCGCGTGCCGGCCCAGTTGATCTGGGTCAGGCGGTCGGGGACAACCTCGATGCCGTCATCGGTGACGGTGAGCGGGTAGCCCTGGTCAACAGCGGGTTGCATCTGGTCGGCGAGCGCCTGGCGCTCTTCGAGCAGCGCAGCGCGCTCTACCAGAATACCATCCTCGCCGCTGATGAACTCGCTGATCTCGGCGCGCCGTGCCAGAATCTCATCCTGGCGGGCCTGCGTCGTCCCCTCGGCGACCAGTTCATCGGCCAGTTCGGCCAGCTCGTCGTTAAGCCCCGCCTCTACTTCATCCAGCAGAGCCAACTGGCTGTTGATTTCGGCAAAGAAGTCATAGCCGAACATATGCGGGCTGTTCAGCGCCGGGCCGAACAACTCGATACCGCGCCCGTCCGCGCCATGACAGGTCGCGCAGTTGGCGGCGAACAGCATGCCGCCCCGTTCGATTGCCCGCGCCTGATACTGGCGGTCAAATGAACTCATCCGGGCATTTTCGTTGATGGCAACCCAGCCGACGAGCACCATGATACCGACAAACATGATGATGCCGACCAGGATACGATTCTCAATTCTGTCGATGAGCATCCGTTGAAGCATTGGCTTGTCTGCCCTTCTTGATTACTGGAAGTACGCGGCGTGCCGGTGAATGAAGATGTGTGCTTCGCTGACGCGATAGGTCGGCGAGCCGTCTTCGGTCAGTATCGGGACGACCTGGCCATCGGCATCCTTTACAGGACGGCCCTGCTCCAGCTCGACCTCTTCCCAGGCGATGAGCACATCCACGCGGCGCAGCCCGTCCTGGTTCTCAGAGATGATGACCATACCGAAGCCGTTATGCAGCTCTTCTTCTTCCTCTTTAAGCTGCTTCTGGAAACTCTCCATCACCGAAACCAGTTCGGGCGCATCTTCGGGCACCGCGCGGAAGCGCAGCGCGCCGACATCGGCGTAAGTGCTGCCCAGCACGCCCTGAATCTGCGAGCCTAAGTCGGTGCCGTCCACCCGTTCGTTAAGGGCGGCGATAGCAGCGGCAGCCTCGTCAGATGACACAGCGAACTGTTCGGTCGTGTACATACCGGGCACAAGCTCGTCATACGGAACCGGCAGCAGCAGGCCCATATGATTATGCGCTGGTTCGTGAGTCATGTAGTGCAGAATCTCGGCATCCGCCGAGGTATCGACACCGTAATCGGCCAGACCCATGTAACTGAGAACCGTCGTGCCGGAGATGAGCACAAGGCCCAGCGACAGCATAAAGCGGCGGTCCTTATAACGGCGGCTGGGGTTGGTGTCGAGGTAGGGCAAAATCATCATGAAGACAAAGACCACCGTCGGGAACACGATACCCCACAGCACTTTATCGCCCAGTTTGAGTGCGCCCTGAATCCACAGGAAGTACCAGGGCGCGGTTGTGCCCAACGGTGTCACCTGCGGGTCCGCGTGATTTTCCAGCGGCGCATGGAAGAACCATACCGATAACATCACCAGAATAAACGTCGTCACCGAGATCCACATAATCTCGCTGGTGAGCACATCCGGGATGAAGTAGACACGCTTATCGAGCGGGACACGCTTGGCGGTGTCCTCGCCGATGTTTTCCTTCTGTGGCGGCAGGCTGTGACCGTGAATGATCACTTTGTAGTAATGCACGCCGGTGAAGATAAACAGGATGGCCGGTACAGCCAGCACATGCAGCAGATAGAAGCGCAGCAGACCGTTAGCACCGATCTCCGGGCCGCCGCGCAGCAGCAGGTCCAGGTTGGTGCCCACCACTTCGGGCGGGGCCGCTTCCACCATCGACGCGCCGATGGTCACCGCCCACAGCGCGAGCTGGTCCCAGGGCAGCAGGTAACCACTAAAGCTGAGGAACAGAGTCGCCAGCAGCAGAATCACACCGGTAAACCACGTGAATTGTCGAGGCTTTTTATAACTTCCGGTGAAGAACGTTCGCACCATATGGAGTGTAACGATCAGCACCATCGCTTCCGCGCCCAGGCGATGCAGGTCGCGCATGAGCTGGCCCAGCGGCACGTTGCTGAGGATGTTCAGCATGTTGCTGTAGGCATAAGTCGGCGAGGGTGTGTACCAGATCATCAGGAAGATGCCGGTAATGGTCTCAAAAAAGACAAAATAAGTGGAAAGCCAGCCCAGCCGGAACGTGGGATAAAGCCCCGTCATGTCCCGGTGGAAGTAGCTGGGGCGCATATGCAACCAGAAACCGTCGGCATGCGGCTGCAGGCGCGGATTGGGGCGACGGCTGGGGTTCTCTCCGCGCAGGGTTTCGCGGATGTCCTGCACGTTCAGACCCGCCGTGACGCGCTCCACGACATCATCGACGCCTTCAAAGACGGCCCGTTTGAGTCCTTTTGCCTTTACGTCGTCAAGGAATGACGGAAATGGCAGTATCGTCATTACGATAATTCTCCTCAGTCCCTATCTGATTCTGCTTTAGGTCCCCATGATGCGGTCGCCGGTGTCGACAGCGACCTCAGCGATCTCGCGGCCTTCCAACGGGATGGGCGCGCCAGAGCCGTCCATGGTGACGACATCGCCATTGGTGAACGTGACCGTCACCCGGAAGCGATCCAGTCCGCGTGGGGCCGGGCCTTCGATGTACGCCCCGTCGGCCTCGAACTTCGAGCCATGACAGGGGCATTCAAACCGGTTGTTGGTATCCACCCAGCGGGGCAGGCAGCCCAGATGAGTACATACCGCGTAGAGCGCCAGGAATCCCTGGTCTGAATTGGAGAGCCAGAAGCGGCCCGCCGGGAACGCTACCGGAGCGCTGCCGCTGGCCGGCACTTCGTCGGTAGGCAGGCGGAAAACGCCGCCAAACTCGCCTTCACGAAAGCGGGGCAGCGCGAACCAGACAATACCGGCGGTAACCTGCCCCAGCAGGAGCACGGCAGAAGCGCCCCAGATGTAATACAAAAATTCCCGACGACTGGGGCCGGCGACTTCGACCGCGACCTCTTTTGTGCGTGCTGGTCTAGCCAGCGCGCCTTTCCCCTGGGTGGCTGTTGCCATATCTCCTCCCGAATGTGACCTGGGACTTGAAACAATCGATCAACACTAACCAACAAAATCCATAACAATACGCTTACAAATGCCTGTCTGAAGGCGGCGCCTGTAGCTCGTAAAATATATCACAAACATCTGGCACATGCAAAAGACCTGGGCCGATTTTTACAAAATGCGCATCGGCAAAATTCGCCATTTCGATAATCGGCCCTTCGACCACTGGCAATCGACCTTTATAATCGCTTCATCTCATCATGACAGCGTTCGCATGGACTTATATGCCTGGTACAACCTTTCCCCTCGCTACTTATATCGACACAGCGGACGATTTGCAGCACCTGGCCGACCAGTTGGCCAGCGAACCGCTGCTGGCCGTCGACACCGAATCCAACAGTCTGCACGCCTATCAGGAACGGGTGTGTCTCATCCAGCTTTCGACGCGCACCGCCGATTATATCGTCGATCCACTGCAAATTCCCAATTTAGACCCACTGGCCCCACTGATGGCCTCGCCCGATGTGCAGAAAATCTTCCACGCCGCCGAGTACGACATCATGTGCATGAAGCGCGACTTCGGCTTCGAGTTCTGCAACCTGTTCGACACCATGACGGCGGCACGGGTGTGCGGCTTTAAGTCGGTGGGGCTGGGCAGCCTGCTGCAGGAGTACGCCGGCATCCGGCTGGACAAAAAGCACCAGCTCGACAACTGGGGGCAGCGTCCGCTGCCAGCCAGCAGCCTGAAGTATGCCCAGGCAGACACGCACTATCTGCCGATGCTGCGCGACGAGTTCATGAAGCAGTTGCAGCAAATGGGCCGCCTGGAGGAAGCACGCGAGGTTTTCGAGGAAATCTGCCAGTTGGACGCCGCCAGTTACCGCGAGTTCGACCCGGACGGCTTCTGGCGCATCGGGCTGCCGAACATGCTCAACACGCTGGAGCTGCAAATTCTGCGTGAGCTTTACCGCCTGCGCGAGGACATCGCCCAGGAAGAGGACAAGCCGCCTTTCCGTGTGTTGAGCAACAACATGCTGATCGGCATCGCCCGCAACGTGCCAGCCTCGACGCGGCAGTTGCGCGATGTCCGAGAGGTGGGCGGGCGCCATGTGCGCCGCTACGGCGACCGTATCCTGAGCGCGGTGCAGCGTGGTCTGGCGGCGAAGTCGCTGCCGGAACGCCCCCAGCCACCCTTGCCGGACCCGGTCATCAGCGAGCGTTACACGGCGCTGCACACCTGGCGCAAATCGCGGGCGAACCAGCGCGGCGTCGAATCGGACATCATCATTTCCAAGCAGGCGCTGTGGGACATGGCGCACCAGCCGCCAACCTGCCTGGACGAACTGCGCGCTGTGCCCGGCGTCGGCCCCTGGCGTTTGCGGACTTACGGCCAGGAAATTCTGGCCGTGCTGCGTGATTTCGAGCGCGTGGACGAGTATAATGGTCACCATCCCCGGCGCTGAAGCCGGGCGCAAATCGTTAGCGGACGAGGCATCGAGTTATGACAGTCTTTGCGGATGAATGGCGGCGCTGCCTGCGGGCGCATTACATGCACGCGATTCGCCACGATGACCGCGTGAATCTGCGTTCGCTGGTCCCCGTACTGCAACATCTGGGCTTTACCGACGAAGAACTGGCGGAGCTTCGCGTCCAGGCGACGATGCACGTTGACGATGTCGGCCAGGACTTCGTGCCCGACCTCGACGTGCTGCAGGCCCAGGCAGAGATCGAGCCGGAAGCGCAGCCGCAGCCCCAACCACCCCAGGGCGACTTCCAGCCGCACCCGCTGGAATGCCAGTGCCCGCGCTGCGTGGAGATCAACCTGGTGCCGCACGACGAGGACGGCCAGCCCATCGAAGCCGAAGACGACGAACACGACGACCCCGACGCGCCGCAGCAGTTGTCGCTGTTTTAACCGAAGCACAGTCCCTATGCCATCTCAGGACGAACACTGGATGCGGCTGGCGCTCGACGAGGCGCGGCTGGCGCTGGAACATGGCGACGTGCCGGTGGGCGCGGTCGCTGTGCGCGCTGGCGAGGTGATCGGGCGCGGCCACAACCGCCGCGAGATCGACGGCGACCCCACCGCCCACGCCGAGATGATCGCCCTGCGCCAGGCGGCGGCAGTCGTTGGCGGCTGGAAGCTGGACGGTGTGACGCTCTATTGTACACTGGAGCCGTGCTGTATGTGCGCCGGGGCCATGGTCCAGGCGAAGCTGCCGCGTCTGGTGTACGCCGCGCTGGACGTACAGGCGGGCTGCGCCGGGAGTGTGTTCGATGTGCTGCGCAGCCCGCGTTTGAGTCACCGTGTCGATGTGGATATCGGCCCGTTCGCCGAGGAGGCCGCCGCGCTGCTGCTGGCGTTCTTCGAGCGATTGCGCGGCGATTCGCGGTGAGGGGCTAGCCTTTCCCGCGCAGAAGTCGCCCGGCGGCGATGAGCAGCACCGCGCCGATAACCGCCGTGATGAGCGAGCCAATGCCGAAACCAATGTCCAGGCTCTCGTCCCAGCCAATCAGGCTGATGACAAAGCCACCCACCCAGGCGCCAATCACGCCCAGGATCAGGTCGTTGATGAAAGGCCGGTCGCGCGCGCCCATCAGATTGCGCGCCAGTCCACCGGCCACACCGCCGATGATGACCCAGCCACAGCAGTAGAAAATCACCCCGCTGATAAAGTCCATAGCTCGTCCTTTCAGTGTTTGCTGACGATCACCCCCCTGCAATCAGATTGTAGGCGCACGCGCGAAATCGTGCAAAAACGGCATTTTATTGTGCCGCCTTTTCGGGTATAATGCCGGCGTTCGCGCGAAAACTGGCGAACCCGTCTACTGGAGAGGTGCCAGAGTGGACGATTGGGCCTGTCTCGAAAACAGGTGTGCCCTTCCGGGTACCGTGGGTTCGAATCCCACCCTCTCCGCACCCCGAACGGCCTGTCACTCCGGCAGGCCGTTTGCATTTCTGACAGTGCCACAATGAGGATTGAGGAGGGTTGTTAGCCTTGAAGACGGTCGCGGTGTATGGAAGTGCTGTCGTCAGGCCGGGAGAACCGGAGTACCAGGACGCTTACGAGATCGGTCGGGCACTGGCGCAGGCCGGGTGCGCCGTCATGACGGGCGGCTACGGCGGCATTATGGGTGCTGCCAGCCAGGGCGCGGCGGAAGCCGGCGGGCACGTCATCGGCGTGACGTCGCGCGCCATCGAGCTGCTGCGCGATGACCAGGCCAACGCCTGGGTCCACGAGGAGATCAAATACGACACGCTGCGCGATCGCCTGCTGCATCTGGTGCAGCACGCCGATGCCTGCGTGGTGATGCCCGGCGGGCTGGGCACGCTCAACGAGCTGGCGCTCTACTGGGAACTGGGCCGCGTGGGCGATCTGCCGCTGCGTCCGCTGGTGTGCTACGGCGATTTCTGGCGGCAGATGCTGGAACCGCTGCGCGGCACGCGCTACATGGCCCCGTACGCCTGGGAGATGGTGTCGTTCGCCGACCAGCCCGGCGATGTGGTGGCGCTGGTCAATGGGACGAAAGTGGCTCGCCAATGAGTGCAGAGCAGGTCATCCAGTATCGCCAGCAGAAAGACCGGTACTTCCGCAATCACCCGGACTCGCCGCTCAACGCGGCCCAGCGGCAAGCCTTCACCGGGCTGGAATACTACGATTACGACCCGTCACTGGACCTGACGGTTACCATTCAGCGCGCCGAGGTCAGCGACCCGATTCAGGTTTTCACCAACCTCAACGGTATCCAGAATTACCGGCGCTGCGGCACATTCACGTTCAGCATCGGCGATGAGCAGGCCACGCTGACCATCTACGAGACGGCGCACGGCTTTTTTCTGCCGTTTGTGGACACTGGCGCCAACGTCGAGACCTACGGCGCCGGGCGCTACCTGGACCCGCCGCAGATCGACAACAAGACGTTCCGCGTCGACTTTAACCTGGCGTACAACCCGCTGTGCGTCTACAGTGACCGGTGGGAATGCCCCATCACGCCGCCGGAGAACCGCCTGAAGGTGGCGCTGCGCGTCGGTGAGAAGCTGCCCACTGACGACTGGATAAAGCTCAGATAGGGCAGGCGTCCAGCCGATGCTATAATGGTGGGCAAGCAGGCCGTGCGAAAGGCTTTATCAGCATGCACTTATCCGCACACAAATTCTGGTGGTTGATGCCGCTGCTGGCGCTGGTGCTGGTCGCCTGCGGCGCACAGGCCGACGCCCAACTGCCGGAAAACACGCTCATCACCAACACAGCCCCAGCACTGACCCCCACCGCCACGCCGCTGGGAATGGCGCAGGCTGTCACGCCGCTGCCCACCACCGAACTGACCGCCGTACCCGCGCCCAGCCTGAAAATCTGGTGGCCAGAGGCGCTGGCCCCCATCGACCGGGCCGATGTCACCAACCTGCTCGACGAACAGATCGGCGAATTTGTGGGCGGCAGCGACACGCCGATTGATATCGAATTCCGGCTGCGACGTTATGCTGACGTAGGCGGCATCATCGCCACGCTGCGGGCGGCCAGCGAGGTCGCGCCCGGCGCTCTGCCCGACCTGACACTCATCCGCCGCGAGGACCTGGTCTCGCTGGCACAGGCTGGTCTGATTTATCCGCTGGAAGGCTTCGTCGCCTCGGCGATCATCGGCAACCTGTACGACTCCGCGCTGGAACTGGGGCAGATCGACGGCCATATCTACGGCCTGCCCTACACATTGGACGCGCTGGTGATGGCCTATCAGAACCTGGAAAACGAACCGATCGCTGGCTGGTCGTTCGTCGATATACTGGGGCGCGAGCAGAGCTTCCGCTTTCCCGCGCGGCGCATCAACACGGTGAACAACACCTTTCTGCTGCAATACCTGGACGCTGGCGGCACACTGCCCGAACCCGGCCAGGAGATGATACTCGACGCCGATGCGCTGCTGGCCGTGCTTCAGTTCTACGAACGGGCTTACGCGCTGGGTCTGGTGGACGAGTCGGTTTTCGACTACGGGCAGCCGCAGGAATACCAGACAGAACTGGCCACCGGCGAGATCGACGCGGCGCTGCTGCAAGCCACCACTTACTTTACTATGCGCGACTCCGGGACGCCGCTGTATATGGATACCGTGCCCACCGCCAGCGGACAGCCGACGACGCTGGTCACCGGCTGGATGTGGGTGCTGACGACCAACAACGCCGACCGCCGCGCCCTGGCCGTGAGCTTCATCAACTGGATGATGGAGACCAACCGCCAGCGGTCATACGCCCAGGCACTGAACGCGCTGCCCTCGCAGCAGCAGGCGCTGCAGCGTATGGGCAGCCAGCAGATGGATGTGGAACTGGTCGACGCCATGCTGACCAACAGCATCATCCCGCCGCCCGAAGACGTAACCGGGCCGCTGGGCCGCCTGATGCAGAGCGCGCTGAACGCGGTCCTCTCCGGTGAGGCGACCGCCGAAGAAGCCGTGCAGAACGTGCTGGACCAGCTCGGCGAATAGGGACGTCGAGACCTACCCCTGCAGCGGCTTCTCGTAAAAGCGATAGGTGCGGTAGATGTTCATCTTGAACTGGTTGACCAGACCCAGCATGGCGCGGTTGGTCTCCAGCACCCAGCCGCCGTCCACGTGATCGTAGCGCGTCCTGCCGACGGCATCCATGATGTAGGCATACATCGCCAGATCGACGCCCTTACCGCGCTGCCCCTCGACGACGCCCATCAGCGGGACGCGAATCCAGTTGATTTTGGGGCGTATTCTCCAGTGCCACAACGCCTTAATCAGCGTGACGAACTCCGGCGTGCCCGGCTTCGCATAAGCCCGGTGCAGCACCTGCCCGAAATCTGGCACGCACAGCAGAAAGCCCGCCGGTTCGCCGCCCACATAGCCGAAGCAGGCCAGCTCCGGGTCGATGAAGCTGCCCAGGCTTTTCACCAGGGCATCCAGCTCTTTTGAGGTAAAGGGCGTAAAGCCCCAGTTCTTCTCCCAGGCGTGGTTATAAATATCCTTGAACAGCTCGAACTCGGCTTTGAGGTTTTTGCGATCCAGGCCGCGCACGGTGATCGACTGGCTGCGCTTGATGCGGTCGGCGATGCGGTTGACCCGATCCACCGCGCCCGCCTCGTGCAGGATGTCCCAGTTGGCCATGGCGCTGTGAGTGTCCATCACCTTTGCCAGACCAGCATTTTCGACCAACCGCTGGTAATAGGGCGGGTTGTAAGGCATGAGCATCACCGGGCGCGCGAAACCGTCCACCAGCAGGCCGCATTCGTCCATGTTGGTGAAGCTCTGCGGGCCGCGCAGCGCGTTGTAGCCGCGTTCCCGGCCCCAGGCAGCGGCGGTGTCTAACAAAGCTGTCGCCACGTCCTGATCGTCGATGCACTCGAAAAAGCCAAACCACGAAATATGCTCGTTGTGAAATTCGTTGTGGCGGTGGTTGACGAACGCCGCCACCGTACCCACCGGTTCGCCAGCGCGCCAGGCGACGTAATAATCGCCTTCCAGGTATTCCCACGAGGGGTTCTCGTTTTTGTCCAGCAGATGCCGCCGCATCGAGAGCAGCGGCGGCACCCAGTTGGGGTCGTCACGGTACAGCTTCCAGGGGAATTCGAAGAAGGCTTTGAAATCGGCCTGGGTTTCGACTTTGCGCACGGTCACAGAATCCGGGTTTGCCATGAGGGAGTCCTCATCGTTGTTGGGTTAACAGACAGCGGGTAATATATCGTGGGCAAAGTCTAGCAGAAACAGCCGCCAGGCGGCTATAGGCGCTTGCCGCCAATCTCGGAAAAGCAGCGGCAATTCTGCGGATATGACCTTGACAGTCCCCCTGCCCTTTGCTACGATTTGACCACTTCATTCCACAGTAGCTCAATGGCAGAGCAATCGGCTGTTAACCGATGGGTTCCTGGTTCGAGTCCAGGCTGTGGAGCACCATAAACGCCCTGCCTTGCGCGGGGCGTTTTTGTTATGATGGTTGCTATCGTCTTCAGAAGTGATTCAGCGAGTGGATCGAGAGATCAGCCCGATGGCATCCTACACACAGGCTCCACAAAAGACACCGCTAATCCACCAGGAACTGACCGACGTAATCGACCTGGCATTATGGGCGGCGCAGATGCTCACGCAGCACGGCGCGGATAACGCCCGCATCGAGGAAACGGCCCACATCATCGGCACCGGCCTGGGCTGCGACTGGCTCGACATCGTCATCTCACCGGAATCGATCATTATCACGGCGTCCAGCGGCGGCGAGTTTCGCACCAAAGCGCGCCGGGTCATCAGCGTGGGCGTCAATTTTAACGTGCTGGACGCTATCAACGAGATCAGCTACCGCGTGCGCGCCGGGCGCATGGACCGCGTCACCGTGCGCGAAGAACTGACGCGCATCTCGCAGATGACACCCACCTACAATCGCTGGCTGGTGGTGGTGATGGTGGGCCTGGCCTGCGCGGCGCTGGCCCGCCTGTTCGGCGGCGACGCCCCGGCCATGCTGGTGACGCTGGGCGCGGCGTCGGTGGCGATGTTCGTCCGCCAGGAAATCACGCGGCGGCACTTCAACATGTACCTGATGGTGCTGGTGACGGCGTTAGTCGCGGTGCTGATCGCCAGCCTGGCCAGTCTGCTGCACCTGGGCGCGACCCCCAGCGCGGCGCTGGCGGCGTCGGTGCTGCTGGTGGTTCCCGGCGTGCCGCTCATCAACGCCGCCGAAGACCTGCTGAACGGTTATGTCCTGTCCGGTGTGGCGCGCGGCGTCACCGGCGCGCTGGTGACGCTGGCCATCGCGCTCAGTCTGGCGCTGGGCATTTATCTGACGGGGATTGACGGCCTATGAGCGGCGCGGAACTGTGGTGGCTGATCGCGCAGGATGCCTTCTGGTCGGCGGTGGTGTCCGTTGGCTTCGCGGTGTTGTTCAACGTACCCCGGCGCACGCTGGCCGGCTGCGCCCTGACCGGCGCGCTGGGCCATTCGGTGCGCACGCTGCTCATCGAGTGGGGCGGCCTGCCCATCGAAGCGGCGACACTGGTCGGCGCGACCTGTGTCGGCTTCCTGGCGCTGGCGCTGGCCAAACGGCTGCGCGCGCCGTCGCTGGTGTTCGCCGTCAGCGGCTCCATACCGATGGTGCCCGGACTGTTCGCTTTCCGCGCTATACTGCTGCTGCTCGAACTACTGGGACTCTCCACCTCGCAGCCGACCGCCCAGGATGAGCTGCTGCTGCTGGTCGTCGTCGATCTGACGCGCACGGCGCTGATTCTGGCCGCTATCGCGCTGGGGATCGCCATGCCGCGTCTGCTGTTTCTGCGCTACAAGCCGGTGATATGAGCGCCCGCCCCTGCCGGTCACTTCTCGCTGAGATGCTTATCCAGGAAGAACAGCGTGCGTTTGATGACCTCGCGGCTTTGCTGCGTCTGGACTGGCGGCAGATCGTCGGCGATCAGGGTGTGGCCCAGCGCCTGCATCACATGGACCTCGTGCGGCAGCGCGGATTTGTGCAGCTCGGCGCGCAGTTTGTTGATGATCGGCTGGCCGATGTACGGCTCGTCCTCGCCAAAAAAGGCGCAGATCGGCGTGCTCGCCGCCTGAAAGCGCCCAAAGTAACGCTGCGGAAAGCCGCTGAAAGCCACCGCCGCCTCTAGATCGGTGCGGGTGACAGCGGCCTCAAAAGCCAGACTGCCGCCCATGCCGATGCCGACGGCGGCCACCTGCCGGTTCGAGTGGTTGTGGTTTTCGAGGACGGTCAGCGTGCTGTCGATGACCGGATAGGCGGAGTCGGCCAGTTCATCGACCAGGCGCAGCGCCCGCTGCGGATCGTCGGTCGTCTGCCCGGCGAACAGGTCCGGTGCGATGACGTAATGGCCCATCTGCGCCAGCAGGTTGGCCAGCCGCCGGATGAGATCGTTCAGCCCCCACCAGTCATGAATCAGCACCACGCCGGAGAATTTGCTGCCCAGCCGGGGACGCGCCCAGTAGGCCGGTAGCTGGGCGCTGCCGGCGACGATCTGCACGCGCCCGCTGGTAATCTCGTACTCGATGCGGTCCGGTTCGTATAGCGGCATGCTTCCCCCTCAGCCGATGTCGCGCGCATAAATCAGATGGTGGTAAGGCGGGGTCTCCACATCACCGCCGAACAGCCGCGCGGTGCCCTCTGGCACGAATAACACCAGATTGCGATAGCCCTCGCGGTGCGCCCAGTCGCGGATGGCGGTCAGCAGTTGGCTGCCCATCGGCTTGAGCGACCAGCACGAGACATCGGCGCTGCGCGGGTCGAACAGGTGCTGCTGGCACCAGACAAAGGCTTCCTGCGCCGAGGCGGTCACATGCAGGCGATGGGTGCGGCGCTGGGCGATCTCCGGGATGATCTCCCACAGGCGCGGCCACAACGTCTCCCAGTGATAGCGGGCGCTCTCCTGGCGGCCTATGGTCATCTGCCAGCCTTTGATCTGGGCTGGATTAGCGTCCAGGTGTTCGGTGGCGCGGTAGAAGCTCTGGCCGGTGGCCGCGTTCAGCGTATAGTGGCCCACCTGCGCCAGCGGCTGCATGTCGCAGCTCTGGTAGAAGGCGATAGCGTCGGTATCGTGGCTGGACACGCTGACCGTCAGCCGCTGCGCCCCCAGCGAGCGAGCGCGCGCGGCCATGTCGTCGATGAGCGCCCGGCGGGTGTCGCCGTCGGCGTCGTCCGGGCTGGTGAGGCGGGCGATGTGGACATGCCGGCCAAACGGAGCCTGTTCGTGGCCGGCGTAGGCTTCGGCATAGCCAGTGAGCTGCCCGTCGGCGCTGGCGACGGTGGGAATCCCCGCGCCGCGCAGCAGATGCCCCAGGTAGATGGCGGCGGTCTCCAGGCTCATCCAGGGGCCACCGTGCAGCCAGCGCTCGTAGACGGTGAGCGAGTCGTATTCCAGGTCCTGCACGCGACCGTTGGCGTCCAGGCGCTGCCACACACCGATACCGGCGCGGGCCAGCTCGCTGATGGCGGCGGTGTCGTCCAGTCCGGCCAGGCGAATAGACACAGGGTGAGTCATGGTTGGGTTCCTTGCCGCGTTCTTGTCTGACCTGATTCTAGCACGAATCGGCCAAGCTTACCGGAATCCAGGCTGGATCAATCTGATGGATGGTTCGCGGGGGCGCTAATCGACCAGCGCGCCGCCGAACCACGTCGCCAGCAGCTCGGCCAGTTCCGGCTGGGACACCAGCAGTTGCAGGCCGCTGGCCGCGCCCTCGTAGATTTCCAGGCGCGCATTGTCAGGGGCGGCCTGCTGGACGGCCTGTGCCGTGTCGAAGGCGGCGACGTCGTCACGGCTGGCGGCGACAAACAGCGGACGCGGGTTATAGGCGGGCAGGTTGGCGAACAAGGTCTCGGCATCCAGCGGACCGATGAGCGCGGCGGCGTCACACAGCGCATCGGCGGCGCAGCCCGCCAGGGCCAGGCTCGCGCCCTGCCCCGTGCCGATGGTCCCCATCAGGCCGGGGTTAACCGTCGGCGTCTGGCTGAACACGTGCAGCGCGGTGGCGAAGCCGTTGAGATTGGCCGCCCCCGAAAAATCGACCGCCATCACGGTATAGCCAGATTCGCGCAGCCGCTGCGGAAAATCGCCCCAGGCGTCCAGCGACGCGCCCACCAGCAGCACACCGGGCAGCCGCGACACCACCTCACCCTGCTCCAGGATCAGCGGCGGATTCTCGAACAGACGCCCGGCCAGGAACTGGTTTTCGCCCAGCGCGATCTGCACGGACTGGCCGGAGATGCTCATCTCGTTTTCGAGCGCCAGCGGCGGCATGTCGCTTTGCGGGGGCAGCGCGGCAGCCGCCGGGTTGTTCTGCCCCGGCTGGCCGAAATCCGGCGGCACCTCGGTCGGGGCCAGGTTGAGCACGGTCGGCGTGGGGGCCAGCGTCGCCCCGGTAAATTCCCAGGTGGGCGGCTCGGTCGGGGGGATGGGCGCGAGCGCGTCGCAGCCAGCCAGCAGCACGGCCAGCAGCGCAATCCAGACCAAACGGCGTACAGCCATTCTGAACCTTTCAAAAGTCAACAGCATCGGGTGGATTCTATCACAGTCCGCGCAGGGATTGTCCAGAGGCGACGTGGCAAGCCAGGGCTTTTGCAAAGTCCCAGTAAAGACGGGTCCCGCCCGGCG
>CAZXCK010000060.1:0-24271 GCA_964639225.1 uncultured Anaerolineaceae bacterium | reverse complement strand
GGTTCCGGTGTGTCAGTCGGCTCCGGCGTATTGGTCGGCGGAACCGGCGTGTCGCTTGGCTCCGTCGTATCGGTCGGCTCTGGCGTATCCGTAAGAGTCGGCGTCGCCGTTGTGGTAGGCGTCCGTGTATCTGTGGAAGTGGCTGTTGGCGTGTTGGTGTCGGTCGCTGTGGCGGTCGCCGTTGATGTTGGCGTGCGCGTCGGCGTCAGCGACGGCGTAAACGTCGGCGTCGGCGTCAGATTGTCCGCCTCGATCACCGGCAGCGAGTCGATGTCCTCAAACCACACCGCCAGATCACGCCGAATCCAGCCGAAACCGTCCGTATCGGGATCGACCGGCTCACCTTCCAGATCGAATGTCGGCGTAAAGCGGATCAGCACCCAGTCGCCGGATTCATCGCGCGATATCGGCTCCACTGGCTCGCCCGGCAGCAGAAAGCCCAGGCGTGGGAAGCGCTGCGCCGGACCAGCCCGGACCAGCGCGCTGTTGGCCGTCACAGCGATATAGCTGACTTCTGGTGTGGCAGTGGGAATAAACGGCGTGGCGGTG
The DNA here is from genome assembly GCA_964639225.1 of uncultured Anaerolineaceae bacterium. Classification (GTDB taxonomy): domain Bacteria; phylum Chloroflexota; class Anaerolineae; order Aggregatilineales; family Phototrophicaceae; genus CAZXCK01. The sequence goes on along the minus strand of CAZXCK010000060.1, from coordinate 23,722 downwards.
ATGCGCCCTGGAACCGCTGTCGGCGTCAGGTCGTCGCCTTCGAGTATGGGCAGCGAGTCGATGTCCGTCACCCAGAAGCCCAGGTCACGCCGCACCCATCCGAAGCCGCTGCGATACGCGATCAGCACCCACTGGCCATCCTCGCTGATGTTAAGCGGGCGCAGGCGGTCGCCTTCGGTTAGTGCGCCCACCGGTACGTAAAACTCGCCCGGCCCGCCACGCACGAAGGCATCCTCGACGATCAGCACGCTGAATGCCGGCGTGGAACTGGGAGTCGCGGTTGCGTCGGTCTGTGCCCGCAGCGCGCCGCCAGACCACAGCAGCCCGGCGATGAGCGCCAGCATCAGCACCGTTAACATGAATTGAGTCCGCCAGCGCCTCACTTACTCCCCCTCGGCTGAGTGCAGGCCAGAGATGGTATCATAGTACGCTGTTACAACCAAGTGGGCAACCTGCCACAAGCCGTTAGTTGTCGTTTATAAAGAAGGCCATCCGGTCTTCTAGCTGGAACAGCTCTTCGTCCACATACAGGGCCACCTGCCACTGACCAACACTAAATTCGGTCCGGGAAGCTTCCAGTTCGAACCACAGGCAGGCCTCGCCGATGTCGGAAGGCACACGCCAGTCATCCTGGATGCGCAGTTCGCCCTCGTAGAACCAGTCAGCGCGCATCGGTGTCCCGGCGGCGACGTTCCGCGCGCGGAATGTCGCATATAACTGCGTGACATCTGAAGGAAATGAGGTGGCCGGGTTCACCACACAGCCGCTGTCATCCACCGTCGTCGAGACACCGGTCTTGATAAACAGACGGTCACCCTGCTCAAAGCGGACCTCGCCGCCCGTGTTTGGGTTAGCCTGTCCCACCATCAGCGCCGGGGTCGGCGTCGAACCGGCGGAAAGTGTCGCCAGCAGTTGGTCGTTGACGCTCCGATAGGCTGCCGATTCTGTCTCCACCGCGACCACCGTCGCCGCGACCTGCGTCTGGCTGGTGATCGACTGGCGCGCCAGATCGGCGGCGGTCGTTGCGTAGATGGCGTCGCCGGCGGCCTGCGTCTCCGAGACATCCGCGCCGCCATCCAGTGCCTGGCATCCCACCAGCACCAGCATGGCGAAAATCCACAAAAAGCGCATGAGTTAACACTACCTCTTGGTTACCGATTGTATACTACTGGAATATACCAGAATAAACGCTTCCAGTCAGCGCATCATCATACGGAAGGGTCGATGCGAATTCAACGTTTGCTGTTCGTTTTCCTGGCGCTCTACCTGATCTTCATCGGTGGCAGCGCCTACTACACGCTAATTTTCCCGGTTCGTGTTTTTCACCATGTCCTGCTGACGGGTTTGTTTGCGCTGTGGTTCTATCGTCGTGCCCGCCGCGAAGGCCTGCCGCGTACGCCGCTCGACGCGCCGCTGCTGGCCGCCCTGGTGATGTGGCTCGTCTCCGCGCTGGCCGGGATTCATCCGCGCATGTCGATTGAACATCTGTGGTTTGTGCTGCTGCATGTCGCCATCTTCTATGTGCTGGTCGATCTGTTCCAGCGCGGGCGCCAGCGGCTGGTTTTTGAGACGCAGTTTATCATGGCCGCGCTGGTGGTGATGATCAGCGGTATCGAGCTGCTGTCGTGGTATTTTGGCCTGGGTATTCTACCCGGCACGCAGATCGGCTGGCTGGACGCCATTGGACCCGGTGCCTGGCTGCCAGTGACGCCCATCCGGCTGTCACTGGCCATGAACATCAGTACACTGCTGGCGGGCTATGTCGCGCCACTGGTGACGATTACCGCTGTGTGGGCGCTCACCGCTCGCCGCGCCGATTACCGGCAGGCGCTGCGTCTGCTGGCGCTGGCGCTGCTGCTGGTGCTCGTCCTGACGCAGTCGCGTGGTGGTCTGCTGTCGCTGGGCGCGGCGGTCGGCGCGCTGCTGGTCATGCGCGCCGCGCAGGACCGCGCCATCCTGGGCCGTATTCCGCGCCTGGCGGTCATTATTGGCACGCTCGGACTGGCCGCCGGATTGGTGTTTATCCTCAGCGCACAGCGTACAGGCGGCGACCTGGGCCGCCTGGATATGTACCGCAGCGCCGTCCTCATCGGTCAGGACTATCCCGTTACCGGCGTTGGACCTGGCCTCTTCGGGCGCGCCCTGCGCGATTACCGCACCCGCAGCATCGAGCGCGATCACATGGCATCGGCCCATAATGCGCCCCTCAACACCCTGGCCGAGAACGGCATCGCCGGGATTGTCATCAGCGCCTGGCTGGGATTGGCGCTGATGCGCGGCTGGTGGCACACCTGGCAGGCCCAGACCACCGACGCGCGCCGTCTGCGCGTCGAGGCGACTATCGCCGCCCTGCTGGGCGTCGCCGTTCACAGCATGGTCGATGTCTTCACGGTGACGCCTGTTGTCGTGCTGATTGTGCTGCTGCTGGCCTACAGCGTCACCGGTTATCGTCCGGCGCTGGCGCTTCGACCGCCGGGACGGCGCTGGGCGGCGGTCCTGGGACTGGTGCTGACCCTGGGATACGGTGTTTTCTGGATACAGGCCGACCGCGCTCAGAGCGCCTACCAGCAGAGCCTGCACGGCGGTCCCGATGCGCTGGCCCACGCGCAGACCGCACAGCGCCTGGACCCCCATCTGCGGCTGTATGAGCTGCACATCGCCTATCTGCTGGGCGAGGACGCCCGCAGCCACCCCGACGACCCCGATCGCCGCCGTGCCGCCATCGACGCTTACCGCCGCGCCGTCGAGCTGGAGCCGACCTGGGATGTTGGCTGGATTAACCTGGCCGCGCTTTACGAGCAGCAGGGCGACATCGACGCCGCCATCGACTCCCTGACGCGCGCTGCCGATATCGTCCCCGGCCCGGCGCGTATCCACCGTGCTCGTCTGGCGGAGATGACCGGCGCGCTGCCGGAGCAGACCATCATCGACGACTACGAGGCCGGTATCCTGTGGGGCATCGCCGCCGAGAGCATGCTGCCCCTGGCCGACTTCTGGCAGCAGACGCCGCTGCGCCGCGCCGCCGTCCTGGCCTATGTTGACGGCATCCGCGAAGATGCGCCCGACGTCGCCTATCGCATCCTGGCGACGGTTGACCCCGCTCGCGCCGCCGACCTCGTCCCCGCCAGCCCGCAGAACCATCGGGAGTGGTTCATCGCCGGGGAGCATCAGCTTAACGTCGAAGGTGACGCCGGGCAGGCCGTCGCGTATTTTGATCGCGCCATCGCCGGTCGTCGCAGCGCCGGTGATTACTACGCCGCCCGCGCCCGCGCTCATCTCCATATTGACGAAGCGGTTGCCCATCGTGACCTGGACCTCGCCCTGCTGCTTGGCCCGCGCTACGAGTATCCGCACGCCATCCGCGCCCAGCTCACCGACGACCCCGACGAGCGCCACGCGCTGCGCGTGCGGGCGCTGCCGCCGCGTCAGGTGCGGCAGCGTTTTGCGGCGGTGCTGTACGGCGGTCGCCCGGCGTCATTCGACCTGTTTCCAGAGATGCGCTATCCTGGGCCGGGCAGGGCGGCGCTGGCCCCCTGGTATGAGATCGCGGCGGATTATGTCGCTCAGAACCGCCCGCAGGACGCCCGTGTGGTGTACAATGCGATTCTGGGCTATGCGCCCTACGAAACCGAGGCTCGCGCTTTGCTGGCCGCACTGGATACAGACGGCTAGAAACTTTTATTCTCAGTTGTTTTGAAAGGTTACACCCGCCAATGATCGATTTTTCTCGTGACAATCTCGAACGCCACAGCGTTGACATGCGCCAGTTCATCGACTTCCGCCAGGCGACCCTGCCCGGCGGCCAGCGCATTGTCGAGATGTACAACAGCAGCGGTCTGACGCTGACGCTGCTGCCGGATCGTGGTCTGGATATCTGGTCCGCGCATTACAACGGTCTGCCGCTGACGTGGATCAGCCAGGGATCGCCGCATGCGGGGGAGTTCGGCGCGGGTTGGCTGCGACTGTTCAACGGCGGCCTGCTGACCACCTGCGGCCTAAGCCACGTCGGCCCGCCGGAAACCGACCCTGACACCGGTGAGCAGCGCGACATTCACGGCGATTATTCGCGCCTGCCAGCGCATCAGGTCGCTGCCAGTGCCGGCTGGGATGGCGAGCGTTATGTCGCCGAGCTGACCGGTGTCGTCGCCCAGAGCCGGCTCTTCGGTGAGCAGCTCCGGCTGACGCGCGTGTATCGTGTGGTGCTGGGCGCGCCAGAGATCGAGATTGTGGATGTTGTCGAAAATGTAGGCGATATGCCAGCGCCGCTCATGCTGCTGTATCACTTCAACGTCGGCTATCCGCTGGTGCGCGAGGGGAGTACGCTGCATCTGCCAGATACGCGCGTCGTTCCGCGTGACGCAGCGGCGCAGGCCGGTGAAGCGCGCTGGCATCGCTACGACGCACCCCTGGATCGCTACCCGGAACAGGTGTTTTTCCATCATGTGTGTGCCGATGAGAACGGCCAGGCGTCGGCGGTACTGGAAAATGGCAACTGGGGCTTGCAGCTCCAGTGGGATACGCGCAGCGCGCCTTACCTGACACAGTGGAAGAATACGCGGGCCGGTATCTACGTATGTGGCATCGAGCCGAGTAACTGCCTGCCGGAAGGTCAGAATATGGCGCGCAGTCGGGGCCGTCTGCCGATGCTGCCACCCGGCGAGTCGGCACACTTCACCAACCGCCTGCGCATCCTGGATAGCGCGGATGCGGTTACGCAGGCACTGCTTAAGGTCGATGTGCTGCGCGCTACCGGCGCCGGAGTCCCTGGTGTAGAACTGGACGGCTATCCGGTGAAGTAGCTGCCCCACCGCCAATCATAGGCTTGTCGCACACGCCAAAATCTGCTACGATGTGCGTGTGACGCCCCCATAGCTCAGCGGATAGAGCGCTGCCCTCCGGAGGCAGAAGCCCAGGTTCGAGTCCTGGTGGGGGCACCTGATAGCACCTCGAATGAACATCCAGCCCGGCTGGATGTTTTTTTCTTTTCCCCCACCGGATCGCGTGCCGTTGCCCAGGCTGTGCTGGTAGGTGCAAGGCGCTTGCAGTTCCAGACGAACGATCTCCCAACCTGTGGCTGCGATCTGACCCTGCGTGTGTGATAGTGCTGCAATATGCGGCGATGGGGGTGGCGGCTTTGTTAACGATGTTTAAGAGTTGCCTCTGAATCAGGTGTCATTCCTTAAACAGAATTCTATCTTTTCATCAAGTGGGTCAGCTAGATTCGCTCTTGTCGGTAAATAAGTCCTATAAGGAGCGAAATTGATGAAAAACCGCATGCTTGTTGTTCTGACTATCCTGGCGCTGATCGTGCTGTCCTCGATCAATGTCATGGCGCAGGACGAAACCATTGTTGATATCGCGGCAGGCAATGAAGATTTCTCCACGCTCGTAAGCCTTGTTGAAGCCGCTGGCCTGGTAGATACCCTGAGTGGTGAAGGCCCCTTCACCGTGTTTGCCCCCACCAACGATGCCTTCGCGGCGCTTCCCACTGTTTTGGTCGATTATCTGGTAGCTAACCCGGATGCCCTCACCGAAGTGCTGACCTACCATGTGGTTGGTGGCAGCGTGATGTCGGGCGATCTGGCCGAAGGCGAAGTTGAGACTGTTGCTGGTTCTGCCATCACCGTTACCCTGCCGGAAGCTGGCCCGCGCATCGACAACGCCAGTGTTTTGACTGCTGACCTCGAAGCCAGCAACGGCGTCATCCATGTGATCGACACCGTGCTGCTGCCCCCGGCTGAATTGCCCGCTGTTGACCCGCTCTCCGTGACGGAGAATGTGGTTGTCGCTGGTAGCTCCACCGTTTTCCCGGTCACCGAGCGCATGGCGGACCTCTTCAACCAGGACGGTTTCGCTGGCACCATCACCGTTGACAGCATCGGCTCTGGTGGCGGTTTTGAGCGTTTCTGCGTGAACGCTGAGACCGACATCTCCAATGCCAGCCGCCCCATTAAATCCGAAGAAGTGGAAGCCTGCCTTTCGAACGGTCTGCAGCCTGCTGAGTTCTTCGTCGGCATCGACGCTCTGGCGGTCACCGTGAGCGCTGAAAATGACTTCGTTGACGGACTCACGCTGGAGCAGCTCGCTCTGGTTTTCAGCGATGAGGCGACAACCTGGGATCAGATTAACCCGGAATGGCCCGCTGAAGAAATTCGCCTCTTCGCCCCCGGCAGCGACAGCGGCACCTACGACTACTTCGTTGAAATGATCTTCGAAGAGGATGAAACCCCCATCCAGAACGCCCCGGGCATCCAGTTCAGCGAGGATGACAATGTTCTGGTCGTCGGCGTCGAAGGCAGCCCCTTTGCCATCGGTTTCTTCGGCTATGCCTACTTCCAGGAAAATCAGGAAGTGCTGCGTCCTGTGGCGGTTGAAGGTGTGATGCCCAGTGAAGAAACCGGCATCACCGGTGAATACCCGCTGAGCCGTCCGCTGTTCATCTACAGCGCGCCCACCATCATGCAGGCGAAGCCGCAGGTGTCCGCTTTCATCAGCTACTACCTGCAGAACGTTAACGCGCAGTTGGGGTCAGAGAGTGACCAGATCGGTTACATCCCCACGGGTGAGTACGTTGGCCGTTTGAACGCCTGGACGTTCCTCGCTGCTACGGGCGGCACAATGGACGACATGTAGACTCAGTTCCGCAATCCAGATAGCTACACGGTTCAGAGGGTGGTCATTTCTGCCCTCTGAGCTTTGTTTGTATAAGGCACAACACCCCTAGTGGAGAGTAAATCCATGCAAGTCAGTTCGCAGATTGACAACCAGACGCTAAAGCATCGTCCTTTAGCAGATCAGATCGCAGGTACTCACCAGAAGAAACGCGACAATGTACTGTCACCTCAGGTCCGGCCACTCGATGGATTGGTTTCAACGTTTCTCTTTTTTTGTGGTCTGGTATCTATCCTGACGACAATCGGTTTTGTTGTCGTCCTGGGTACAGAAGCCCTGCGTTTTTTCTCCACAACAGAATGGCTGAATGTCAATAAGCGAACCGTGAATGCGATTTCTGCTGAGGACACCATTCTCACCATCACGGCGACCGGAACCGCCCTGGAAGCTGGCAATCTGATCCGCCTGGGTCAGTTGGAAGGGTCCGAGATCGTCGAGATCGTCAACGTGCTCGACAGCCAGACTGTTGAGGTGGTGCGTGGGCAACTGGCTACTCAAGCCGTTGAGCACCCCGCAAATACACCGATGTTTGAGGGTGCTGAAGTGACGCTGGTTAAGTTTTTCACGGAAACCAAGTGGGCACCTCAGATTGGCAACTTTGGCATTCTTCCCTTGTTGACTTCAACTTTGCGCGTTGCCATGATCGCCATGCTGATCGCTGTCCCGCTGGGTATGGCGACCGCAATATACCTCAGCGAATACGCCACTCGACGGGTGCGCAGCATCCTGAAGCCGATTCTGGAGATTCTCGCAGGCATCCCGACGGTGGTTTATGGCTACTTTGCCCTGACCTTTATGACGCCGCTGCTGCGCAGTATTTTCGGAGTGGATACCGTCGAAATCTACAACGTAGCATCTGCGGGAATTGTGGTGGGCATCCTCATTATTCCAACCATCAGTTCAATCAGCGAGGACGCGCTTCAGGCGGTTCCAAATTCCCTGCGCGAAGCGTCCTACGGTATGGGCGCAACAAGGCTGGAAACAGTTGCAAGAGTCCTTATCCCCGGCGCTTTGTCAGGTATCGCGGCGGCCATTATTCTGGGGATTTCCCGTGCTGTTGGCGAGACGATGATCGTTCTGATTGCGGCGGGAGCTGGCCCGGCATTCACGGCAGATAATTTCCGCGCTGCCGAAACGATGGCTGGGCATATCGCACGAATCAGCACGGGCGATATCAGTTATGGCTCGATTGACTATAACAGCGTTTTCGCCATCGGGCTGACCCTGTTCTTCATGACGCTGCTTCTGAATTTCGTCAGTACGCTGGTCACACGTCGTTTCCGGGAGGTGTACGCATGAGTACCGCCCAATCAACAAGCCCCCTGTATTCAGAACAGGCATTCCAGAAAGAACTGCTGGCGCGTCATCAGCGTGGTCGTGTGGGGCAGATTATCTTTTTCGCTTCCAACATCATCGCCCTTGCTCTGCTGATTATTCTGTTTGCCCACATCATCAATCAGGCTTTCGGATTTGTCGTTATTGAAAACCGGGTAGACCCATCAGAGGTTGCCGATCGACCCCTGGACGAAATATCCGAGGCAGAGCTTGTGGCAATCTTGGTCGAACGGCAGCCGGGCCGTATCCCGGTTGTCATCCGGGATCAACTGAGCCAGGTTCCCTCTGCGGATTTTACAACCGCGCCATTAAGTGAGGTGCTTGAAGGCTCTGTTTATCCGCCTGAATGGTCTGAACTCACAATCGCTGACCTGGATGTTGACCAGCGTGCTCAGATTCTGTCAGACAACTTATCACAGTCCGATGTATTGGACATTGTGAACAATCAGGTTATTCAACCGACAGTTGTGGCGACCTGGAAGCTGCTGCCGTCTATCTTTGAGCGTGACGCAATCGAAGCAGAGGCCGCGGAAAAATACCCGAATGACACCCTGGAGTTTCGGGCCTGGGCCAACTGGGATTTTGTGACCAGCTCTGTCTCCAGTTCAGCGACCACCGCTGGTCTGCGCACGGCGCTGCTCGGTTCCTTCTGGATTATCAGCATCACTGCTCTTACTGCGGTTATTCTCGGCATAGGTGCTGCGATTTATCTTGAGGAATATGCAAGCGACAACTGGATTAATCGCACAATTGAAATCAACATCCGCAACCTTGCTGCCATCCCATCCGTTATCTACGGTATGCTGGGTCTGGCTGTTTTCGTGCGTGCGCTCGGTCAGTTCACGAGTGGACAATTCATCGGCATTGAGGACACCAATGGGCGAACCGCTCTATCGGCTGGCTTAACCCTGGCCCTGCTGATCCTGCCGATCATCATTGTCAGCGCCCAGGAGGCCATCCGTGCTGTCCCTGGCTCTGTACGCGAAGCGAGCTATGGGTTGGGTGCCACCAGGCTGCAAACGGTGTTTCGTCAGGTAATGCCTGCCGCCATTCCCGGTATCATGACGGGAGTCATTCTCGCCATGTCACGTGCCGTTGGCGAAACAGCGCCGCTTCTGGTTGTCGGCGCGTCAACCTTTATCGGTATCGACCCGACTGGTCCGTTTTCCAAGTTCACGGTTGTTCCCATTCAGATCTATCAATGGACAGCACGTCCAGAAGACGAGTTCAAGAGTGTTGCTGCGGCTGCTATCATTGTACTGCTCATCGTGATGATCCTTTTGAATGGCACCGCAATTTTCATTCGTAACCGCTTCAGCAGGAGTATATAAGCAATGTCAGCAACCAATGGCCACTACGCTATTGAAGCCAGAAACGTGAGCGTCTACTATGGGGATTATCGCGCAGTTGCCGATGTCAGCATGGCCATCGAACGCAATAAGATCACTGCGCTTATTGGACCCTCCGGATGCGGCAAGAGTACAGTCCTGCGGTCTTTTAATCGCATGAATGACCTCGTGCAGTCTGCGCGGGTAGAAGGTCAGATCATCTATCGGGGTCGTGATCTGTACGGTCCGGATGTGGATGCGGTCGAAGTTCGGCGGCGAATTGGTATGGTATTCCAGAAGCCAAATCCTTTCCCAAAGAGCATCTACGACAACGTCGCCTATGGGCCACGCATTCTGGGCGTGCGCAATAAGTCGACTCTGGACGGAATCGTTGAGGAGAGTCTGAAAGGCGCCGCGCTGTGGGATGAAGTCAGGAATGACTTGAAAAAATCCGGCTTGGCGCTGTCAGGTGGCCAGCAGCAGCGTCTGTGTATTGCCCGTACCATCGCGGTCAATCCGGAGCTTATTCTGATGGACGAACCGTGCTCCTCGCTTGATCCGATTGCCACCCAACGCATCGAGGAACTGATGCGCGAGCTTCAGCACACCTATACCATCATCATTGTCACTCACAACATGCAGCAGGCGCAGCGGGTTTCAGATCACACGGCTTTCTTTAATATTCGCAAGAAGGAGTCCGGGGATGTCCGTTGGGGCGAGCTGGTCGAGATGAAGCCAACAGATGTGCTGTTCAATAATCCTGAGAGTCCCGAAACGGCTGACTACATCAGCGGGCGTTTTGGTTAACCTTCCGCCCGCCTCACTACCATCGCAAGGGCGTGCTCCAGCGCGCCCGCCTCACTACCATCGTAAGGGCGTGCTCCAGCGCGCCCACCGACCACCCCACCTCTTGAACCTCTGGCCCTACCCACCTTCGCCATGAGGTTTACATGTTGTTAACCCATATAGTAGAATATTTGTGCTACAATATAATCACAAAGCTGAACGTATCCAACACAATGTCATCACTGCTGCACTCAAAAACACAACTGCTGCAGCACTATACTGCTGCAAGCCATCGCCTGGGGCGCGGCCTGCCAGCATACAAAGACGAATGGTTCACTCTTACGGCGGCTCATTCACCGTCGATAGCGGGCGCCATCCCGTCGCGCAGGGCGTCCAGGTAGCTTTGCAGGATCAGACGGGCCGCCAGGTCGTCGATAGGCTGGCGGAACCTGCGCTTCTGCTGGCGGGCAAGGGCTTTGGCGTCCTCACTTGTGAGGTGCTCGTCCCACAGGACGATGGGTAGATGTGTGGTGGCACGGTAGCGCTCGACCCACCGGCGCACCGTATCGGCCTGGGTGTGTTCGTCAGGGGTCGCATCGGGGTCACTGGGGATACCAACCACCACACCGACGACGTTTTCCTGCTCGGCGAGGCGATTGATTCGCTCGAAATCTTCCTGGCGGGTGCGTCGTTCGATGATGGTCAGCTCACGGGCGACGAGACGCATCGGATCGGAGACAGCGACGCCGATCCGCACCAGTCCGTGATCGATGCCCAGCAGTTTGCCACCGGTCATGGCTGGCTGTCCTGAACGACGACATCGATGCGTACAGGCAGCAGCGGCAGGCGACCAAACCAGTCTGGCGAGAGTTCGATCTGTGGCTGGCTGTCCTGGGCCAGATCGACGCGCGTAGTCAGGTATTCAAGAGCGTCGTTTAGCGAGCGACCAGCGATCTGCTCCCGAATCTGGTCGTCACGAATTTGCCCGCGCACAACTCCGCGCCCGGACATGGTAAAGGTGATCGCATCGCCGGCGCGCAGGACATCGCCGTGCGTGTAGCTGATGGTGTCCGGGTCGATGCTGCGACCGCGTGGAATCTGGCCGGCCATCTGGGCGAAGACGATCTGCTGCGCCAGTTGCATATCGACCGCGACCGCTTCCACAATGGCGCGCATAGTCAGCGACAGCGTATCGGCGATGTCGCCGGCGCTGGCGTCGAAGCGAGTCCAGTCGTTGCGCTCCTCGACGATGCGCAGCGTCTCCGGGATAACGATGTCGCCGTTGGTGATCTGCGGCAGGGAGATCATCTCGGAGTAAGCGCGTTCCTGAAGCTGCTGGCGCATGGCGGCCAGCAGCCGGTCACGGTCCGATTGGCTGACGACCCGCACCGTCCGCGTCTGTCCGCCGGTGGTCGGGGCGAGGTTGCGCACGGTGACGCTTTCCGCCAGCGGGCCGGTGACGGTGTTAATCAGGTTTTCGGGGACGTTGCCCACGCCACCCGCCGAGCCGGGCATGGCCTCGATGGGCACCTCGACCTGCTGGCCTTCACCGGCGGCCAGCGTGGCCGCCTCCAGCGTGCGGAACATGATCGGTGTGCCGGCGCTGGTACCGACGGTGGTCCCCTGTGGGATACTGATCTCCTGGGTGGTGTTGTTGATGAACACCACCGCGCCCAGCGCCTGACTGCTGCCCAGGTTGCGTTCGCCGGTGGTGCTGAGGAAGGCCTCTTCCTCGATCTCGACGCGCAGCAGCGTAGCGGGCAGGATGGCGTTCTCGACGTCGATGCCTGTGAATTCCGGGTCGGTGTTGACTCGAATCTGAATGCTGGTTTCGACGGTCTGCCGGGCAGGAGTGAGAGTTACCGTCGCACCGGGGACGACGACATAAGCCACTGCGCCGACCACGCCCAGCAGCAGCGTGACGATCAACAGGCGCACGATGCCGCTCTGCACGCCGGAGAGCGAGGGGCGTGGCATACGGACCCGGCTGGCGACGTTCATCAGGTCGGCGGGGACGGGCGCGGACAGCGGACGCTGAAAGCGATTGGTGAACACTTTGGCGCGGGCGCGTTTCCAGCGGCCACGCTCGCTGGCACCGATGGTCTCGAAGGTGCTGATGTTCAGCTCTCTGGCGTGGCGAATCACGTCCGGGTCGTGTGTGACCAGCGCCAGCCGGATAGCGCGGCGCATGGCCTCGCGCTGGATGAGTACCAGGTCCAGGCGGCGGGTGAGGGCGGTACCTTCTTCAGGCCAGACAAGCAGAACCCGCTGCCCCCGGATGAACGAGAGGCGGTCGCGCACAGCGTTGACATCTTCGTTGGCCTCAATTTGTATGAGTTCGCGCGTTTTGCTCGACATGGACAGCTCTGTGGCTTATCGGGGCGACCACGTCGCCCCGATTCATCCCGGATGGTTACTGAAAGCGATACGCTGGGCAACTCAACCGGCAGCGGTGGCGATGACTTCACGGGCTTTGGCGAGCGCCTGCGGCAGCTTGTCGGCGTCTTTGCCGCCAGCCTGCGCCATGTTGGGCCGGCCACCGCCACCGCCGCCGATCACCGGCGCAATCTGCTTGACGATGTTACCGGCGTGCAGGCCATTTTTCGTGAGATCATCGCTGACGACGACCATCAGCAGCGGTTTGCCGTCGTTGTTGGCCCCGGCCACGAAAACGCCGCTGTCCACTTTGTTGCGGAACCAGTCAGACATCTCACGCAGAGTCTCTACCGGTGTGTCGCTCACCTCGATGATAAGCGCCGGTACGCCGTTGATGTTCTCCAGTGACTGCATACGCTCGTTGAAGCTGTAGCGCGCCAGTTCGCGGCGCAGCCTGTCGATCTGTTTCTTGCTGGCGGCCAGCTCGTTTTGCAGTGAGTTGACACGGGTAATGATCTCCGAGCCGAGCTGGCTGGCGAGATTGTGCACCACGTCCAGATTCTGGCGGATGTACTCCATGGCCCCAGCGCCGGTGAGCGCCTCGACGCGGCGTACGCCAGCGCTTACGCTGCCCTCGCTGACGATAACGAACGGGCCGATCTCCGAAGTCTCGCCGACGTGAACGCCGCCGCATAGTTCGTAGCTGTAACGTCCGTCGCCGTTGGAACCGCCAATGACAATGGTGCGCACGGTATCGCCGTATTTCTCGCCAAAAAGCGCCATCGCGCCCTCGGCCCGCGCCTGCTGCAGCGACTTGATCTCTGCCTTTACCGGGTAGTTGCGCAGGATAATCTGGTTGACCTCGGTCTCGATGGTCTTGAGTTGCTCGGCATCGACGCGGGCATCGTGAGCGAAGTCAAAGCGCAGGCGGTCCGGCGCGACCAGCGAGCCGCGCTGCTGGACATGCGTGCCCAGCCAGTTGCGCAGAGCCGCATGCAGTAGATGGGTGGCGGTGTGATTGCGGATGATGCTGGTGCGGCGCTCGGTGTCTACGCGGGCCTCGACCGTGCTGCCGGTGCCGGGGGTACCGCGCACCACCTCGCCGACGTGAACAATCAGTCCGCCTACCGGACGGCGCGTGTCCTCGATTTCGATTTCCCAGTCCGGGCCGACGATGGTGCCGGTATCGCTCACCTGACCGCCTGCTTCGACATAGAACGGCGTGCGATCCAGCACCACCTCGACGCGCTCGCCCAGGTCCACGCGCTCGACCTGGCGGCCTTCGTGGAGCAGGGCCACAACATTCGCTTTGATCGCGGTCGGGCCATAAGGCAGATAATCGACGCCGCTATCCGGCAGATGGCTGCCGTTTACCAGTTCGTGCAGGACGGCGGCATAGTCCTCGCTGCCGGTGATGACGCCCATCGCCTGGCCCCCGCCGCTGACTTCGGCGTGGACAGCTTCGGCCTGGTTGAACCCGGCCATATCGACCGAATAGCCGCGTTCTTCGGCGATGTCGCGCGTGACCTGGATCGGCAGGCCCAGCGTCGCCTTCAGGTAGAACGCCTTGTCGCCGGGCAGTTCGCCGCCAGCGGGCAGTTCGGCCAGCATGGCGTCGAGTTCGGCCAGTCCCTGGTCCATCGTGCGGTGGAAGCGCTCTTCCTCGCGCGTGATGCTCTGTTGAATGGCGCTGGCGCGTTCTTTGATTTCGGTATAGTGGTCGCCCATCGTCTCGATGACGGCCTCGGCGACGCTGGCCAGGAACGGCTCTTTGAAGCCCAGCTTTTCGCCGAAACGGGCGGCGCGCCGGATGACCAGCCGGCAGACCGAGTCGCGGCCTTTAGCGCCGGGCAGTACGCCATCGGCGATGAGAAAGACGGCGGCGCGGATGTGGTCGGCGATGACGCGATAGGGCACATAATTGGCGTCACGCTCGGCATCGGTGTGACCGGCGAGCTGCTGCGTTTTGTGGATGATGGGCAGGAACAGATCGGTGTCGTAGTTGGCCTCTACACCCTGCACAATGCTGACGATGCGCTCCAGGCCCATGCCGGTATCGACGCCGGGCGCGGGCAGTGGCTCGTCGAACTGACCGGTGTGCTGCGGGTCTGGCTGGGTGCGGTTGTACTGCATAAACACCAGGTTCCAGATTTCCAGGAAGCGGTCATCCTCGACTGTCAGCATGGGGATGATGCTGTCCACACCCATCTCTGGTGATCTATCCCAGTGAATCTCGCTGGTGGGGCCGCAGGGACCGGTGTCGGCCATCTGCCAGAAGTTGGTTTTGGGCCCCATGCGGGCCACGCGACGTGGATCGACGCCGATTTTGTTCACCCAGATGTCATAGGCTTCGTCGTCGTTCTCGTAGACGGTGAACACCAGCCGGTCGGCAGGCAGGCCGTAGACCTCGGTCAATAGCTGATAACCGAACTCGATAGCGTGTTCCTTGAAATAATCACCGAAGCTGAAGTTGCCCAGCATCTCAAAGAAGGTGTGATGGCGCGGTGAAGGGCCGACGTTTTCCAGGTCGTTGTGTTTGCCGCTTACGCGCATACACTTCTGCGAGGTGGTGGCGCGTTTGTAGTCGCGCTTGTCGATGCCCAGGAAGACGTCCTTGAACTGGACCATGCCAGCGTTGGTGAACAGCAGCGTCGGATCGTTGCCGGGCACCAGCGATGACGACATCACCTCTTTGTGGTTCTGTTCGACAAAATAATCCAGAAACGCCCGTCGTACTTCGGCGCTGGTCATTGGCTTCATGGGGCTGCACATCCTCAGATTCGTCGCGGTGAATTTGGCTTTTGATTATAGTGTCTACGGTGGAGTCGAACAAGGTGCGGTAGGATAGGGGCAAACGTTTGCCATATTTCTTTGGGGGCGGGTTTTTATGACCAACTATCGACAGTTCACAGCGGCGGACGGGCAGCGAATCGAGCACGATTGGTCCGCGTTTGATTTTCGCTGAGAAGCAATCACGCTTATAATTTACTGTGACGAAATTATACCTAATTGGTGAGATGGCATGATGGGCAACCCTAATATCCATACCACAGCAGAAATCGACCGGCTGCGCAAGGTACAGGAAGCGACCTTGCGTATGGCGCTGGTTCCTGAACTCGACCCGCTGATGAACACCATCGTTACGATTGTCGGTGAGCTGATTGAGGACACCCGTGTAATCCTGCTGCTGCGGGACGACGAGAAGCTCGATCATCTGTGCCTGGGCGCTGTCAATGTGCGTCCAGATGCCGCCACCGATTACCAGCGGCTCAAACGAGCCGCGATGATTAACATCAACCCGGATGTGCAGGATGCTATCGTCAAGGGCTGGCTGCGTGGAGAGTTGTCCGCATGGATGGGTGCCGAGGACGAACTGGCCGGTTCGCCGGTGGCGACGTTGGCCAGGGCGGCGGGCTTTGAAATGTTCTACAGCCAACCGCTGATGGTGGGCGGTGACCTGCTGGGTATGCTGCTGGTCGAGCTTGAGGTAAAGAAACACTTCAAGCGGCTTGACATTGAATTGCTCGATATGCTGGCGGGGAATATCGCGGTAATTCTGCACAACACCTGCCAGCATAAGCAGGCGGTCGAGCAGTTGGCGGCCAGCATGCACGAGATGAACATGCTCCAGCAGATTGACCGTGAACTGAATGAGACGATCCATCTGCCGACCGTGTTCGATATGACGCTGGATTGGGCACTGCGTTTCACCAACGCCAGTGCGGCGTCACTGGCGCTGTACGACGCTCACAGCGATCAACTGCGCACACATATCGAGTATGGTCATCCGACGGACAGCGCCAGCGTGGCGGCCATCGCCGAACGAGTCGCCCATTCGGGGCGGGTGGAAGTCGTCGTTGACCAGTTCGGTTCCGATGATGACCGGCGCTATCGTTCGCAGATGGCGATGCCGGTGCTGCGCGAGGACAGTGTAGTTGCCGTTATCACGCTGGAAAGCCGCAAGGCCGATGCTTTCAGCCAGGAGCATGTCGATTTCGTCAACAAGCTGGCCAACCGGGCCGGCGTCGCCATCGACAACGCGCGCCTGTACGACGCCACCGTGCGCGAGCGCGAGAAACTCACGCACATTCTGGGCAGCATCGCCGACATTGTGGTGATTGTAGCGCCAGACCATCGAATCCTCGTCATCAGCCAGTCGGCAATCTCGGCGCTGAACCTGCAACCAGGTAGGGACTACACGCACCAACCGTTCGCTGAGGTGGTTGGCTTCCAGCCTCTGGCCGAGTTTTACCGGCGAGCAGTCGATAGTAACGACGGCATGGACGAGGAGTTCGTGCTGCCCAACGGACGCATCTATTACACGCGGGCCACGCCGCAGCCGGGTATTGGCTGCACGATCGTCATGCAGGATATCACGCTGTTCAAGGAGATGGACCGCCTGAAAAGCGAGCTGATTGCTACTGTATCGCATGACCTCAAGCAGCCGCTGGGAGTCATGCGCGGTTACCTGGACCTGCTCCAGATGAAGAATGAATTCGACAGCAGCTCGATGAACTTCGTCCACATGATCGAGAACGCCATCGACAACATGCGCCAGCTCATCGACGACCTGCTGGACCTGGCGCGCATCGAATCCGGTGCGGAACTGGACCTCAAGCCCGTGCTGCTGCCACTGGTACTACGTAAGTGTCTGCAAACCAACCTGGCCAACGCCGAGAAGAAGTCGATGACGATTATTGACGAGATCGCGCCAGACCTGCCACTGGTCAACGGCGAGCAGCCACGCCTGGCGCAGATCTTCAACAACCTCATCGGCAACGCCATCAAGTACACACCCGCTGGTGGCACGGTGCGTGTACGCGCTGAGAATCGTGGGGCGACGGTGCGCGTGATGATCGAGGATGACGGTATGGGCATCAGCCCGGAAGATCAGGCACATATCTTCGAGCGGTTTTATCGGGTGCGCCGTCCGGAGACGGAAAAGATCGACGGCACGGGCCTGGGGCTGGCGATTGTCAAGCGGCTGGTTGATGCCCATCACGGGCGCATTCGAGTTGAGAGTAAGCTGGGTGAGGGGACGACATTCTACGTGACGCTGCCGATTTATTCGCTGATGTGAGATATACGGGGTCTCGCTGTTCAGACCTGTGTCGCTATGGCGGTGAGCTTTCCCCTGAAGACGCCGAAAATTGCCCACATAATGACCGAATGCAGGTTATATACTGTAAGCTGGGTTTGAGCGCAGGCGTCAGGAAAATGCCACACAGAACGATAAGGATGTGAGAGGGGAATACCGACATGCGAGTTGATGCGATTATCATCGGGGCGGGGCAGGCCGGCCCGGCTATCGGCACGACACTGGCTAAAGAGGGCGCGCGCGTGGTCATTCTCGAAGGGGATCGGCTGGGTGGAACCTGCCTGAACTATGGCTGCCGCCCCACCAAGGCGCTGCGTGCCAGCGCGCGCGTGGCGCATCTGGCGCGACGCGGTGCGGAGTTCGGCGTTAAGACGGGCAAAGTTGAGGTCGATTTCGCCACTGTGATGGCGCGCAAAGACGACATGATCGGCGGCATGCAGCAGTCACTTGATGACGCCATGCACGACATGAAAAACATTGAAGTCATCTACGAATATGCGCATTTCCTGGGTACCGAAAACGGACTTCACCGTGTCCAGGCCGGTGACCGGGTTCTGGAAGCGCCGGAGGTGTACATCAATACCGGGGCGCGGGCGGTCATCCCACCGATTGATGGCCTGGATAACGTGCCTTACGTGACCAATGAGGGGCTGCTGGCGCTCAAGGAACTGCCGTCGCATCTGGTGATTATCGGTGGGGGATATATCGGTCTGGAGTTTGGCCAGATGTTTCGCCGCTTCGGTAGTGAGGTGACGATCATTGAGGGCAAGTCGCATGTGGCATCTCGCGAGGACGATGACATTGTCGAGGCGATTGAATCCATATTGCTTGACGAAGGTATTCGCCTGTTCACCGGGCATCAGGTGAAGTCGGTCGCGCCGGGCTATGATGACCAGATCGAACTGACGCTGCTGGACGGTGAAGCGCGTGCTGTCGTGCGCGGATCGCATCTGCTGGTGGCGACAGGGCGCCGTCCCAACAGCGACAAGCTTAATCTGGAAGCTGTTGGTGTGGAAACTAACGAGCGCGGTTATATCGTCACCAATGACCAGTACGAGACGAATGTGCCCGGCATCTGGGCGTTAGGCGATGTCAATGGTCGTGGCGCGTTTACCCATACGTCTTATCAGGACTACGAAATCTTTGTCGCCAACCGCAGGGGTGGGGATCGCAGCGCCAACGAGCGATATACAACCTATGCTATGTTCACCGACCCGCCGCTGGGGCGGGTGGGTATGAGCGAACGCGAAGCCCGCGAATCGGGTCGTAATGTGCTGATGGCGGTGATGCCGATGGAAAACGTCAGCCGGGCCATTCTGGACAGCGAGACCAAGGGTTTAATCAAGGTGCTGGTGGACGCCGACACCGAGCAGATTCTGGGCGCGGCGGCGCTGGGCATGCAGGGCGACGACGTGATCGCCATCTTCAGCAACTTCATGTATACTGGCGCGTCGTACAAAGTTATGCGAGACGCGCTGCCGATTCATCCTACGGTCGCGGAGTTCCTGCCGACGATCTTGAACCGGCTCAGGCCACTGGATTAAAACACATAAGGGGTGATTGTTCTATGTCAGTGGATCGCCATATGCACGAGGCCAATCGTATGTCCTGGAATGCCGCCACCCGGCAGCACAACAGCCATAAGGGTGACCAGGCTGCTTTTCTGCGTGGGGGTGGCACAACGCTCTTCCCGGAAGAGGTCGAACTGCTGGGCGATGTTCGCGGCAAGTCTCTGCTGCATTTGCAGTGTAACGCTGGCCAGGACACGCTGAGTATCGCCGCGCATCTGGGAGCACGGGTCACCGGCGTGGATATCAGCGACGAGGCCATCAGCTTTGCGCAGAAGCTGGCAGCGGATTCCGGCATTCCGGGTACGTTCGTGCGGGCCGACATCTACGACTGGTTCGAGCACAACACCACCACTTATGATGTCGTGTTCGCGTCCTATGGCGCGATCCCCTGGCTTTCTGACCTCAGCGCGTGGGGGCAGGGGATCGCGGCGGCGCTGAAGCCGGGTGGTCGCTTTGTGCTGGTGGAGTTTCATCCGTTCCTGAACATCTACGAAGACGACTTCAACCCGAATTACGATTACAGCGGCGGCAAGCCAGTGTTCTTCGAGGAAGGCATCGGCGATTATGTGGCGGAATCTGGTGGCGCTCTGACGCATACGGGACAGAAGATCGAGGACGCGCCCCACTTCACGAATCCACACCCGGTTTATGAGTTCTGCTGGGGTGTGAGTGATATTGTGGGGGCGCTGCTGGCCGCTGATCTGCGGCTGACGGCGCTGCGTGAGTATCCGTACAGCAACGGTTTCAAGCCTTTCGCCGACATGCGCGAGCTGCCAGGCCGGCGTATGACCCTGCCGGAAGGGATGCCCAACATCCCGTTTATGTTGGGCGTGGCGGCGGTCAAACCCTGACCGCCAGCCCTGCTAGCACCATCCCTTCACGCAGCACGGCTCTCCACTTAGGTGTAAAATAGAATTGACGCTGTATAAAAATAGAAGGGATTTATTCCATGTCCAAAAACGAATGTTTTTTGATTCTCGGTGGCGCGGGGTTGGTAGGCCGGCAGATCGCCCGCGAGATCGCCAAAAAGCTGTCCCCACGCCAGATTATCATCGCCTCGCTGCGCCAGGATGAAGTCGAGGACGCGCTGGGGGAACTGCGTGGCCTCTTCCAGGATAACCCGGTCGCCTGGGATGGCTGCTGGGGTAACATCTTCGTGCGCCAGGACTTCGCCCAGGTTCCACGTGGCGAGATGCTGGGCAGTCAGGCCAACCGCGACGCGCTCTTTGATGATCTGTATGGCGAGATCGAACCGGCTTATAGCACCTCATATCTGGTTCAGATGCTGCGCCGCTATCGCCCGGATGTGATTGTGGACTGCATCAACACGGCGACGGCCATCAGCTACCAGGACGCGCACACCGCCTCGATTGTGGCCCGCCGCGAGGATGCGGCGCTCTTAGCTGCGCTGGAAGCTGGCGAAGCGCCTGCCAACCGCGACGAGACGCGCTATGCTTTCGATCTGCTGGTGCTGTCGCAGGCGCTGCCGCAGCTTGTGCGCCATGTGCAGATTCTGCACCGGGTGATGAACGAGGTCGAGACGCGGCTGTATCTGAAGATCGGCACTACTGGCAGCGGCGGCATGGGCCTGAATATCCCCTACACGCACAGCGAAGATAAGCCCTCGGTCAAGCTGATGACTAAAACGGCGGTCGCTTTTGCCCACACCGGGCTGATGTTTCTCATGGCGCGCACGCCGGAGAGCACCATCGTCAAGGAGATCAAACCCGGTGGCATGATCGGTTATGCCGATGTAAGCTGTCGTCTGGTCAAAGAGCGTGGCCAGCAGGTCTACGTGTATAACAGTCGTGTGCAGCCAGTGGATGGCACACTGACCCTGCGCGAGGATGCCGAACGGTATCAGTGTATTCGCACGCTGGAACTGCCGGTCGTCGATACGGGCGAGAACGGCCTGTTCACACGCGGCGAGTTCGAGGCTATTACCGCGCTGCGCCAGATGGAGTTCATTACGCCAGAGGAGATCGCCCGCGAGGCGGTGCTGGAGATCGTCGGCAGCAACACCGGTCACGACGTGATCGCCGAGATTGACAGCGCCATTATGAACCCGACTTACCGCGCCGGTTATCTGCGGCAGCAGGTGCTGGCCGATATGACCCATCTGGAAACCAGCGCCGGGACTTACAGCGTGGCGCTGGGCCAGTTGGGACCGCCGGAACTCTCCAAGCTGCTGTGGGAAGCCGAACTGCTGCGCATTGAGTATGGCTCGCTGGCGGCGGTGCTGGACCAGCAGCCCGATGCCATTTCGCGGCAGGTCCATGACCGGCTGCTGCGCGACGACGACCTGACGCGCCTCATCACGTCGATTGGCCTGCCGGTGCTGTCGCCCGATGGCGCCGAACTCATACGCGGGCCGTATATCCGCATCCCGGAAGTACCCGGCGTCAACGAGGTGCAGCTCGGCCCGGCGGATGTGGACCGCTACGCCGCTAAAGGCTGGGTGGACCTGCGCCCGGCGAACTTCGACAAATGGCAGAATCGTTTCGCTATCATGTTGGGCGAACGCCAGCGGACACGCGGGCGCGGCTCGGCGGCGCTGACGCGACAGGCATACCTGTTTGATGATATTCGCATCGGCGAGATCGCTGGCTGGATTTTTAACAACGAGGAAGACGGCTACCGTATCAAGTAGAATGGTTGGCGCTGCGGACAATTAGCGTTGTTGCCAGGGCGTGCGCCGTGCTAGGATAATGTGCGGCGCACCGGTCGCGTCGTCGGACAACAAGATGGAGGTTGAATGGGCAAGAAAGGTCTCTCGCCCGACGAGGTGTTTCTGCTCCACCCAGGACACGCCAGTTTTCTGATAGAGGGCGCACGCCGCTTGCAGGACGGCATCCGTCTGGAACAACTGCTGCAACTGTGGGTGATCGTTGCGCTGACGTTTCTGCCTTCGGGCCTGATTGTCTATGCAGTGTACTATTTCGTCTTTTACCGGCTGCTGGGCTTCACTGCCGGGCCGGGTATGGCGTTGTTTCTGGCGATCGCCGTGATGGCGCTGGGTGGATTATGGGGGGCGCTGGGCCGCCGCCGCCAGGAAAAAAAGCTGGAAACGGGTGGCATCGAACTGCCGGGCACCATCACGGGTTGCGAAATCGCGCGTTCGCTGTCACTGACCGGCTTCAAGCCGGTGCTGCGCGTGAAGTATACGTTTGTCTCGCCTCGCGGGAGTCAGGTGTATGGGACGCAGCTTGTATCGCTGCGCCAGCTCTCGCCAGAAGACGCGCCGCCGCCGGGGACTCCGGTTGTTGTGCTCTATTACGACGACAAACTGAATCGCATTTTGTGAGCGTGGCAATCAGCGTCGATAAAACTCTGAACCAGAATCGAGCGAAAATCATGAGCGTAGACAACATCGACGAATTTGAGCGAGTACTCCATGAACTGGCCGGTCAGCCGTGCTGGAGTGTGCAGGTCAGCGGTGTGGGGTCGCTGGTTAACCTGCACTTTGGCGAGCGCGTGCGCCGTTCCCAACCGCTGACCCAGCCGGGTTTTCGGCTTACGCCTGAAGAGCGCGAATTCCAGGGGCGCTACGTGCTTTATCTGGAGGACTGCCCCTGGCGTGTGGAGTCCGGGCAGGCGGTGCTGGCGACCTGGCTGGATAGCAGTGAGCCGGAAGGCGCGCTGACGGTTGCGGTGCAGCAACTCCGCGAGCAGCGTGTGGCCGCTGTCGAGCTGCTGCGTCCGGGGCTTGATCTGCTGCTGCATTTTGACAACGATCTGCGGCTGCGCGTCTTCCCGGATCAGATCGACGCAGACGAGGGCGACAATTATGCGCTGGCGCTGCCGGATCGGGTGTACGTGGTGGCGGCTGGCAGCACCCTCTATATTGACCACATGTGACACGCGCCGGGATTCTCAAGCACTGCCAGCCGCGTGATGGGTATACAATAGGAATGATCGACGGCTTTTGTAACGAATTCAGACAAAGGTTGGTGCCGTATGCCCTTATATGATTATCACTGCCCCCAATGTGACCATCGTTTCGAGGTGCGGCACGGCTTCGACGAACAGGCCGAGAGCTGCCCCAACTGCGGCTTTGTCGCCGTGCAGCGCGTCATCACGCGCGCGCCAGCGGTCAGCGGCGGCATCCTGACCCATGCGGGCGATGGTCACCGCGCCAGCAAAGAGGAACTGCGCGGCAAATGGCAGGAAGAAACCCCCAGACTGCGCAAAAAACTGGTGGACAAATTGGGCGAGGATACCGTCCGCAAGAACGCGCCATCGCTTTTCATGAATACGGACTAACGCCATGACTCGCCAACAATCGGTTGTCTTTGATCGCGCCGCTGATTTTTACGACAACTCGCGGGGCTTCCCGCCCGGCGAAGAGGCCGCCGTCGCCGCTATGATGGCACGGGCGGGCGGCCTGAGCGCATCCAGCCGCGTGCTGGAAATCGGCGTGGGCACGGGGCGCATCGCGCTGCCGCTGGCTCCCCATACGGGCCGCGTCTACGGCGTGGACCTGTCATCGCTGATGATGGAGCGTCTGCGCGCCAAGCAGAACGGCGAGTCGATTCACCTCTCGCTGGCCGACGCCA
>CAZXCK010000059.1:0-24464 GCA_964639225.1 uncultured Anaerolineaceae bacterium | reverse complement strand
CAGGCGGTTGGCGCCGTCCACCAGCGCCGACTCGTCAAGTTCGCGTGGAATCGAGTCGAAGTAGCCCTTCATCAGCCAGGTGTTGACTCCCAGCGCGCCACCGGAATAGATGAGGATCAGACCGGCGTGGGTATCCAGGCCCAGCCAGGGGAACAGGTTTCCGAGCTGCTGCAACAGCAGGAACAGCGCCACCACCGCCAGGATGTTAGGGAACACCTGGATAATCAGGATCGACAGCAGGCTGACGCGCCGCCCCCGATAGCGGAAGCGCGAAAACGCATAAGCCGCCAGCATGGTCAGGGTGACGACGATCAGCGAGGTGACACCGGCGATCTTGACTGAGTTCCACAGCCACAACAGCACCGGCGCCTGCGGGTTGGTGGTCAGGCTGCGAAAGTTATCCAGAGAGATGGCGCGTGGCAGCAATCCCTGGCCAACCAGTGAATTGCTGGTATCCAGCGCTGCCGAGATGACGATCAGCAGGGGGAAGATGGCATAGGCGCTGCCCAGTATGGCGATGGTCAGGCGCAGCAACCAACCCCGGCGTCGTGCCGGGCGTCCCCGGCGGGCCGTTTGTGCACGGGCGGCTGTCTCAACCGGCAGCGGAGTGGTTGTATCAGACATTCTCGGATACCTGCTCTATTTGGCGTGTCAGGCGAAAGTTGAAAGCCGTAATCGCGCCGATGATGAAGAAGATGAACACCGCAATCGCCGAGGCGAAACCATAATCCGTGCCGCGCCCGCCAGAGAAGGCCAGCCGGTACGTGTATGAGATCAGAATATCCGTGTGGCCGGCGACACTGCCGCCACCCATGGGCGGACCACCCTCGTTGAACAGATCGATTACAGTGAAGTTGTTGAAGTTGAGCGCGAAGCTGCTGATGAGCAGCGGCGCGACAGCGATCAACAGCAGCGGCAGCCTACTCCCCATGTAAACCGTTGATAATTCGGACCTGAGCCTTTGCCCGGATTGAAGCGCCGCTACCGACAACGAACACCCGCGATGGCGCTCGGGTTGACCGACTGCGTCTGATCGGTGCGTGACCTGCTGAACTATCCCGTGCCGCAGGTCAGTTAGCGTTACCATTAAACGAAAAATCCCCGAACAACCGGGGATTTGAGGGAAAGGACCTGCATTTTTTACCCCTCTGGCGTCCTTTTCTGCCGGAATCGGCGGCTTTCCGCTCGCCAGCGGACGCGAAAGCTTCTGGGAATTATCAACTGTTCCCGATTGCTGTACCCCCAGAATCGGCGAGGACTGCGTCAAGCGTGCGGCGCGAGGCCCTGGCAAATACGGGATTCGTCTCCCGGTAGTACGGCAGTGCGATCAGTGAGACGGACAGCGCCCAGCCACGACCGCGCGTCCAGGTCGCGTCATCGATCGGCAGCGCAGCACGGAACACAGCACGGGCATCCGCCGGCAGAAAATTCCACGCGATCTGCAGATCACAGGCGGGGTCGCCCACACCCAGGCCACCAAAATCGATGACCGCGCTGATCTGTCGATCCCGCACCAGCAGATTCCCCGGCATCAGGTCCCCGTGAATCCAGACCGGTGGTTCGCTCCATTCAGGCGCGGCCAGTGCCGACTCCCATATGGTGCTGACGGCGTCGGCGTCAATCACATCGCCCAGTTCGGCAATGGCCTGCCGGGTGGCAGCGTCACGCTCGGCCAGCGGCACTCCGCGCCCGAAGTTGTGCGCACCCGGCGTCGGACCGTCGGCGGGGTCAATCATCCACAGCGCGCTAATGAA
The DNA here is from genome assembly GCA_964639225.1 of uncultured Anaerolineaceae bacterium. GTDB lineage: Bacteria > Chloroflexota > Anaerolineae > Aggregatilineales > Phototrophicaceae > CAZXCK01. Next base: position 22,710 of record CAZXCK010000059.1, on the reverse strand, counting down.
CTCCGCAAGCATCACAGCCGCCTGATCAAACGCGGTGGGCATCACCTGGGCCGCGTTTTCACCTTCGAGCCAGTTATAAATCGACCAGTTCCAGGGATAACCCTCACCGGGCAGGCCCCTGGCGATCGGAATGGGTATAGCCAGCGGAAGCTGAGGAGCCAGCCATGCCAGCCAGCGCTGCTCTTTTTCGACCTGCGCGACGACACGCGGAACACGTGGGAGACGCAGTACCATCTCAGCGCCCAGTCGATACATGGCGTTGTCGGTCCCGGCAGATCGAACCGGCGTAATCAGCAGGTCTGCCCACTGCGGAAACTGCGCCGCAACCAACCGGCGCACAAGCGGGACATCAATGTCGATTTCGTCGGTGTGCAGTTTTCCAGCAGGCATAGGCGCCTCCGTCAAAAGCGATCCGCAAGCATGGCAGCATAGCACACACCGGCAAGCCTGACCATATACTGATCGGGCAAATGCCGTGTCATACGATCGTTAAAGTTCGTCCGAAATTTACACAACCCATTGACAAGTTTCTATATAGATGTTCTTATATATAGGCAGTCATCTATGAATCATGGTGGCACCAGTTCGATTGCTTATGACAGGAGGGGGAAATGGCAGAAGCGTCTGCAGTCAGCGTAAAGCAACAGGCCCAGCAGGCCAGCGACAAGGGCCTCGGCTTCTTCGAAAAATATCTCAGCATCTGGGTGGCCCTGTGCATCATCGTAGGCGTGGCAATCGGGCAGTTCCTGACATTCATCCCGGATACCCTGACCCAGTTTACCTATGCCGAAGTGAACATCCCCATTGCCATCCTGATCTGGTTTATGATCTACCCGATGATGGTGCAGGTCGACTTCTCCAGCGTGCTGGGTGTGCGCCGCCAGCCAAAAGGCATCGGCCTGACACTGGTCGTCAACTGGTTGATAAAACCGTTTACCATGTTCTTTTTCGCCTGGCTGTTTCTGCAGGTGATCTTCGCGCCGTTCATCCCGGCAGACTTGGCCACAGAATACGTCGCCGGGGCGATCCTGCTGGGAGCCGCCCCCTGTACAGCGATGGTCTTTGTGTGGAGCTATCTCACTAAAGGCGACCCTGCCTATACGCTGGTGCAGGTCTCGGTCAACGACCTGATCATGCTGGTCGCCTTTGCGCCAATTGTGGCGCTGCTGCTGGGCATCAGCAATATCATCGTGCCCTGGGATACACTGCTGCTGTCGGTGGTTTTGTATATCGTCATCCCGCTGGTAGCCGGGTATGTCACGCGCATCTACCTGATCCGCCGCCAAGGTGCAAAATGGTTCAGCGATGTTTTCCTTAAGCGACTGGGGTCAGTCCCCATCATCGGCCTGCTGTTGACCCTGATCCTGCTGTTTTCGTTCCAGGGCGAGGTCATCCTCAACAACCCGCTGCACATCGGCCTGATCGCCGTACCGCTCATCATCCAGACATTCTTCATCTTCGCAGTGGCTTACGGTGCAGCCAAAGGCCTAAAAATCTCGCATCAGATTGCCGCGCCCGCCGCCCTCATCGGCGCGAGTAACTTCTTTGAGCTGGCGGTGGCAACGGCTATCGCCCTGTTCGGCGTGACTTCGGGCGCGGCCCTGGCCGCTGTCGTGGGCGTGCTGGTGGAAGTGCCGGTCATGCTTATCCTGGTACGCATCGCCAACGCGACCCGTAACCGTTTCCCGCAGGCGAATTTCGCCACAGCCCGTACATGACCGAGCCAACGGACATCCGGCTGAAGATCGAAGCAGCAGTCCACGTCGTTTGAGCCAGTAGATCAGCGTGTAGATCAACCAGAAAGCGACGACCACTGGTATCAGAATCACGAACGGAATCACCAGCGCCGTCTTCAGGCGATAGTGCTGGCGGTACAACGCGCCGCCAGCTCACCGCAGCATTTATCGGCTTACAGGCTGGCAGTCCAGATCATATCCTTGTCCAGCGGATAGACAGGCCGTGTCAGCCGCTCGAAGGGTAACTGGGTGATAGCCTGGTTCACCGCGCCCGGACTGAGCGCCAGCAGCGCTTTGGGCGCAGCCCGCTTAAGATCGGGGACCAGATAGCCAATCTTCACCACCACCAGCTTATGCGCCAGCGCGTCGATTTCCAACTGCTCGAACTGACGCATGTAGTGGAACGGCGTGCGCTGCTCCGTGAGGATGACCTTCACCCCGCCGACAGCCACCACCGCCTGCCGGTTGGGTGTGTCCGTATCGCCCCAGGGGAAGAATTTAAGTGTCAGCACCTCGCCGCTGATGGTTAGCGGTTCGCTGTAGACCGTATCCAGCTTGCCCCCTACCGACAGCGACACCTGCGCTCCGATCCCGGCCTGATGACACTGATCGACTGCCGCCGCATCCGGGATGCTGGCATAGACGGCGCTGGGCACATCTAAGGCGATCAGCCGACCCAGCGTGTGGGTAACATCACCCACGCCGCCCGCCGTCGGATTATCGCCCGAATCGCTGATGAACACGCAGGACTCCGGCGCAGCCAGACCCATCTGAATGCACTCGTCAGCGCTCCCTATGGGCACGCCGAAGTCAAAATCTGCCCGCACATCCCAGAAGGCGTTCGCCAGCCGCACGACCTCTCCGCGCACGGCATCCTCATCCGTGCCGATACCGATCACCGTCGCGCTGGCGCGGGGTTCATCGGCCCACACGTAGCCGATCATGATCGACACGTCCATCACGCCGGGCACCGCCAGCGAATCCGGGATGTGGGCATACAGGCTCTGGCCCGGCTCCCATTCGGTGCTGGTGCGTTCGCCGGGCAGCACCACCGGCACGCGAATAAACGCCTTGAACGGGCGCACCTGCCGCCGCAGACAATCAACCAGCATCGTGACAGCTCGCTCCCGCGTCTCCATGTAATCCAGGTGTGGCGCAGTGCGGAAAGCCGTAAACAGGTCGATGTTCGCCATCACCCGTTCGGAGACGTTGCCGTGCAGGTCGTAGCTGGCGGAGATCAGACAATCCGGGCCGACCACCTGCCGCACCGACTCCATCCAGTCGCCTTCGGCGTCGTCCATGCCGTGAACATTCATCGCGCCGTGCATGTCCATGAACACGCCATCCCAGGGACCGTCAGCGCGCAGTCCAGCCAGCAGTTCCGCTTTGAACGCCTCGTATGCCGTTCGATCCACCGAACCACCCGGCAGCGCGGAAGCGTGCAGAATGGGGACAAACGTCACGCCATCCACATCGCGCAGGAACGGATTACGCTCAAAGATCGCCGCGCCGCGCAGCACATGGAAGTCCTCGGCGCGGGTCCGAATACAGGAGAAGGTGCTGTTTTCTGTGGAAATACCACCGACTGCTATCTTCATGATGTTTTCCTCTGATTATTTGTTATCATCAACAGACAACATTTTGCTGTATTGCGAAGCCCCCAAAGGATACCTGCCATGCCCACTCCGCTGCTTTTGCCCGCGCCGCGCCATCTCACCATTCAGGACACGACCCCCCATCCGCTGCCAGCGTCCGCCACCATCGGCATCAGCGACAGAGCACTGTTCTTCGAAGCACAGATCGCCCAGCAGGCGCTGCGCCAGCATGTCGACTTCCACTGGAGCATCATCGCCGGGGGCAGCGATCATGCCCTGACGCTCAATCTGGGCGATGCCAGCACCCCGGCCCAGGGCTATACGCTCAAAGCACAGTCCGGCGCGGTCATCATCAGCGGCGCCGACGCCGCCGGGGTCTATTACGGCGTGTGTACCTTCGCTCAACTGCTGGCGCACTATGGCCCCAGCCTGCCGGACCTGACCATCGAGGACTGGCCGGACTTCCCCGTGCGCGGCGTTATGCTGGACATCAGCCGCGACAAGGTCATGACGATGGCCGCGCTCTACGAGCTGGTCGACATGCTGGCGAGCTGGAAAATGAACCAGTTGCAGCTTTACATGGAACACAGCTTCGCCTATAGCCAGCACAAAACCGCCTGGCAGTACGCCAGCCCGATGACCGGCGAGGAAATCCTGGCACTGGACCGTTTCTGCCAGCAGCGGCACATCCAGCTTGTGCCCAACCAGAACAGCTTCGGCCACATGGAACGCTGGCTCAAACACCCGGAATACCAGCACCTCGCCGAATGTCCTGGCGGCTTCATCGGCGATTTTGGCGATCACCTGGGCGAACGCCGACCAGCCACCTCACTGAACCCGACCGACTCGGCCAGCATCGCCTTTGTTGACAGCCTCTACAGCGAACTGCTGCCCCACTTCAGCTCGCCGCTGTTCAACGTGGGCGGCGATGAACCCTGGGAGATGGGCCAGTGCCGCAGCAAAGAAGCCTGCGAGACACACGGCAAAGGGCGTGTTTACGTCGATTACCTGCTCAAACTGCACGCGCTGACGCAGAAACACGGCAGGCAGATGATATTCTGGGCCGATGTCATCGTCAAATACGCCGAATACCTCAAGGAAATCCCACAGGACGTTATCGCGCTCCAGTGGGGTTATTACGCCGGCGAGTCTTACGCGCAGCACAGCCCACTGTTTCAGCAGGCCGGACTGCCCTTCTACGTATGCCCTGGCACATCCAGTTGGAATTCCATCGCCGGACGCGGCGACAACGCGATTGCCAACATCCGCGACGCCGCCGCCAACGGCCTGAAATACGGCGCATCCGGGCTGCTGCTCACCGACTGGGGCGATCGCGGGCACTGGCAGCCACTCCCGGTCAGCTATCTGGGCTTCGCCGCTGGACTGGCGACCGCCTGGGCATATGACGCCAGCGCCGCACTGGACTACCCCGCCCTGCTGGACCGCTTCGCTTTCGCTGACAAGGCGGGCCTGATGGGTCAGGCCGTTGTTGATCTCAGCAATCTTTACCAACTGCCCGGCCTGGAATATCCCAACGGCAGCCTGCTGTTCTTTCTGCTGCAACAGGACGACCGCGACCTGCAAACGCTCATCCGCAACCTGGATCAGCACGTGGTCGTCGATAAACCCTTCGGCATCATCACCGAGACGATGCAGCAGTGCCTTGATGTTATTACCGCCTGCCTAAGTCGTATTGAGCAGTCGCAGGCATCCGCGCTGGTCAGAGACGAGATGACTCAGGTCTCCCATCTGCTGCGCCACGCCTGCCAACGCGGACTGCTCATCAATGGCGATCAGGCGATCACGGCGACGGACCTGCTCAATGACCTGGAAGACCTCATCCCACAGCAGCGCCTGAACTGGTTAGCCCGCAATCGCCCCGGCGGCCTGCGCGACAGCATCAAACGTTTCGAGCCGCTGCTGCGCCAGTATCGTGACCTGACCGGCGACATCCCCAGCTATCTGTAAACAACAAACACCGGCACGGGAGCGCGAGCCGCTGCGCTCCTGCGCCGGTGGACCTCTATGCCGGTTATTTCGTCAGGTGGTTGACGGCCAGAACAAGCCCCATCAGCGTGACGCCAATCGCCAGCGTACATACCGAGACGACGAACTCGGCGCTCTCACGCGACAAGGACAGCACCAGAAAGACAGAAACGATTACCAGGAAGGTTCCGGAGCGGAAGAACGCCCGGAGTATCTCACTATTCATACAACTTCAGCGGCTCTCCCTGTGTCAGCGGAATACAGGCAACCTGCGCATCGCTTTCGACCGTCTTCACGATTTCCAATTGCGGTATCTGCACGTCGCACACACCATCGATAAACCAGGGGCAGCGCGGGTGGAACGAACAACCCGGCGGCAGATCGGTCAGGCGGGGGATATCCTCGCTGCGCAGTTGAATGTGCTGTTTACTGCGGGTGCGCTCCGGGTCGGCTTCCGGGATGGCGGAGAGCAGTACCCGTGTATAAGGATGCTGCGGCTCGGCGATAATCTCCTGCGTGCGCCCGATCTCCACCACGCGCCCCAGGTACATCACCGCCAGCCGACCTTCCCAGGCGAAGTACTTTGCCAGCGCCAGGTCATGCGTGATGAACACAATCGTCACGTTGAACTCGGTGCGCATGTTCATCAGCATCTTCAGCAGGCCAATGCGAATCGATACGTCTACCATGCTGACTGACTCATCCGCCACAATCAGCGAGGGATTGGTCGTCAGGGCGCGGGCGATACTCACGCGCTGCCGCTGGCCGCCGCTCAGCTCATGCGGGTATTTGTCGATCACGTCTTCCGCTGGTGTCAGGTCCACCGTTTCCAGCAGATGAGTCACCCGTTCCCGCGCCTGCGAGCGATTCCTGACGGCTTTGTGCCGGAACAGCGGATAGCTGAGTGTGCTGTAAATTGTGTGCGAGGGGTTCAGCGAGGCGTAAGGGTCCTGATGGATGATCTGTACGGAGCGACGGTAATGGTTATAGGCTTTGCCACGCATCGTAGAGACGTCCTGGCCTTCAAAGAAGACCTGCCCGCTGCTTGGCTTGAGCAAACCCGACAGGACTTTGCCCATCGTCGTCTTGCCGCAGCCACTCTCCCCCACCAGACACAGAAACTCCAGCTTGTTCACATCCATATCGATGTTCTGCAGAACGGGGATAATCGTGCGCCCCTTCTTGAAGTGACGCGAAATATCTCTCAGTTGGATGATTGGCTCTGGCATTACTTGTTCTCCAGTTCGGCCCGCGCTTCGATGACGGCTTCGGTGTGCCAGCAGGCAGCCATATGACCCGGCTCATATTCCACCAGGGGCGGCGCTTCATGCTTGCATTTCTCTGTAGCGAACTGGCAACGCGGGTGGAACTTACACCCCTTTGGTGGCGAAATCAGGTTGGGTGGGCTGCCGGGGATGCTCATCAGGTCGTCCTGTTCCTTGCCCAGCTTGGGCACGGACTGCATCAGGCCGAAGGTATAAGGATGCAGCGTCTTGTAGAAGATATTGTTCACCGGGCCAATTTCGACGATTTCCCCAGCGTACATCGTGGCCACGCGATCGGCCATCTCCGCCGCCAGCGCCAGGTCATGACTGATAAAGATGATGCTGAAGCCCAGGCGCTCCTGCATCTCGTTAAGCACGTCGATGATGGCGCGCTGTGTCAGGATATCGAGCGCGGTCGTCGGCTCATCCAGAATAACCACCTGCGGATTCAGCAGGACGCCCAGCGCCAGCAGCGTGCGCTGCTTCATGCCACCGCTCAATTCGTGCGGATATGAGTCAAATACCCGTTCCGGGTCCAGTCGCACCAGTTTGAACAGTTCCAGCGTGCGGTTGATTACCGCCTGCCGGTCGTTATTGCCGTGCGATTTCGCGGTGTCCATAAACTGATCGCGGATGCGCAGCACCGGGTTAAAGGCGTTCTGCGCGCCCTGGAAGACCATCGCGCAGTCCTGCCAGCGGAACAAACGCATCTGCCGTTCGCTGTAGCTGAGCACATCGCTGATCTGACCGTTGCGCGTGTACATCACACGACCATTGGTAATTTCGCCGGCACGCGGCAGCATCCGTATCAGGGCCAGGCTCAGCGTGGTTTTGCCGCAGCCACTCTCTCCAATGAGCGCCAGCGCCTCGCCTTTTCGCAGTTCAAACGAAACATTCGTCGTCGCCTGCACCCTGCCACGCGAAGCACGGTACACAACAGATAGATTTTCCACATTTAAAACGACATCATTACTCATCAAGAATCAGCCCCATAAATTATGAAGAAGTGCGCAGGCGCGGGTCGAACATCTCTTCCAGAGCGCGGGCGAACAGCACCATGCTGATCTGGAACAGTGCAATGGCGATCACCGGCGACAGCACCATGCTGATGCTGTCCGGGCTGAACATCGTACCGCGTGTGCGCCCAAAGAATAGCATCACCCCCCAGGTATAGTCGTTGATGGGGGCCATTCCCAGGAAAATCAGGCCAACCTGCTGGTACATGGCACTGGTGACCGCGAAGATATAGTTGATGGCCACGAAGCTCATCATGTTTGGCAGAATCTCGCGCAGGATGACATGCGGCAGGCCCAGGCCCAGGGACTGCGCAGCCTCGACGAACTCACGTTCGCGCAGGCTGAGCACCTGAGCGCGGATAGCGCGCATCAGCACCGGCCAGCTTAAACCAGCGATCAACGCCGCCAGCAGAATCGGGTTATTGAGCTGCGGCCCGATAAGCAGCGCCAGCACCACCAGCAAAGGGAACTGCGGGATCGTCAGCACGAAGTTTGCCGCACTAACCAGCACACGATCCAGAACACCGCCCGCCAGTGCCGCGATCGACCCCAACACCGCCGCAATCATCGTGGAGAAGAACCCCGCCAGAACAGCGACAAAGATCAGCGACGCGCCACCGTTGACGATGTGGCTGAAGATGTCGCGCCCCTGCGTGTCGGTCCCCAGAATGTGCGCCGGGCCGAAACTGGGATTCGAGACGACGAGATCGGCGAAATCCGCCGCCTGATCCAGGTCTCTGTTTTCTGTGATCTGGCGGTTCACCGTCTGCGAGAAGATGATGAGAGCGTCCACTTCACCGGCACTCAGACCTTCCAGCGCCTGTACGATGCCACGCCCGGAGCTGAAACGATATTCGACAACCTCGAATTCCGGTTCCTGCTGCTCCGTGTAATCGGTAATCATCCGTGCTCCACCGGTACGATCCACCACGCCCAGCCTGTAGCCTTCCATATCCTCGAAGGTACGGAAACGATCCACGTTCTCTTCGCGGACAAGCAGTTGCTGACGCGATCCTGGCGGCGCGGCGATCTGGTCCAGTTTGGACTCGCTGTCGAACTCCACCAGCATCGGTCCAAAGATTGTCAGCAGTAAATAGAACATCAGCCCGATAAAGCCGACCATTCCGGCGCGGTTACGTCTCAGGGCCTTAAAAAACACCTGGAGCGACGTAATTAACCCACCCAGAATCGGCAGGTCAGTCAGTTTATCCATCATGGCTTGACTACTTACTTTCCCCTACACGGACACGCGGATCAAGTCGGCTGTAGAGCAGGTCAGCCAGTAAGTTAGAGAACACCACCGAGATGACGATCACCAGGAGCACGCCCTGCATCGAGGTGTAATCGCGCTGGGTGATGGACCAGAACAGGAAGCTACCCAGCCCCTTATAGACGAACAGTTCCTCGATGATGACGCTGCCGCCGATGATAAAGCCAATGTTGATTGCCAGCAGCGTAAACATCGGCAGCGAGGCGTTGCGGCCCACATAGGCCGTCACGATGCGTCCCTGAGTCAGGCCGCGTGCCCGTGCCACATTGACGTAGTCCTCGCCCAGCACGCTGATGGTGCTGTTGCGCATCGTCAGCACCCACGTCCCCAGCGAACCGGTGACGTACACCACAATTGGCAGGAAGGCATGTTGCAGTACACTGAGGATAAACGGCAGGTTGAATCCGGGCGTTAATCCAGGCGTATAAGTTCCGCGCAGTGCGCCTACGGAAAACCACTGAAACTGCACACCAAAGACGATCAGGATCAGCAAACCCCAGATATAATTCGGGACCGCACTCAGAATAGAGGAAAACAGCGACAGGATCATATCCAGCGGGGAATTGCGATAATAGGCCATGATGATACCCAGGATCACGCCCAGCACGAAGCTCACCAGCAGGCCCAGCCCAACGGCAAACAGCGTCCAGGGCAGATAACGCAGAATCTGATCCATCACTTTCGTACCGGTCGAGGTAATCGACTCGCCCAAATCGCCACGAACGAGCTGCCCCATATACTCAAGGTACTGGCTAATGACGTTCGCATCCGGGTCAAAACGGAACTGCGAGGCCGCCCGCGCACGGGCTTCAGCATAACTCAGGTTTTCCAGATTGATGAGGTAATCAATATATACGTCTACCGGGTTTCCCGGCATCAGACGCACCAAAAAGAAAATAAACGTAATCACCGCCCAGATGGTAACAACGGACTGAAGCAGCGTGCGGACGGTGTAATCGGCCCACACGCGCTGCAAAATAAGGATTAATCGGGATTCAGGTTTTTTGAGTGTCGTGCCATCAATTGGCGGGGTTTGTATTGCCATCAGCAGGTTTTTCCTGAAACACTATTTCACATAGGTAGGGTCTGGCGGGTGACTGACATACCCCGACTGAAGGGCAACGAGGTATGCAAGCCATAAAGTGCTGGCATGTTGGCCCTACTACTTCACGCTGCAAAAGCAAGCCGGGGAAAGGCTGAGCCTGAAAAACCGCTCAACCTTCCCCCGAAAATCACCAGATGTTAGTTTAGGAAGTCGGCCCCGCCTGTCCGGTCAGGATAAGATAGGGCATGAAGTGGTCCGCACCAGTATTCAGATAGATGGTATCATCACCTGCCGGAACGTCCACGAAGCTACGGTTGAGCGGGTTGTTGCCATAACGCTCCCACAGCGGGATGGCTGGCAGCAGCTCATTGAAGGACAGCGCAAGGGCTTCCACCAGTTCACGCTGGGCGTCCAGGTCGGTGCCTTCGCTGGAAGCGTAGGCAGCATCGAGAACGTTGAGCGCACCGCCGCTGTAAGTCACATCAACATCGAAGCGCATACCGCCGCCGATACCCTCGCCCGCCAGCTCACCCTGGCCGTTGTAACGGTTGTAGGGCTGCAGGAAGCTCTCACCCGGGAACGGGCTACCGATACCCCAGTTGCGGATCGCAAGTTGGAAGTTGCTGTCGTAAACTTCCTGCTGCTGCTGCTGGAACTGCACACCGCGCGCCGTGATGTCGAAGCCGAAGGCGTTCAACTGCGCAGTGACATTCTCGGCAGCGGCGGCCCAGTCCAGGAATTCCGCCGGGAAGATCAGCTCGAAGGACAGCGTGTTGCCGTCAGCGTCGGCCCAGATGCCATTGGCGTTACGGCTGAAGCCCACGCCTTCCAGCAGTTCTTCGGCCATCTCAAAGTCCAGATCGTAGTAGTTCAGCGCAGCCTGGGTCTCGTCGGACAGCCACACCGGCACCAGATTGTCGCTGAAACCACACATGCAGTCGTTAGCGATACCCGATTCGGCCAGGCTGACGAAACCGTTCTCTTCACGGTCAATGGCGTAAGCCATCGCCTGGCGGACTTCGATCATGTCCAACGGGGCGACGCTGTGGTTCACGTACAGGGCCGGGCCACTGTAGCCGGGACCGCGGATGATGTCGATGCCAGCATTGACGAAGGAGGCTTCTGTCGCCGGCGGGAAGCCGTAAGTCCCGTAGTGCATTTCACCACTCGAAACGAGCGGTGTCGCAGCTTCGGTCTCACCATTCCACAGGATGACTTCGTCGAACTGCACCACATCAACGTTCAGGCCACCATCGTTCTTGACGAGGGTCACGCGAGCATCGCTGATGTTCTCGTCGAGCAGGATGTACGGACCAGCGGCAACGAAGTCCGCCGGACGGAAGTCGGTCAGTTCACCCAGCAGCTCAGCGAAAGCATCATCGCCAGAAACCACGCCCGCCTCGATGAGTTCACCGGCGCGCTCACCAAATTCACCAAAAACGCTGGCCGGACGCAGGCTTTCCACCAGAATACGGCGCTCAACCAGCGGCGAACCATCACGGATCAGGAACTTCACAGTCAGGTCGTCTACAACCTCGACGCCTTCCAGGTTCTGCCAGACGCTCCAACTGATCAGGTAACCGGTGTTGAAGGTCGCCACCAGGTCCGCCGAGGTCACCGGGGTTCCATCACTCCAGGTAACGCCGTCCACGAGTGTCACGATGTAGTTGCCATCGTCATCGAAACCGAAGCTCTCCGCGATTCCAGGCTCGTAGATACCTTCACTCCAGATATAGATGGCCAGCGGCGGCAGCATCAGGTCGATGTAGATGCCCAGGTTAATGGCTCCGGTAGCGTAGGTGTTGAAGTGACCATCCGGGGGGAGCTGATAAGGCCAGCCACCAGCGAAAACAGCCGGGCTATCATCCTGAGCGCCGACCATCCCGAAAGAGAAAAAACTGAGAAGAAACACAAGCGCGACCAATAAAGTTATTCTTTTTTGCATTAAATATGCCTCCTACAATGGGCTAATACACCGCTTGACAATTTCTTACGGCAACTTTTATAATAGCTTAACACACTTATTGTGTCAAACTTGAACTTCTGACAAAATATATAAAAACCTGACTGTTCGCAACGAATCTATCACATCGCACTCAACGTAAAAGTTGCCAGTCAGCCACCATTACTCATAAAATAAACCTGAAAGCGGAAAAATGCCCCTGACAGTTAACAGTAATACGGCGGTAGCCAATCTAGACCCATTGGAAGTCGAGACGCTCGTTTATGTGCGTCGTAAGGGTCCGCTTACCCGCAGCCAACTTGTCGATCTGCTGGGACATTCGCTATCCAAAATCACGCAGATCATCAACGCGCTGATGGAGCGTGGGATGCTGGAAAGCGTAGAGGTCGGCGAATCCACCGGCGGCAGGCGGCCCGGCCTGGTGAATCTGACCCCACATTTTGGTTATGTCGTGGGGGTCTACAGCGGCTCAACCAGCGCCGACATCTGCGTTGCCGATTTCCAGGGCCACATCATCGAAAGCCGGCAACAGGCGCTGCATCTGCGCCGAGATAAGCCCGAAGTCATCATGGAATCCCTTTTCGACCACGTCGCCGCTCTGCTGGACAAGCACAACATACCGCGTGACAAAGTCCTCGCCATCGGTATTGGCGTCCCCGCCCCGGTGGAAAAAGACACCGGTGCGATCCTCAGCCCAGCCAATATGCTTGGCTGGGAGAATTTCTCGGTGATCGACTACGCTCGCAGCCACTTCCCACAGGCCAGAGTTCGGCTGGAAAACGACGCTAACCTGATGGCAATGGGCGAATTACGAGCGGGCATGGGGCGCGATCATCAGAATTTCCTGTTCGTCAAAGTCGGCACAGGGATCGGCTGCGGCATCGTTATCAACGGCGAGATCTATCGCGGTACCCATGGCTACCCCGGTCATATCGCCCACGTCTCGATTGACCCCAAAGGCCCAGTCTGCCACTGTGGCAACGTCGGTTGCCTGGAGCGGTTCGCCTCTGGCCCGGCCATCGCCGAACAGGCTATGCAGGCTGCTAGAGCCGGTCAGAGTCCGATTCTGCTGGAACTGATGACGGAGCGTGGCGGCGTCCTGCTGCCGGAAGACGTGAGCACAGCCGTCGGGCGCGGCGATAAGGTCGCCAACAACATCATCATCGACGCCGGCCACATCATCGGCAAGATGCTGGCGGCGCTCGTCAGCTTCATGAATCCCAGCCTGGTCGTTGTCGGCGGCGGCGTGAGCCGAATCGGACCGCAGTTTCTCATTTCTATTCATCGTACCATCCTGGAATATTGCCTGCCACTCTCTACCAAAGACCTGATCGTGCACAAATCCGAGATCGAGCATCGCGCCGGCATGGAAGGCGCAGTTGCCCTGGCCTTGGATCATATTTTTATAACGGACTAATAAGGAACCTATTGATGAGCATCCAGCTACTGCCCTATCCCAAGCAATTGTCACAGGCTGGCGGCACATGGTCGCTGCCAGAAGAAGGCTATCTCTCACTGACAACGCACGCAGCAGAACTGTTCGCCACTGCGCAGCGCATACAGCAGGCCGCCAGCCCGCACAGCGATCTACAGATCAACGGTGGCGCGCTGCCCGCTGCTATCACCCTGGCCGTAGACACCGCCCTGCCCCTCAAAGCCGAGGGTTATCGCCTGGTCATCGACGACGGCGGTGTGCGCATCACCGGTAAGGACGTCGCCGGGGCCTTCTATGGCGCGCTCACGCTTATCCAGTTGATTCAGACCCAGGGCCGTCAGCTGCCCCAACTGAGCATCGAGGACTGGCCGGACTTTGCCCGGCGCGGTGTCATGCTGGACATCAGCCGCGACAAAGTACCGACGATGGCGACGCTCTACGAACTGATCGACCTGCTGGCAAGCTGGAAGACCAACGAAGTCCAGCTCTACACCGAGCACACTTTCGCCTATCGCAACCATAAAAAAGTGTGGGAGAAAGCCTCGCCGATAACGGCAGAGGAAATCCTGGCACTGGATGCGTATTGTAAAGAACGCTTCATCGACCTCGTGCCCAACCAGAACAGCTTCGGTCACATGCACCGCTGGTTCGAGCACGAGCCTTATCTGGAACTGGCCGAGGTGAAGACCGAAGTCCTCTCTCCCTGGGGAACGCCCCTGCCGCCCTTCAGCCTGTCCCCAGCAGTACCCGGCTCTATTGAATTGATGCGTGAACTCTTCGACGAGCTGTTGCCCAATTTCACCAGCCAGTATTTTAACGTTGGCTGCGATGAGACGTTCGACCTGGGTATGGGCCTCAGCAAAGAGATGGTCGAAAAACAGGGCAAAGGCCGCGTCTACCTGGATTTTGTGCTGAAGATTTACGATCTGGTCAAAGCACATGGGCGCACCATGCAGTTCTGGGGTGATATCATCAACCAGTATCCGAAACTGGTACCGGAGATTCCTAAAGACACTGTCGCCCTGGAGTGGGGCTACGAGGCTGACCACGACTTCGACGGTAAATCGGCGTTGTTCGCGGCTTCAGGCGTACCCTTCTATGTGTGTCCCGGCACGTCGAGTTGGTGTACCATCGCCGGGCGCACCGATAACTGCCTGGGCAACATCCGCAATGCGGTTGAAAACGGCCTCAGATACGGGGCAATCGGTGTGCTGAACACCGACTGGGGCGATCGCGGTCACTGGCAACCGCTGCCGGTCAGCTATCTGGGGTTCGCCTATGGCGCGGCCCTGAGCTGGTCATACGAGCACAACGTCGATGCCGACATCGCCGCGCTGCTGGATGCGTTCGTCTTCCACGACGACAGCGGCACGATGGGCAAACTGGCCTACGACCTGGGCAACGCCTACCAGCAGACCAGTGTGGCGATCCCTAACGGCAGTCTGCTGTTCTGGGCCTATCACCTGACGCCGGACAAAATGGAAGAACGCGCCACTGATGATCTGCCGGAGAAACTACAGCAGACAATCGCCTACATCGACGACGTGATGGCGGCCCTGCCGCAGAGTCAGATGGCCCGCGCCGACGGCGAACTCGTCCAGCGCGAGTTCGACATCGCAGCGCGCATGTTGAAGCACGGTGCGAAGCATGCGCTCCTGCTGCTGGGTCAGGGCGATGCCACGACTCTCAAAACCGACCTGGACGCCATCGAGGCGCAGTATCGCCAGAACTGGCTGGCGCGCAACCGTCCCGGCGGTCTGGAAGACAGCGTCAGCCGCCTTGACACCGCCCGTCAACTCTATACTTAAAAGGAACCGCTGATGCCTTCCACCGAACCGATTGACGCTGTCATCCTCGGCGCAGGATCCCGCGGCCAGGTTTACGGCGCGTTCGCGCTCCATCACCCGCAGGAACTCGTCGTTAGCGCCGTCGCCGAGCCGCTGGCGGATCGCCGCCAGCGCATGGCCGTCCAGCACGATCTGCCCGACTCCCACTGTTTCGACGGCTGGGAATCGCTCATCCAGGCGGGACCGCTGGCGAAAACACTCATCAACTGCACGATGGACCGTATGCACATGGACTCCACGCTGGCCGCGCTAGACGCCGGTTATGATGTGCTGCTCGAAAAGCCCATGTCACCGGTCTTAGAGGAAAACGTGAGGCTGGTGCAGGTCGCTGAGGAGAAAGGTCGTCTGCTGCAGGTGTGCCATGTACTGCGCTATTCACCCTTCTGGCAGAAGATGCGCGAGATCGTGCAGTCCGGCAGGCTGGGGCGCATCATCAGCGTGGATCACCGCGAGAATCTGCACTTCGTCCACATGGCGCACAGCTACGTGCGCGGCAACTGGCGCGAAGAAGCCTCGTCCGGGCCGATGATCCTGGCCAAGTGCTGCCACGACTTCGACATCCTGTACTGGTTACTGCGCCGGAACGTCGTCAAGCTCAACTCATTCGGCAACCTCACTTACTTCAAACCGGAAAACGCACCCCCCGACGCGACTCCGCGTTGCACCGATGGCTGCCCGGCAGCAGACGACTGTAAATACTACGCGCCGCGCATCTACGGCAATGCGACCGACGGCTGGCCCTATAACGCCGTCTCGCTCACGCCAACGGTCGAAGCGCGCATGGAAGCGCTGAGCACCGGACCCTATGGCCGCTGCGTCTATCACTGCGATAACGACGTCGTCGATCATCAGACCGTCAACATGCTACTGGAAGACGACATCACCGTGACACTGACCATGCAGGGCCAGGGCAACGAAGAAGGCCGCACCATGCGCTATGATGGGACCGATGCCACGCTCTACGGTCGTTTCGTGCATGGGCGCAATAAGATCACCATCCATGACCACCTGACCGGCAAGGTCGAGGAGGTGCCCGTCATCGCCCGCGACAGCAGCGGGCACGGCGGCGGCGACTTCGGCATCGTGCGCAGCTTTGTCAACGCAGTTAAGGGCCAGCCCGATGACAGCGTGACCACCGCCCGCGAGTCGCTGGAGAGCCATCTGCTGGCTTTCGCCGCCGAGGAAGCGCGCATCAATCACACCGTCATCGACATGGCCGAGTTCCGCGCTCGTGTGGAAGCCGATACGCGGCGGCTGTATTCATGACCACGCTGGAAATCGCTGTCACCACCCTGCCGGAAGCTATCGCCGCCGCGCAGGGTGGCGCGAACAGCATCGAACTCTCTTACGATCTGCAGCGGGGCGGCCTCACGCCGTCCCTGGAGTTGGTGACGCAAATTCTGGACGCGATCGCGGTTGATGTGTATGTCATCGTGCGCCCGACTGACCGCGACTTCGTCTATACGCCCGCCGAGGTCGATCTCATCCTGCGCCAGACGCGAGAGATCGCCGCGCTGGGCGTGACCGGGCTGGTCTTCGGCGCGCACACGCCAGCGGGCACACTGGATATCGACCTGACCCGGCACGTGGCCGAGGCGGCGGGCAAACCGGTCACGCTGCACCGGGCGCTGGATTCCGCCGCCAGCCCGGAAGAGGGCCTGAGCCAACTGGTCGGAGTCGTCTCGCGGGTACTCACCAGCGGACCCGCCCCTACTGCCTGGGAAGGCCGACATACGCTGCGGCGCTGGGTGAAACAGTTCGGCCAGCATCTCGACTTCATCGCGGCGGGCACCATCCGGCTGGAGCACATCGCCGAACTGGCACGCTATACAGGCGTCAGCGGCTGTCATGTGGGCAGCGGCGCATATCATGCAGGCCGCATCCACCCGGAACAGGTACAGCGTCTGGTGACGGCGCTGGCGCAGAAGTGAGGGAAGCAGCATGATTTCACCGTATGCCGATGGCCTGACGTGGTGGCACTGGCAGGGTGGCGTCGTCGAACAGGCTACCATCGCCGAACTGGCGCAGTTTGTGACATCCCAGACGCCCAACGCCAGCGGTATCGCCATCAAGACCAGCAATGGCCGCGACTGGCAGGGCGACTACCAGGACCCAAAACCGGCCCTGGCGATCACCGGACCAGAACGCATCGCCGACTGGGTGAATGAGCTGGCACAACACGGCCTGGATACGCATCTGTGGTGCGTCGTTCACGGCCAGGACGTCCCCGCCGAAGCGGAAAAGATCGCCGCCGCCTGCAATGTGCCGGGCGTGCGCTCAATGATTCTGGATGTCGAGGCCAGCGACCGCTACTTCGGCAGCCATCCGCCGCAGGTCGCCCGTGACCTCATCGACCGCGTGCGCCGCGACATCCCGCCCGGCTTCCACCTGGGCTTATGCCTGTTCACGCAGAACGACGAGCCGCGCCGCATCCACATTGACGAGTGGCTGCCGCACATCGACAGCCTACACCCAATGGTCTATCACTGGGATTTCAGCGACGGTCAGGGCACGCCGGAGCCGTATCTGGATCATGCTTTCGACGTATTGCGCCACTACAATCTGCCCATCGTGCCCATCCTGGGCACATTCACTGACCCAACCAGCGCATTGTACGTCCCTGAAGAGCATCTCTACCGGGGCGGGACGTACGCGCTGAAAAACGGCGCCGCCGGGATCGGTCTGTTCCGGCTGGGCGCGACCGGTCCCGGCGCGTTTGAGGCGCTCCGCCGCATCCACTTCGACTGACACTGAACTGATCGCTAATCAAAGGTAGGCATTCATGCCCGTACAGACCGGCCTCGACAGGTTGCAAGCTGGTAGTTTCGCAGCCCTCGCCGGGCAGCGCGTAGGTCTGTTGACCAATCCCAGCGCCGTCAACCGCGATCTGACCAGCGCCTATCATGTGCTGACCAGCGGTATCGTGAACCTGACCGCGTTGTTCGCGCCAGAGCACGGATTCGCCGCAGCCATGCCGGATGCCGCCCACATCGACCATGCCATCGATCCGCGCAGCGGCGCGCCGGTCTTCAGCCTGTACGGCGCTACCTATCGTCCAACGCCGGATATGCTGGCCGGGGTCGATGTCATCGTCTGTGACATCCAGGATGTCGGGGCGCGTTTTTACACGTTCGTCTGGACGATTTCGCACATTCTGGAAGCCGCTGGCGAGCACGGCGTGACCGTCATCATCCTGGACCGGCCCAATCCGCTGGGCGGTGATGTCATCGACGGTCCACTGCTGGATGCCGGACTCAGCTCGTTTGTCGGGCGCTTTCCGATCCCGGTGCGGCACGGTCTGACGCTGGGTGAACTGGCGCGCATGATCAACACCCGCTGGAATCCAACTCCAGCAGCGCTGACGGTGATCCCGTGTGTGGGCTGGCAGCGCGCCATGACCTGGGAGCAGACCAGCCTGACCTGGATTCCGCCGTCGCCCAACATGCCACACCTCAGCACCGTCTGGCATTATCCCGGCGCGTGTCTGGTCGAGGGAACTCAGCTCTCTGAGGGTCGCGGTACGACGCTGCCTTTCGAGATCGTCGGCGCGCCCTGGATCGACCCGCTGCGTCTGGCCGACGATCTCAACGCGCAGGGCTGGCCAGGTGTACGTTTTCGCCCGCATATGTTCCTGCCCACGCAGAGCAAATGGAGCGGCAAAACCTGCGGTGGCGTCCAGGTGCATATCACCCATCAGCGCGGCTGGGAACCGCTGCGCGTGTGGCTGGGCGTGATTATGGCCGTGCGCCACCTCTACCCGGACGATTTCGCCTGGTTGCCACCGTATCAGGACGGCGTCGAACCCAGCCCGCAGCATTTCGACCGTCTCATCGGCAGTGAGTCCGTCCGCGTTCAGATCGACAACGGCGCATCACTGGACGCCATCAGCGCCGGTTGGGCCGCCGACTGCCAGGCATTCGCCGAGCAGCGGCAACCGTATCTACTGTACACATAAGGCGCAGCCAATGACCGAACATCCGCTTACCGCGATTATTCGACAGCAGATCGCTCCACTGGTCGAGGCTGGTCTGGATCACGTCTTCCCAGCGGCAGCACTGGTGATTCACTGGTGCGGCGATGTCATTATCGAGGACGCCTGGGGCTGGATTGACCCGCAGACGCGCCAGCACGCCATCACGCCGGGCACGCGCTTCGACTTGGCATCGCTGACCAAGCTGTTCACTGTGACCGCCTTCATGGGGCTGGTCAGTGCCGGGAAAGTGGGCCTGGATGACCCGCTTATCCGCGTGCTGCCGGAGTTCGGCGCGGCGAGTCCCCGTGGCATCGACGGCGGCCAGGACCCGCACAGCAAACAGCACCTGCCCACGCCAGACGCGCTGCGCGGTCGCACTGTGGACCCGGCCCGCGTCACATTTCGCCATCTGCTGACGCACACCTCTGGCCTGCCCCCCTGGCGTGATGTGTTCAACGCCGCCGGGCCACCACCTGCGCCGCCAGCCGAGTCCGACCCGGTCTCCCGCGCCGAACGCTGGCAGCGCGGTCTGATGGCCCTGTGCGCCTACCCGTTTGTCGGCGAACCGGGCGACGTGGTGCGCTACAGTGATGTTGGCCTGATGCTGCTGGGCGAGGCTGTCTCCCGCCTGGATTCCGGGTGCAGCGGCGCGCTCGACTGCGCCATTCAGCGCCGCGTGTGTGATCCACTGGGGCTGGTGAGCGTCACCTTCAACCCGATCGAGCGCGGCATCGAGTTGACTGGCGTCGCTCCCACCGAGGACGACCCACACTGGCGCGGGCGGCGCTGCTGGGGCCAGGTCCACGACGAGAACGCTGCCGGCCTGGGCGGCGTAGCCGGGCACGCGGGACTCTTCGGCGCGGCGGCGGATGTGGCGGCGCTGGGGCAGGCGTGGCTCGACCGCGACCCGCGCCTGAGGATCGACCCGGCGCTGGCCGCCGAGGCTGCCCGCCAGCACGCTGAAACCGACGGCGAACGGCGCGGCCTGGGCTGGATGCTTAAATCGCTGCAAGGCTCCGCCGCCGGAGACATCATGCACGCCTCAACCTACGGCCACACCGGCTTCACCGGCACATCGCTGTTCATCGACTCAACGCGCGCGCTGGTGGTCGCCCTGCTGACCAATCGCGTCTATCCAGGGCGGGACGTGCCCGGTATCACCGCGTTTCGCCGCGCCCTGCACGACGCTATCGCCGAGGCGGTGAACTCATGCTGATCGTCGGCTTAATGTCGGGCACGTCCGGCGACGGCATCGACGCCGCTCTGTGCGCCGTCGAGGGCCAGCCGCCGCAGCTTCGGGCGCGGATCGTCCACGGCATCACCCTGCCCTATGATGACGACTTCCGCCAGCAGATATTCGCCTGCTGCCAGCCATCGACCAGCGCGGTTGACGCCATCTGCCGACTTAACGCGGCCATCAGTGAACGTTTCGCGCAGGCGGCGCTGGCGGTCATCGACGCGGCGGGGCACATACCCCAGCAGGTGGACCTCATCGCCTCGCACGGGCAGACTCTCTGGCACGATGTCGACCCGGATGGGCGCGTGACCAGCACGTTACAAGTGGGTGCGGCGGCAGTCATCGCCGAGCGGACCGGAATCACCACCATCAGCGACTTTCGCCCGCGCGATGTGGCGACAGGCGGCCAGGGTGCGCCGCTCACCGCCTACGCCGACTGGCTGCTGCTGCGCCATCCGCAGCACTGGCGCGCGGTGCAGAATATCGGCGGCATGGGCAACGTCACGTTTCTACCGCCACTGACCGACAACGACAGCCAGCCCCTGGCCTTCGATACCGGCCCCGGCAACGCACTCATCGACGCGGCGGTTTACGCCATCAGCGGCGGCGCGCAGACCTACGACACCGGCGGCGCGTTGGCCGCGCAGGGGGCGATCAGCGAGGCGTGGCTGGCCGAACTGCTGGACCAGCCCTATTTTCACCGCCCACCGCCCAAGACGACCGGGCGTGAACTGTTTGGAACCGAAGCCGCGCTGCGTCTGCTGGAAGCCGGGCACGCACGCGGCCTGGACGATCACGCCATCGTCGCCACGCTGACGGCGCTCACTGCCGCCAGCATCGCCACGGCCTGCGCCAGTTTCGCGCCGCGCCCAATCGCCGAGATGATCCTGGGCGGCGGCGGACGCCATAACCCGACCCTGGTCAGCCTGTTAGGCCGCTACCTGCCCGACTGTCACATCCAGACTCATGAGGATATCGGACTCAACAGTGACTACAAAGAAGCGCTGGTTTTCGCTATCCTTGCACATGAAACGTGGCACAACCGTTCCGGCGTCATCCCAGCGCTAACCGGCGCGACTCGTCCTGTGGTGTTGGGCGGCATCACACCCGGCGACAACTACTCCACCCTGATCGAAAGGACCTGGCGCTAACATGACATCAAAACCCCATCACGTAATCGGCATTGACGGCGGCGGCACGTCAATCCGTGTTGCTGTGACCACACCCGACCTGAGTATCGTCGGTTACAGCCAAGGCGGCAGCGCCAACCCGGTCGGTGTGGGCCGCGACGCGGCGACTCGGCTGATCCAGGAAAAGACGCTGGAAGCCATGCGCAAAGCGAACCTGGACGCCGCCAGCATCGACGCGGTGGCGGCAGGCATCGCCGGGGCGTCCAGCGAGTACGCCACCGACTGGCTGGAGCAAACCCTCAAAGCCGTGCTGCCGGATACGCTCATCATTCCCAGTTCTGACATCGAGATCGCGCTGGTAGGCGCGCATGGAAAACGCGAGGGTGTGCTGGTTCTTTCCGGGACCGGCAGCGTGGCCCTGGGCGTCAACGCCGCCGGGGACATGGCGCGCGTGGGCGGCTGGGGCTATCTGCTGGGCGATGAAGGCAGCGGCCACCTGATCGGTATGCAGGGGCTGCGCGCCGTCACCCTGGCCGACGACCAGCGGATTCCGCCCACCAGCTTAACCGAGGCGCTGCTCGCCGCCGTTGGCGTCGAAGACGTGATGCGCCTGATCCCCTGGGTGTACGACCGCAGCGTGAATCGTATTCCCGACGTCGCGGCGCTGGCCCCCATCGTGCTGGAACACGCCCGCCACGACGACGCCGCGCGCGCTATCGTTGATGAGGCGATTGATGGCCTGGCCGAACACGCCGAGACGATCATCGCCCGGCTGGGCATGACCCAACCGGACATCGCCTTCACCGGCGGCCTGCTCACTCGCGCCAACGCGCTCAGCGAAGGTCTGGTGCAGCGCCTGGGTTTGCCCGCACTGCCGGTCCCACGGTACTCGCCGGTCATCGGCGCGGCGCTGCTGGCCCTCGAACATTTGAGAAAATCGGATTAAACCGCCACACGGACTGCGCAGTAAGCTGTTATACAGTCAGCCCAAAGCCATACGGATACATGGGCGCGGACCCAGCACGGCTGAGGGCCGACGCGGGTAACTGCTCCATAGACGCGACCCAAGCATGAGACAGGCTGCCGGTGACGCTGGGCACCGACCAGGACGGCGACCCCCTGCAAAGCCTGGTCCTCATACCGTCCGATCAGGTCATCCGCGACGACAGCGCCCCGCTTTCTGATAACCGGGTCGTCGTTATGCAGGGCCAT
>CAZXCK010000058.1:10717-24716 GCA_964639225.1 uncultured Anaerolineaceae bacterium | reverse complement strand
AACTGGGCCAACGGCAACGGGCGCTTTCTGCTGGGGATGACGCACTTCATGCTGATGAGCGGCTATTATATGCAGGCCGAGTGGCACGGTCTGCGGCTGGACCTGGCCGGTAAACAGATGCTGCTGCGCGGTGCGCTGGAATACGAGCATGATGTCGAATTCTGGTGGAACACGCTCGATGATGACAGCCGCCGCTGGGTGTGCCTGCACGCTGTCCAGAGCAGCAGCGCGGCGACACGGGTGCGGGCGCTGTATCGTCTGGAGACACTGCCCGACGGCGAGCGCGAGCAGATTCCGCGCCTGGTGGCGCAGGCGCTGCAGGTCGAGAGCGACCAGGCGGCACGTATCGCGGCGCTGCGGGTGCTGGGTACGCGCATTTTCCTGATGAAGGCCGCCCCGCGTTACGATGTGAAATCCGATTTTCGCGGGCGCGTGCTGACCACCGAGACACGGCGCAGCCTGCAGGAAGCGCCGGTGACGCTGTGGCGTCCGGTGGCGTATACGACCGATATCGACATGCTCATCGCCGAGACGGCGCTCGACGTGGAATATCCGCGTGTGGCGGAGCTGGCGGCGCGCACCATCGGGCGCATCCGGTCTGAGGTGGCGGCGGCGCACATCGCCCAGGCCCAGCGCGACGGCCGACCGGGCGCGCTGCGGGCGCTGGCGCTCATCCGGGATGAAGCGCCCAGTCTGCCGGGGCTGGTGAGCCTCACCGGGCGCTTTTATGCCTGGGCGGCCAACACGCTGCGCCGGGCTACCCAGCGTCCGGTCAGCCTGATTTCGCGGCAGTTGGCGGCGATGTTCGGCGCATGGCTGGGCATGGGATTTAACGTCTATATGCTGTTTCGCCCGGAGTTCTTCCAGCAGCAGCGCTGGGCCAACGCCATCGCAATCGGCATGTTCTTTGGCGTCATCGGCAGTCTGGTGCCGCTGCTGGCCGACGAGATTCCGGCCCGGCTGC
Source organism: uncultured Anaerolineaceae bacterium (assembly GCA_964639225.1). Taxonomy (GTDB): domain Bacteria; phylum Chloroflexota; class Anaerolineae; order Aggregatilineales; family Phototrophicaceae; genus CAZXCK01. Next base: position 23,752 of record CAZXCK010000058.1, on the reverse strand, counting down.
GCGGCTTCTGGCCGGCATGGAGTCGTCTGCTGGTGAGCCTGCTGGTGGGGACGCTGTGGGGTGGGATGGCCTGGTGGGCTTATTCGTGGTTCTTTTTGAACCTGGAAGCCGGGCTGGGCGTGGTGCTGGCGGGCGGCTTCGGCTGGGCGCTGGGTTACGCGCTGACGGCGGCTTTCGAGCTGCGCAGCCTGGCCGCCGTCCCGCTGACGTTGCTGCTGACATATGTGCCCATTTACGTGACGTTTCAGGTGGGGTGGATGGGCGAGCCGGTGGGGCCGCTGGCGGCTTACAGCATCCAGGAAGCACTCATCTATTTTGAGCAGACATCGCCGGAGCAGGTTTATACCGTTGGGCTGCCACTGGTCTTGCTGATGACGCTGGGCGGCTATCTGCCGCTGCTGCTGGATGACATGCGGCATCTGATGTCGGCTGTGCTCAGATGGCAGCGGCGACCGACCACCCGCCGCCAGTTCGGCGACCTGATGAGCGACACCGTCGACATCAGCACGCGCCGCCTGCCGTCGCCGCCATCTGACGAGCCGCGCACCTGACACCGCCAGGGGCCAGGCAAAACACTAAGTATACCCGCTGCCACCAGAATCGCTTGCCCTGAAATTTGGGGGTATTGAATCGGAAAACTGTGTTTATGATTTTATGGGCGCGAATTCTGAGATCGCGCCAAATGGACAGGAGAACCGCTCTCATGATCGAACGCGAACTCGATATTCACGCTCTGCTTGGCCCTGATGATGAGTATGACTACGACGACGATGACGACTATGACTACGACGATGATGATGAGGATTACGACGACGACGATTATGATGATGACGACTACGACGACGATGACGAATAGCTAGCCGCCAGCGCACGGCTGGCAAAATGTGATGTGGATATAACTCGAAGCCGGCCCCGCGCCGGCTTTTTTGATCCGGCAGGCGCTATGCCTGGGAATACAGCCGCCCGCCGAATTCGTTGACCAGGTCGTTGTCCAGGTCGTCGGCGTAACCGGCGACCATCGTGACAATCTGGTTGGCTTCGGTGGCGTCCATCCCCTGCAGCGGGCGCTCATGGAACACATAGACCACGTCGTAATACACGCCCAGCGAGGCGTTGGTCAGTTGCAGATTCAGCTCCAGCAGGTGGCGATACAGCGGCAGCACGTTGCTGGGTGGAATGTGCATAATGGGCGCCAGCACCTGTAAAAAGCCGCGCTCATCCTGGGCTGAGATGTAAATCTCGATGATGGCGGAGCCGCGCCGGAAGGTCCAGCCAAAGCCGCCGTCGATGCTGAGGCGGGACTGGGCCGGGTCTACGCCCAGGTCGGCCAGGATATCCTCAACGGTGGCGGCGTAGTGTTCCAGAGCGTGGCGGGCAGTGTTACGGTTGGGGCCGCGTCCATAGAAGGCCATCGCAAAATCTCCTTAAATTCAGGGACGGTAGCCACAGGCCAGGCAGGCATTGTCGTAGAAGCCGCTGCGTGACTGGCAGTTGGGGCAAGGCGGGTTGTCTGGATTGTCGTAGAAGTGGCTCAACTGTGGCTGCGGCGGGATGTGTTCTGCGCCGGGCAGTGTACAACCGCAGTGTTCGCAGTAGCGGCCACCAGCGCCACCGGCACGGCTGAGATTGCCGCAGGCCGGGCAGTAGACGACACGGGCACCCGCTTCGATCTCCTGCTGGTACTGGTCGATGCCCCGGAAGATAGCCAGTGCGTTCATGCCGAACACATACGACGAGGTGCGGTTGGCGTTGTTGGTGAGCATGCCCACCAACGTCCCCTGTGCGTTGTAGATGGGGTTGCCGCCGATGTCGCTCATCTCCTGGCGGGCGAACGTCGTCGGGAACCATTCGCTTTTGAGGCGGCTGCGCGTGCTCCGGCGCTGACCGCGCCGGGCTTTGCCGCTGTGAACCAGGACGATCAGCTCAACGTTTTCCGGCACCTGCTCCGCTGGCGAGACGGGCGGCAGGGTGTTGACCGTGTGGCCAGTCTCGATGAGTGCCAGGTCCAACTGTGGAAACGAGCGCACCACCTGGCCGCGCAGTCGCTGGCCGTCCTGGAGTGTGATTGTCGCTTCAACCGCGCCGCTGACGGCGAAGCGTGTGGTCGCCACCATGCCGCCTGGCGTCACGAAGAAGCCGCTGGCGGTGCCGTTCGGCCCAGCGACGGCCAGCACATGCACGCCGGCGTGAGAGTCGGCGCTGGCCTGCTGGCTGATGGCCTGTATCGACCGCAGCGACTGCGGCAGCGGCGGTCCGCTCTGCTCGACGTTCTGGTAATTGACCGGGCGCGCGCTGCTGTCATCCTCAGCGGTCGGGGTGGCGGCATCGGCTGCTGGTGGCGGGGTCGATGGCGGCGCCGTCGACTTGCCGCTGGACTCGCCAGTGAGGCGGGCCAGCTCCTGCTGAGCATCGGCGTTGTCCGGGTCGGCGATGACGGCGTGCTGGTAATAGGCGAGCTGCTGCTGGGGGTCGTCGGTGGTACGCGCCAGCCACACCAGCGCCGTCGCGCGCAGCCCACCGCTGAGGTCGTCGCTGCGCAGGGCGATCTGCAGCAGGCGGCTGCCTTCCTGAATGCGCCCCTCACGGATGGCCTTAACGCCCTGCTGCAAATTGCGATACGGCATAGGTCTGCGTCCATTCGTCGCTACACGATGCTGTTTGTATTGTAGCGCAGGCCGCCGTCACTCGACAATCAGCCACTCCTCATCGGGGTTCTGCTGGTCGGCGCTGCGGACCACCTGAAACCAGGTGTTACCCGGTTTCAGATACAGCAGTTCGCCGTCGGGTGTGCGCAGGCTGATGATGTGCTCGCGGACGGTGCGCGTCCAGTAACCGTCGTAACGCTGGCCGTCGCGGAACACAACGACGTCGTTCTGGCCCCACACGGCGATCTGTATGCTCGGCGTGATGTTGCCCTGCCACACACTTTCGACGATGTAAGTGTCGGTGTGCTCGGCGCTCATGACGACGACATTGGCGGCGGTGATCTGCTGGCCGGTGCTGGCGTCGGCGTGGGGCTGGCTGTCGGCGAAGCGGCGATACCGGCCCAGTTCGGCGTCATATTCCCAGCGGACGCGCGTTCCCCGGTAGCGCAGGTCGATGACGCTGGCGGAGCCATCGGCGGGGTGCGGTGGCTGCTCGTGGAAGGCCAGCCCCTGCAACTGCGGCGCGCGGGCGTGCCCCTGGCTGGCGGCTAAATCCCAGATGGCGGCGGTGTTGGCGAACAGGTTATGCGGCACGGCGACCGACTCGTCGCGCCAGTAGTAGGGTGGCCCGTACAGAATGCCTTTGTAGGCGCGGTCGGCGTACTCCGATGGGGGGATATGTCGGGCGGGCGCGACCTGATCGGCACCGGGGATGCGCGCCTCGACGTCCTCGCTGCCGTAGATGTATTTCTCCACGCCGATACTGGCCCCAGAGAAAACGAGTATGCCGTCGAACATGGGCACGATTTCATGGTCGATGAGGCGCGAGCTGCGAATCGAGCCGACTCGCTGCGGTGCCTGGCCGTAAAACACCGCAGAAAAGCGCGTGAGTCCGCCCTCGGCGTAATGCTCAAACACGATGTCCGCCGCGCCGATGCCAGCCTGCGGCCTCACCAGCGGCGGCGCGTTGGAAATCTTGGCGATGATGGGCAGACGTTCCAGTTGGGCCGGGTCATCGACGGGCTGGCCAGTCAGCGGATTGACGCCGCCGGGAAAGGTCCAGGGGCCGATGGCACCGCTGGCGGGCTGTGGACTAACGGCAATCTCAAGGTTTGTTTGTGGTGATTGTGCATTATTCTGATTAGAGAACGTTGCCGCGCTGGAAACGCCATCCAGCGAACAGGCTGTGACAAACACTACCATCAGGGTGTAAAACAGGGCAAGGTATCGCATCACCGGCGACCTTCTGCTAACTGTCACAAGGAAAATCGGTGCCATTATAAGCCGAGAAGCGATGTACGTGAACGGCCTGGATAGCCGCACCGGGCGAAATTGGGGCTGGTTGACTGGCCTGAAGCGCAAGACTATAATGGTTGAAGCATTGTCGCGTTAATAAAAAACAGGCGCCAACATGGGGGGCATCCATGCCACTTCAAGGTAATTTGCGGGATTTCAGCACAACACAGCTTCTCAACCTGATTAATCTTTCGGGCAGGACGGGAACGCTTAAGATTTTTGAGGGTGTCCCCACTGAAGAACTCGACGCCATGAAGAACCAGAAGATGGCGCCCGGCGAACAGCGCGCCGAGGTCGTTTTTCGGACTGGCAAGCTGGTCCACGCCGTCCTCAGCGGGCAGCGAGGCGACCTGATCGCCGTGCTCAACAAGGCCGGTAAACTGACCGACCAGCAGGCGACCATCATCCGGGAGCGCGCAAAAGGGACCACCGACAAATCGCTGGCGGTGCGCCTCATCGGCGCCAATTACGTCAGCCAGCACGATATCGTCAACAGTATTCAGCAGTATACGCTGGACGTGGTTTATAATCTGCTGGCATGGCGCGATGGCCCGTTCCGCTTCGAGGACAACATCCTGCCCGATGGCGGGCGCATATTGGTGCCCATTGACCTGGAAAACGTCATCATCGAGGGCGCGCGCCGCATCAAAGAAGCCGAGGAACTCATCCAGCACCTGCCCAACCTGGACATGGCGCTCAAGTTCCCGGAGAATCCCCGCGAGAAGTTCAAGGGGATTCATCTGAGCGTGGAAGAATGGCGGGTGGTTTCTTACGTCAATCCCAAGAACACCATCCGCAAGATCGCCAAAGCCAACAACATGTCGGAGGTTGAAATCCGGCGGATCGTCTATGGTCTGGAGCAGGCGGGGCTGGTTGAGATCGTTAAGCCGCTCACCGCCGAAGCCAATCCAAACGGTCAGGCACCCACCCGCCGGGCGAAGGCCGCGCAGCCTGTTCAGCGCGACGTGGTGAAGAAACTGATCGACAAGATCAAATCGTACTAAGCGCCAGCCGCGCTTAACGGACTGTACATCGACGACCGGCAACTGGCTGAGAGGTCGGCGCTGGCCGGGTTTCTATCCGTTTATTCGTCATCTATAATCTGGAAGAGCGGGTAACATTATGCAAACTGTCAAAATGGTCATCACCGGGCCGTTCAGCTCTGGTAAAACGGAATTCATCCGTTCTATCAGCGAGATCGAAGTGGTCAGCACCGACCGCGAGATCACCAGTGACGCCGAGAAGCAGCAAAAAGAGGCGACAACGGTGGCGATGGACTTTGGCCGCATCACAGTTGACGATGACCTGGTGCTGTATCTGTTTGGCACGCCGGGGCAGCGCCGCTTCGATTTCATGTGGGAAATTCTGGCCGAGGGTATGCTGGGCTTTATTGTGATGGTGGACAGCGCCAAGCCGGAGACGTTCCGCGAGGCCAAGAGCATCCTGGAGACGTTCCGCGCTTATGCGCCCACGCCCTACGTGGTGGCGGCCAACAAACAGGACCATCCCGACGCCTGGATGCCGGAAGACCTGCGCATCGCGCTGCGCATCGAGCCGGAAGTCAAGCTGCTGCCGTGTGTGGCCAAAGAGCGCGACAGCGTCCGTGATGTGTTACTGGAGCTGTTGTACACCATCCTCGAAGAAATGGAATAGCAGCCGTGCCAGTGCCGCGCCGGGCGCTTGTGACATCGGCGGACGACTGGCGACCTCAAGGATGGTGTTGACGTGCCAACGCTGGTCACTGAACAGGGAATCGTTCACTACGAGTCATATGGTCGGGGTCGTCCGGTTCTACTGTTGCATGGGTGGCTGGGATCGTGGTCTTTATGGCGACATACCATCGAAATCCTGGGCCATGAGTTTCGAACGTATGCCCTGGATTTTTTTGGTTTCGGCGAGTCCTTCGACCGTGACTCGAATTTCTCCGTCGATAACTACGTCGAGTCCGTCAGCCAGTTTATGGACCGGCTGGGCATCGTCAAAGCGCCGTTGATCGGCCATTCGATGGGCGGCACCGTGTCGCTGGGTGTGTCGGTGCGCTACCCGGAGAAAGTGGTCAAGACCGCCGTCATCGGCTCGCCCATCCAGGGAGAGTCGCTCAATCTGCTGCTTAAGCTGTCCGGCTATAAGGGCATCGCCAGCATCATCTGGACGACGCCCAGCCTGCTCAAGCTGTTTATGCGCGGTTATGCTTACTTTCTGGCGCGTGACGGGCGCAAGCTGGGCAGGATGATCGTCGATGACGTGTCCAAAATTTCGGCGGATTCGTTTTTCCAGAGTATCGGCACGCTGCGCCAGACGGATCTCTCCGGCGAGATTGGCGTGCTGCGTATGCCGGTGCTGGGCATTTACGGCAAGCACGACCGCATTGTGCAGCCGGCTCAGTCTCAGGTGTTGAAGAAGTGCGCGCCCCACAGCCAGATCGCCTGGTTTGAGGGGTCCGGCCATTTTCCGATGATGGACGAGCCGGAGCGCTTCCACGAGACGGTCCAGCAGTTCCTGCACAGCAGCAACGGCCAGCCCTGACGCCGGGCGTCGCACAACTGGCGCGCGCCAGGCGGTGGGCCGGATAAACCGCAGGACGGCCAGCCGCCAGTGGCAGCCGTCACACAGACGACCGGAGTGCATTATGTTGTACCGTTACATCATCGAAGATACGCGCCACGTACCCCCCTTCAACGAACCGGCCAGCCTGCTGACCATCGGGCTGGAGCCGCTGAAGATTCACCATGAAGAACTGATCGCGCAGGTTTTTGGGCGGCACATCGAGCTGGCGGGCGCGCTGCCCAGCCGCGACCATCTGCACCGGGTTCAGGGCGAGGCTATCGTCTACCGCGACAGCCTGTGGTTTGACCGCGAATTCCTGGAGTATTTCATCGCCGAAGCGCGCGCCAGCGGACGAGCCTGCCGCGCCGCCTTCCCGGTGAGCGACAAGGCTTTTCACGCCTATACGCTGCCGCTGACCAAAGGCTTCCAGGCGGCGCAGGGGCCGGATGGCAAGATCGTATTCCTGTGTGACCTGTGGTACTTCCCCGATGGCTACAACGAGGATATTCTGCCGGTGGCCGTGCCCAGCGACGCGCGCGAGATCGGTTTTTACAGCGTGCCGGACTTCATGACGATGCAGCAGGGCGACCTGACGCACTACGCGCCCATGCGCGCCGTGATGTCCATCGAAAGCTGGGTGCACATCTACTTTGCGACCATCATCTTTGGCAATTTCGGGCGCGCCAGCCGCCTGGATGCCCGTATCGAGCGCAGCGTCTCGGCCCAGCTCAAGCTGTTGTGGCGTGCCGTTCTGGAGCAGAAGCAGGTGTTGAGCGCGTCCGGGGCGGTGAAGATCGGCAAGAACTGCTCGATTGACCCGTCGGCCATCATCACCGGACCGGCCACCATCGGCGATAACTGCGCCATTGGCGCGGGCGTGGTCATCGACAACTGCACCATCGGCGACAACGTCACCATCGACGCTGGCTGCGTGATGATGATGAGCACCGTGGGCGACAACTGCTTTCTGCCGTTCCGGGCGGCACTGTACCTGACGGCGATCATGGAGAACACCATCATCGCCCAGAACACCTGCCTGCAGATGTGCGTCATCGGGCGCAACAGCTTTGTGGGCGCGGGCAGCACCTTCACCGATTTCAACCTCATCGCCCAGAAGCCCATCCGCGCCGCCAACACCGACGGCGAACTGCAAACCGTCGGCCAGATCGTGCTGGGCAGCGCGGTCGGGCACAACTGCCGCATTGGCTCCGGCATGATCGTCTTTCCCGGTCGCATGATCGAATCGGATGTGGTGCTGGTGGCGTCGCCGCAGCGGCGCGTCATCAGCCGCAACGTGAGCTACGAGGAAAGCGACCATCACTTTGTGCAGTACGGCGAGGTTCACAAACGCTTCTATCCGCGCCAGAATGAGAACATCCACGAGACGCAGGCCACCTGGGATAGCTGGTAACGCGCTGCGCCCGGTGGAGGCATAGGCAGTGAGCGTAGCGGCAGCCTGATGACGGCTTATTATACAGATGATGGGGACGGTTTTAGTGGAAAACACCTTCGCGTTTATTATCCATCCGATTCAGATCAAAAAAGATGTAGCCCGCAAATATCCGCTGCTGGGCAAAATCCTCAGCGAGCCGCAGATCAACTTTTTCTCGCGTTTCTTTCCGCCGGTCTATCTATCGGAGATCGAAGGCGTGCGCTCTGCCAGCAGCGGCGCGTCGCTGCGCGGCTGGCTGATCGCTTGCCCGTTTACGCCACCCACCATGCTGGCGCTGCCCCCGGAGACGGTCTACCGTAAGATTGTCGCCTGCGGCCACAAAGCCGAGGAACTGGGCGCGCGTCTGCTGGGGCTGGGCGCGTTTACGTCGGTGGTGGGCGATTCCGGTGTGACCATCGCCGAACGGCTGGACATCCCGGTGACGACCGGCGACAGTTACACGGTGGTCATCGCAGTGGACGCCATCCGCGAGGCGGCGCGAGCGATGGGCAAGCCGCTGGCCGATTCGGTGACGGCGGTGGTGGGCGCGACCGGGGCCATCGGCAAGACCTGCGCGCAGATGCTGGCGCGCGAGGCCGGTAAGCTGGTGCTGGTGGGGCGGCGCGACGCCGCGCTGGACTCTATCCGCGAGCGCTGCGAAGGCCAGCGGGCGCGGGTGGTCGCCAGCACCGACATGAACGCCATCTACGAGGCCGACCTGGTGCTGACCGTCACCAACGCCGTCCATGCCGTCGTCGAGCCGGAACACCTCAAACCGGGCGCGGTGGTGTGCGATGTCGCCCGCCCGCGTGATGTCTCGCGGCAGGTGGCGGCCCGCCGCGACGATGTGCTGGTCATCGAGGGTGGCATGGTTGAAGTTCCCGGCCCGGTTGACTTTCACTTTGACTTTGGCTTTCCGCCGGGCAAGGCTTACGCCTGCATGGCGGAGACGATGGCCCTGGCTCTGGAAGGCCGTTACGAGGATTACACCGTTGGCAAAGAGATCAGCGTGGAGCGCGCGCTGGAGATCGGCGAGATCGCGTCGCGGCACGGCTTCCGGCTGTCCGGCTTCCGCAGTTTCGAGCAGCCGGTCAGCGACGACCACATCGCCGCCGTGCGCGAGCGCGCCCTGGTGAATCTCAAACGCTGGACACCGGCGCGGATTTAGTCGCATGGACCCCACGCTGCCGGATGTGCTCGCGCCGGGCCTGCGGGTCGTCTTCTGCGGGACTGCCGCCGGGGCGCGTTCGGCGCAGGTGGGGGCCTATTACGCCGGGCCGGGCAACCGCTTCTGGCCGACTCTGCACGCCGTCGGCCTGACTCCGGTGCGGCTGCAACCGCGGCAGTTCCGCGAGGTGATGCGCTACGGCATCGGCCTCACCGATCTGGCCAAGCACGCCGCCGGCAGCGACGCCAGCCTGGACCGCGCTGACTTCGACGCCGCCGCCCTGCGCGACAAACTGGCCCGCTTCAGGCCAGCGGTGCTGGCTTTTACCAGCAAACGGGCCGCGCGCGAGTTCTACCGCCGAACCGCTATCGACTATGGCTTTCAGCCGCAACCCCTCAACTCCACGCGGGTTTATGTGCTGCCGTCGCCGTCCGGGGCGGCGCGCCGCGCCTGGGATGTGACCCGCTGGCAGGCGCTCGCCGACTTTGTGCGCGGCCTTTCCCCTGATGGTTAGTGAATTTTAACCGGCCAAATCCTTACATCTTGCGTGTGTGAACATCGTGTATAGTGGGAATACACGTAATTTCTAACGATTCCAGGACGGCGAGGCGCAATATGAGCAAAGGCCGGTTACTTGTTGTCGAAGACGACTTCGATATTTCCAACATGCTGCGTATCTACTTCAGCGGGCAGGGCTATGAGGTGCAGGTAGCCCCGCGCGGGGGCGAAGCCCTCTCCATGACGCGCAGCCAGCTTCCCGATTTGATTATGCTGGACATCATGCTGCCGGATATGAACGGCTACGATGTCTGCCGGGAACTGCGGACCACCACCCGCACCAAGCATATTCCGGTGATCTTCCTCACCCAGCGCGACGAGCGCAGCGATCGCATCGCCGGGCTGGAGCTGGGCGCGGACGACTATGTAACCAAGCCTTTCGACATCGAAGAGCTGAAGCTGCGCGTCCACAATTCGATCACCGCCGCCAAACGCCAGGTCAACATCGACCCCAAATCCAACCTGCCGACCGGCATGCTGATTGAAGATCATCTGCGCACGCTGATGCGCAGCGACCAGCCCTGGACCTATATCGACGTGAAGATCAACAACTTCGACCTGTTCAGCGAGGTGTATGGCTTCGTCGCTGGCGACGAGGTGATTCGCTTCACCGCGCTGCTGATGGGCGAGGTTGTCGACGAGATGGGCACGCCAGAGGATTACATCGGGCATCCGGGGCGGGATAATTTCGTCGTTATCACACACACCAACGAGGCTCGCCGCCTGGAAAAGCGGCTGGCGGACCGCTTTGATGAGGGTGTGCGCCAGCATTATTCGTTCATTGACCGCGAGCGCGGTTATATTCTGGTGCCGGACGGTGTCAGCGGCGAGCGTCAGGTGCCGCTGATGACGGTCTCGATGGGGGCGGTTTCGACGCGCACGCACCAGTTTTCCGACATCCGCGAGATCACCGAGCTGGCCGCCGAGATCCGCCGCCGGGGGAATGTGGACCACGACGCCGGTTCCGGCAAGCGGATGCTGACATCGTGGTAAAGCGCGGGCGTCATGGCGTCCCCGCCGCCAGTTATGCAAACGCGATAATCATAGGTTAAAGTGTTTATGGATTTGGCGCTTATTCTGTTATCGGGTGGGGCGGTCGTTATCATCTGGATTTATGCCTGGTCCCGCCTGCAGACGCGGCAGACTCCGGGCATGGACCTGGAGCAGATCGCGCTGGATGTGCCGGCAGTCTCCGGGACTGACGCGCTGCTGGTCGCCCGCGACCAGGGGCGGCTGATCTACGCCAACGATCCGGCGCGGCGCTGGCTGAATCTCAACGGCAGCACGCCCAACCTGGAGTCCATCGCCCAGATGGCCGACCCCGCCGACAACTTCCTGGCGTTGTTCGCCGGAGAGCGCCAGACCTCGTTTCAGTTTGGCAAACGCTGGGTAGAAGCCTCGTCACATCGCATCCCCGCTGCTGGCGAGACGCGCACGGTCGTCGTCATGCGCGAGCTGGCCGGGACGGCTCACAATCCCGACCTGCTCGACCTGGGCCTGGCGATGCGTCTGATCAACGAGATCGGCGAGGCCGTCCACGCTGGCATGAGCGTCGAGCAGGTGCTGCAGGTGCTGCTGACAATCATCGGGCAGGCGGTGCCTTTCGAGGCGGGCGAGGTGTGCCTGTGGGACGAAAAAGACAACGCGCTGTATCCGCGTGGCTGGGTGGGCGACGCCTTCTACGTGCTGGCGCTGGCCGAGGCCGGCGGTCGCTATGAGATGGACGAAGGCGTGACCGGCTGGATCGCGCGCCACCGGCAGCCGGTGCTGCTCAACTCACGCGAGGAATTCGCCGCTGTGCAGCCCAAGCTGCTCGACAGCGGCTACCAGAGCATCGTCGCCGTGCCGCTGATGCTGGGCGGTCGCTTCACCGGCACGCTGGAGATCGCCAGCAAAGAGCCGCATTATTATACGCCCGGCCATCAGGCGCTGCTGCAGGCCATCAGTACGCCGGTGGCGGTCGCCATCCACAACGCCGAACTGTACGCCGAACAGGTGCAGCGCTTAGACAGTCTGGCCGGGCTGCATCAGATCGTCAGCCAGGATCAGCTCCGCAGCCGGGACGCGCGCCCGGTCTACGAGACGCTGACGGCGCGCATCGCCGAACTGTCCGACGCCGAGATGTGCGGCATTCTGCTGGTTGACCGCGACCGGGGCGGCCTCGTGCCGCAGCTTCCGTTTTACGGCCTGCCGGAAGCGCTGGTGACGCGCCTGTTTATCCCCCTGCCGGAGAACAGCCCGCAGCAGGACATCTGGGAGAACCAGTCGTACTGGGTGTCGAACGACGTAACCGATGAGCCGCTGGTCGAGGCGCTGGGCCTGCGTCACATTGTCGATGTGGCCGGTATCGCCAACACCGCCTGGATTCCGCTGCGGGTGGGCCAGGGGCAAATCGGCGTGGCAGCCATCAGCAACCGCCGGACGCCGGGCGGCTTCAATAACCGCGACATTCAGAACATGACAGTGCTGGCGTCGCAGGCGGCGGTCGTCGTCGAGGGTGTGCGCCTGTACCAGCGCGAGCAGCGCATGGATACCGAACTGGTCGGTTTGCAGGAGATCACCAACGCCATCGGCGCGCTGAGCCACGAAGCCGACTTCTACGGCGAGATCACCGAGCGTATCGCCGGACTGATGGACATGGAAATCTGCGGTGTGCTGCTCTACGACGCCGAGGGCGAGCGTCTGGTGAGCAAATCGCCGTTCTACGGCGTTACGGATGAACTGGCCGCCGCCTATACCGTGCCGCTGCCGCCGGGCAGCATCATGGCCGAGTTGTGGAACGACGAGCCGTACTGGTTCAGCAATCGCGTGGAGTCCGATCCGCTGGTTTTCGAGGCCGGGCTGGACGAGATGGCCGGCCAGATGGGTGTCACCAGGACGCTGATGGCCGTGCTCCAGGCCAGCGGGCGCAAGCTGGGCGTGGTGCAGGTGGCCAACAAGCGCAGCGGCCAGGACTTCAACGACGGCGACGCCCGCCTGCTGATGATTTTCGCCACGCAGGCCGCCGCCATCATCGAAAACGCGCGTCTGTTCCAGGAAGCGCAGCGCAGCGCGGAGCAGGCGCAGGGTCTGCGGCGCATCGCCGAGCTGGCGGGCAACGTCCTCACGGCGCAGGAGTCGTTTACGCCGGTGCTGGATGCCATCGCCGCGCTGATGGATGTGGACGTGGTTTTCGTCAATGTGCTGGACCAGCCCCAGGGAGTGGTGATTACCTATCCGCGCTGGGTATACGGCCACGAACTGAACGAACCCATCGTCCAGGATATCTTCGCGCCGGGCTTTGAATACAGCGTGGTCGTCTCTCACCAGCCCTACCTGAGCAACGATCTGCACGACGACCCCAATCTGCTGGACAGCGCCGCCGTGCATTACATGAACCCTTCCGGCAA
>CAZXCK010000058.1:0-10707 GCA_964639225.1 uncultured Anaerolineaceae bacterium | reverse complement strand
TGCTGGACAGTTACCGCGATATCGCCCAGCGCCTCGACCTGCGCAGCGCGGTTGTGGTGCCGCTCAACTACACCGACCGCACCCTGGGCGAGATGGGCATCGCCAACCGGCGTGGGCGGCCCTTCGACCAGAGCGACCTGGACATTATGAAGGCGGTCGCCTCGCAGATCGCCGCTGCGCTGGACCGGCTGCTGCTCTACCAGGAAACCGGCCAGAACCTCACCCAGCGCCTGGAAGAACTGGACGCCATCTCGCGCGTCAGTAACGAGCTGACCATTACGCTGGACCTGGACCAGATTCTGGATGTGATCTGCAAGGAGTCGGTGGCAACCCTGCGCGCGCAGAGCGCGACGGTGGTGCTGTTCAAACCCTTTGAGACGTGGTCTGCGCCCAACCGCCCGGAAGTCGAGCGGCGGCTGGGCGGCGATGCCAGCATGCCGGAACTGGCCGATGTCGAGCGCGAGGCCGTCGACCGGGGCGATGAGGCGGTCGTCGTCCAGGATTACGAATTCAGCCTGTTCAAACCGGCCCCGGCGAGCGCGTCGTCGGCGCTGGCGGTGACGATTCAGTATCTTGACCAGCCGGTGGGCGTGATTCACCTGTATCACACCGAGGCCAGCGTCTTCGACGAGCGTTCGACGGCCTTCATCGAGACGATGGCGGTCAAGGCGGCGCTGGGCTACGGCAACGCCATCCGCTACCGCGAACAGCTCGAACGCGGCGAGCGTCTGCGTCGCCGGGTGGAGCAGCTCAACAGCATTTTTGAGCTGGGCCATCTGTTCCAGAGTACGGCTAACCCGGTCGATGTGCTGGAAGCCATCGCCTACAGCGTGCAGGACAGCGTCGGCTTCGACACCATTCTGATGCTGCTGGTCGATGACGACGCCGGCTGTCTGCGACGGGCTGCCCATGCCGGTCTGCCGGTGACACTGTTCGAGGCCAGCCGCGCCGATACCATCGCATTGGCCGAACTGGAGTCGCTGCTCCGCGAAGACTATCACATCAGCGAGTCGTATTTCTTCCCGGCGGAGCAGGCTGAGGACTGGACCATTGACGGCATCCAGGCGTTGAGCATGGCCTTCGAGGGCAGCCGCACGCTGCCCGACGCCGGTGGCGATTCCTGGCGCGACGGCGATCTGTTCGCAGTGACCATGCGCAGCACCGCCGGTGATCTGATCGGCCTGATGTGTCTGGATCGTCCCTACAACAACCGCCGCCCGGATCGTGGCACGGTCGAGGTGCTGGAAATTTTCGCCCATCAGGCGGCGCGTACCATCGAGAATATGCGCCTGTACCGTTCGACGGTGCGCAGCGCCGAACTCGAAGCGCAGCTTAACGAGGTGATGGAAGCCGTTTCCAGCACGCTGGACATCGCCCAGATCGTGCAGGCGGTGGCGCAGAATGTGCGCCGGATTGTGCCTTTCAACCGGCTGACGATCAGCGTGCGCGACGCCGAGGACACCGGCTTCGACGTGCTGCGTGTGGTTGTTGGCGAGGGGGATGACCTGGACGTGCAGCGCGACCGGCGCGAGACGCTGGGGCAGTCGGCGGTGGCGCGCAGCTATGAGGATGGTCAGGACTACCTCTACCACGCCACCGATGCCGCCGCCAGCGACTACGAAGACCTGCGCGCCTGGGTCGAAAGCGGCGAGCAGACCAGCCTGGTGCTGCCCATGCTCACTGGCGGCGAATGTATGGGCACGGTTCACCTGGGCAGCAACCAATCGGACGAAGCCGGATTTACGGCGTACCGGCCTCTGCTGCGGCGTATGGCGCAATTGGTGGCGGGCGCTGTGCAGAACGCGCGCCTGTTCACCCAGGCGATTAACCTGCAGGTGCTCAACGAGTCGGTGGTGGAGTCCATCCAGCAGGCGATCATCGTGCTGGATGACGCCGGGCAGATCATCCTGTCGAACAGCTTCATGCAGGAGCGTTTCGGCTGGCCCGTTCACAGCGCCAACCAGCATCTGTTGGATTATCGCCCGGAACTGCGCGACCTGATCGGCGACGATCTGACGGCGGTGCTGGCCACCGGCGCCCCGCGCGAGCGCATCAACCAGACTCTGACCGCGCCCGACGCGGACGATCCGCTGGTGATGAGCTTCTACCTGTATCCGCTGCGCGCCGCCGATGCCGTGCGCGGCGCGGTGATGCTGGTCGAGGACGTGACCGAGCGCGCCCTGCTCGAACTGGCGATGCAGGCTCGCGCCGAACAGCTCGCCGCGCTGACGGAAATCTCCAACCGGATTACGTCGTCGCTGGAACGCGATGAAGTCATCCAGATGGCGCTCACGAAGATGGGCGATCTGGTCGAACACAGGGGCATGACGCTGTGGCGGCGTCATGGCTCGTCGATGGTGCTGCAAGGGTCCACCGGCGAACTGGTGGACGATTCCCAGCCGGACCACACGTTTACGTTCAGCGAATATCCGCTGATTCAGCAGATGATCGAGTCGCAGCGGGCGCTGGCCGTCAACGAGCCGTCGCAGTTAACGCACGAAATACCGCTGCACGCCGCCAGCCAGAGCTGGATGGGCCTGCCGCTGGTGAATCAGTTCCATGTGGTCGGCATGGTGATGCTCTCGCATTCACGGGCCGGCGCTTATGAGAACCCGTCCGATCATCATGTGGGCTTCGCTTTTGCCAGCCAGGTGGCTATCGCCCTGGCCAACGCTGACCTGTTCGAGCAGACCTTCGACCGCACCAACGAACTCAGCACGCTGCTGGAAGCGGCACAGGCCACGTCGATGACGACCGATCTCAACACGGTGCTGCGCAACGTGGTTGACCTGATGTTCGGCGCGCTGGGCGTGGAAGCCTGCTCGATCATGATCTGGGACGAGGTGGATAACTCGCTTGAAGTGCAGCTTGAGCGCAACATGGGCGATGATCCGACGCAGGTACTGCCGCGCGGCACACGCCACGACCTGACCAACTACCCGGCACGGCTGCACACGCTGCGTAACCGCGATGTGGTCGTCATCATCGACAACGACGAGCAGAACCCGTACCCGCGTGAGCGCCTGGAGATGACCGAGCGCGGTTACAATGTGCGTATGCTGGTGCCGCTGGTGGTGCGTGATGCGTCCATCGGCCTGCTGCAACTGGAGCAGACCAGCGAAGATCGCATCGTCACGCAGCAGAAAGTGAGGCTGGCGCGCGCGCTGGGCGCTCAGGTAGCCGTCGCCATCGAGAACGCGCGCCTCTCCGCCGAGACCGCCGCCCACTTCGAGGAGTCGCTGATTATCAACGACCTCAGCCGGGCCATCTCCAGCACGCTGGACCTTAACGACATGATTGCCATTGTGCGTGACCAGGTGCCGGCGGTGACTGGCGCCAGCGATCTGTATCTGGCGCTCTACGAGGCCGAGACGCAGGCCATCACCTTCCCGCTGGTCGTCAAAGCGGGACAGTCGGCGGAGATCGCGCCACGCGAACTGGGCAGCGATGAGGTCTCGTATATCATTAAGCAGCGCCGCCCGCTGAACCTGGGCGCCGACTACTACAGCCCGGATGAACTGCGTCGCAGCCTGGGAATCATCAACGGCGAGGGCGATGCCAAGAGCTACCTGGGTGTGCCCCTCATCGCCGGTGACGAAGTTCATGGTGTGCTGGCTGTCCGCGACAGCGAACGTACGCGCGCCTTCAACATCAATGAGCAGCGTATCCTGACGACGGTCGGCTCTCAGCTTGGCGCCGCCATCCAGAACGCGCGCCTGTTCCGCCGCATCAGCAACTTCGCCGATGACCTCAACCGGCAGGTCGCCGAACGCACCCGCGAACTGGAACAGGAACGCGACCGCATCGACACGCTGTACCAGATTACGTCAGAGCTGGCGCGCACGCTGGATATGGAACGCCTGATGCCGCGCGCGCTGGGGATGGTAGCCAAAGCGGTCAACGCGCGCGATGGCGTGATTATGCAGTTCGAGCCGTTCACCGACCAGCTTTACACGCGCGCGGTGATTAACCCCACATCTCTGCAAAAAACGCCGGACGGCACACGCGACTATCACCCGGCGGAGACGCTGGCCCGCTGGCTGATTGAGCAGGAAGAGGGCGTTATGTTGGTCCACGACCTGCACACCGCCGATTTCTGGGATGCCGAAGCGCCCGGCGCGGCTACCTGGCGCAGCGCGCTGGCTGTTCTGCTGGAGACGAACGAGGAACTACACGGCGTGATGGTATTCGTCAGCGATGTCGCCGACGCTTTCATGGAGTCGCACCTGGGGTTGATGGTGGCGGCGGCCAACCAGGTGGCGTCGGCCTTCAACAACGCCGAGCTGTACAAGATGATCCGCGACCAGGCCGAGCGTCTGGGCGCGCTGCTGCGCAACGAGCAGGAAGAAGCCGAGAAAAACAAGGCCATCCTCGAAAGTATCGGCGATGGCGTGATCCTGATTAACGACGAAAATCGCCTGATCCTGTTCAACACGGCGGCGGAGCGGATTCTGCAGGCACCGCGCCAGGACGTGCTGGATGCCACCCTGGACTCGCTGCTGGAAACCGGCGATGTCATCACCGCCACCTGGGCCAGCGCGCTGCTCAACCGCATCGCCATGCTGGACCGCGATGACCCGGACGAGATCACGGCACAGCGCCTGGAACTCGACGACCAGCAGATCGTCAGCATTCACCTGTCGCCGGTGCATACCGCCGAGCGCTACCTGGGTGCGGTGGCTGTGCTGCGCGACATCAGTCGCGAGGTCGAAGCCGACCGCAGCAAGAGCCAGTTCGTCTCCAACGTCTCGCACGAGTTCCGCACACCGCTGACGCCGATCAAGGGTTACACCGATCTGCTGCTGATGGGGGCCGCCGGTGAACTGAGCGACATGCAGAAAAGCACCCTGCAAACCATCCGCGACAATGTGCTGCGCCTGACGACGCTGGTCGAGGACGTGCTCAACATCTCGCAGATCGACTCCGGGCGCGAGCAGCTCAGCCTGACGGCGGTCGATGTCAACCAGTTAGTGCGGTCCAGCCTGGATACGCTGCTGGCGCGTCCGCAGCACCAGCGCAAGGATTTGCAGATCAACTTCACGCCCCGGCCAGAACTGCCGCCGGTGCCGCTGGACGCCCACAAGATGACCCGCGCCCTGACCAACGTCATCGACAATGCCTTTAACTACACCCCGGCGGGTGGTACGATTGACATCGACATGCAGCCCGATTCCAGCGGGCGGCTGATGCTGTTCACCGTGCGCGACAGCGGTGTGGGCATCCCGGAGGACTTCCGCGACCGCATCTGGCGGCGCTTCGAGCGTCACGACGAGACGGCGCTGGCGCTGGACGTGGCCGGGACCGGCCTGGGATTGCCCATCGTCCGCGAACTGGTGGAGATGCACGGGGGTCGTGTGTGGTTTGAATCCGAAGTCGATGCGGGCACGACCTTTTTCATCACGATACCGCTGCGCCAGCCGGGCTTTGTGCCGGTTGCTGCTGGCAACGGCAGCCACGATACCGGCGCCGGTGGTCAATAGGAGCAAACAGACAGTATGGCCCGCATTCTCGTCGCTGAAGATGAACGCGACATCCGCGAATTAATCAAGTTCACGCTGACTTTCGCCGGTCACGAGATCTTCACCGCCGCTAACGGCGAGGAGGCCGTCGAACAGGCGCAGGCGCTGCTGCCCGATCTGATTCTGATGGACGTGCGCATGCCCCGGCTCACGGGATATGAAGCCTGTCGCCAGATCAAAGCGATAGACAGCCTTAAACATACGCCGGTGGTATTCCTGTCAGCGAAGGGGCAGGACACCGAAGTCGCCACCGGGCTGGAAGCCGGTGCCGACGATTACATTCTGAAGCCCTTCGCCCCGGCGGAACTGACGGAGCACATCAACGGTATTTTGCAGCGAATGGGGATGGCGTGATGCCCGGCACCGGTGACAGATACGCAGGCGACAACAAGGTAAACAGACTGTCATGAGTGTCATCAACATTGACGGCGATTTAGTCCATTACGAAGTGTTAGGCCGGGGGCGCCCGGTGATTCTGATACACGGCTGGCTTGGCTCGTGGCGCTACTGGGTGCCCACCATGCGCCAGCTTCAACTCAAATACCGCGTGTACGCGATGGATCTGTTTGGCTACGGCGACTCCAGCAAGAATCCGGCACGCTACAGTGTCGCCCGGCAGGTGCATCTGCTGGATGAGCTGATGCAGCAGCTCGGCGTGCCCAAAGCGGCCATGATCGGTCACGGGCTGGGGGCGCAGGTGCTGCTGGAATTTGCGCGCCTGTACCCGGAGCGCGTCGCCCGTATGATGCTGGTCAGCGCGCCGCTGTTCGACCCTGGCAATCTGGAGACGCGCCAGCCGTCGCCGCTGCCGGCTCCGGTGGCGGCCAATGGCAGTTCCGGCAGGCCGCGTGGTGATGTCGAGGGGCCGCTGGCCAGCAAGGGCCGGGGGCCGCTGCGCAGCGGACCAAAAGACAAGACGCTGGCCAACCGCCCTGCTGAGCTTCAGCCGGAGCCGTTCGACCCAGAGCGCACCATCGCCAGTGTTGATAACCAGACGCTGGCCAACCCGCGCATGATCGACCGCGACCGGCTGCGTCAGGCGGCGCTGGAACGTGGCTCCGCGGCCCTGCGCGGCGCGCACAACAGCCGCCCGCTGCCGCTGCCACCCCTGCCGCAGGTTGCGATGTCGGCTAATGGCAGGAATCCACTGCAGGCAGCGCTGGCCGGCAGCCTGGATAATCTGCTGGTGCGCTGTTTCAAACGCTCTGAGCCGGAGTTCGAAAAGCTGGAAGCTGATATCCGGCGCACCGACCCGGCGGTGCTGGCCGCCAGCGCGCAGCGTTTCGACGCTGGCCTGATGCTGGATGCGCTGTGCCAGATGCCCATGCCGGCAATTGTCGTACACGGCGCGGACGACCCGCTTATCCCGGCGCCGGGCGACGCTGTGTGGGATTACGTCACGCGGGGCAAAGATGACACGGTGCTGCCGTTTCCGCTGCCGGGGGTGCGTCACTTCCCCATGCTGGAATACGATCTGTTTCAGCAGATGGTGGGAACTTTCCTCGAAATACCGGACCTCAACAAAATCGAACTGAAGGAGCGCTGGCGGCGTCGCAGCCGCTAACCATGACTCACGCGCTGGTTTTCGCAAACGGGGATGTACTGGACGGCCCGGTGGTTCGGCATACACTGGCGGCGGTCGAGAGTCCGCTGATTGTGGCGGCGGATGGCGGCGCGCGGGTGGCGCAGCACTTCGGCCTGCATGTCGATGTCGTCATCGGCGATATGGACTCGCTCTCCGATGGGGAGCTGGATGCGCTGGAACAGGCCGGGGCCGAGATTGTGCGCCATCCACCGGAGAAAGACGCCACCGACCTGGAACTGGCGCTGACCTATCTGGTCGAGCGCGGTTACTGCTGGCTGCGCATTATCGGCGGGCTGGGCGACCGTCTGGACCAGACCATCGCCAATGTGCATCTGCTGATGCTGCCGCAGTTGTCTGAGTGTGATGTGCGGCTCGTGGCCGGGCGGCAGGAAGCCCGTTTGCTGCATCCCGGCGCGTACACACTGGACGGCACGCCCGGCGATACCGTTTCGCTGATTCCGCTGTCCGGCGCGGTACATGGCATCCGCACGGGCGGCCTGCAATACCCGCTTGAGGACGAGACGCTGGACTTTGGCCCGGCGCGCGGTGTCAGCAACGTCATGGAGTCCGTGCCGGTTCACATCAGCTTCGGCGAGGGGCTGCTGCTGTATATCCGCACCGAAGGCCGCGCCTGAAAACCATGACCGCCATCACCGTCTACAAACACGATCACCGGGGTCGCCCGGTCTGGCATTACAGGGGCACCGTCGTCGAGCGCGGCGCGGACTGGCTGCGGCTGCACGCCTATTTTGGCCGCGAGCTGGTCGATATCGGCCTGGTGACGTTCCGCAAGGGCGATCTGATGGTCGAGTGGTTCTACGCCGACCGTTACTACAACGTGTTTCAGATCCACGACGGCGACGGCGGGCCGATCAAAGGCTGGTACTGCAACATCACCCGCCCGGCGGAGATCACCGCCGATACCGTCGCCGCCGACGATCTGGCGCTGGATGTGTTCGTCAGCCCGCAGGGGAAGATTACCCTGCTGGATGAGGACGAATTCGACGAGCTGCAACTCGACCCGGCGGAGCAGGCGGCGGCTCTGGCGGCTGTGGACGAAATCCGCCAGCGAGTCCGGCAGCGTCAGGGACCGTTCGCGGCGCTGCGTTAACCCCCAAATCTGAGAAAACCTATAGCAGCGGCAAGACACAATAGCAAAACGCTTTTGATTCGCTATAATCTGCATGAAAATCTATGTAAATCTACAATAGCGTTCAAAAACGGGTAGCAGATGGCGAACAATCAGCAACCGAACCTCAGTGTAGGTCGCAACATGAAGATCGGTCTTTTTCATCTTGGCTCTGGCATGGCCGATGTGGTGACGACCGGCGTGTGGAACCGCATCATGATCAGCGACCTGGGTTTCGCGGCGACGCCAGTGGGTATTCTGGTCAGTCTGCGCTACTTTTTAGCGCCGCTGGGCGTGTGGGCCGGGCGCGTCTCTGACCAGCGCACGGTGATGGGCACGCGGCGGCTGTTCTGGGTGTGGCTGGGCCGGGCGATGATGGTCCTCAGCACGGTGGGCCTGGGCGGTCTGACGGCGCTGCTGGTGGACGGTCAACCGGCGACGATGCTGGTGTGGTCCGGGCTGGTGGTGTCGCTGCTGTTGTTCAGCCTGGGCAGCGCCATCTCCGGCAGCACCTTCCTGGCGCTGATCTACGACCGAGCCGGTGAGGCGCAGCGCGGGCGCGCGGTGGGCGTGGTGTGGACCTTTCTGCTGCTTGGTTTCACACTTGGCGGTGTGTTTTTTGGCCTGCTGCTGCCCTCGAGTGCCAGTACCTTCATGGATTACGTGCTGCTGCCGTCTGCGCTGGGCCAGCCGATTGAGCCACCGGGCTTCACCGCCGATGCCCTGCTGACGCTGTTTATTGTGGCGGCAGCGGTGATGGGCGCGCTGTGGTTTGTGTCGGTCTGGCGCGAGGAACGCCACGCGCGCCGTATCGACAATACGCCGGGCAGCGCGCCGGAAACGTCGATGATGCAGGACCTGAGTCTGGCGTGGCGCAGCCGTCCGATGCGTTTCTTCATGTTTTACCTGTCGCTGTCGATGATCTTCGCTTTCTCGCAGGATTTGGTGCTGGAACCGTTCGCCGCCGATGTGTTCGGCACCAGTGCGGCGAACACGACGCGCTTCTCGGCTTACTGGGGCGGCGCGTCGATCCTGGGCACGATTATGTTTCTGGTGATGGCCCGGCGCTATCGTTTCCTGACGAATACCGTCATGTCGTATGCCGGGGTCATCCTGCTGTTCTTCACGTTTATGCTGTTCGCCTATTCGGCGCTGGGCCACGTAGAAGCGGTTATCATCCCCGGCCTGATTCTGCTGGGGTTGGGGCTTGGCTTCTGGAATGTGGGCACGCTGGGCCTGATGATGGACATGAGTCCGGCCAGCCGCGCCGGGACGTTCCTGGGCTTCTGGACGCTGGTGGTGACGCTCTCGCGTGGACTGGGAGTCAGCGGCGGCGGCGTGATGCGCGACCTGGTGCTGCGTGTCTCCGGCGATCTGGCGCTGTCGTATGGCATGGTGTTTGTGGTGGGCGTGGTTGGCCTGGGTGTCTCGCTGTGGACTCTGAGTCAGGTCAACGTGCTGGCCTTCCGGGACGACATCGCCGAACCCGCCGACGCCGAGACGGTTTTCGTCGGCGCGATGGATTAGACCTGCGCGGCACAACCTCACAGGCCGGGGAACATCCTCGGCCTTTTTTGTTGGCGCGCGCCGGTGTAGACTTCCGGGCATGAAACGACAGACGAAACCACCCCAACCCAACGTCATCATCGAGCAGCAGCGGCGCAAGTCGATGGCGATGCGCGTTACGCCTGCTGGTGATGTGCTGGTGCTCATCCCCAACTGGATACGCCGCAGCGACCGCCGCGTGAAGCGTTTCATCGAGCACGGCCTGGAGAAGCTGGGGCCACACATCCCGGCGGAGCGCTCGGAGCCGCTGTTCTCGACTGCTGAGATTCGCCTGCTGGTTGATGCCTGGGCCGTGCGCCTGGGCGTGGACCCAGGGCGAGTGCAGTTCCGGGCCATGACGCGCAAATGGGGGTCGTGTTCGTCGCGGGGCAGCATCACGCTGAATGCGGCGCTGGTCTATCTGCCGCTGCCACTGATTGAGTATGTCGTCGTTCACGAGCTGGCGCACATGATCGTCTTCGATCACAGCCCGGCCTTCTGGTCGCTGGTGGGCCAGTATGTGCCGGATTACGAAATTCGCCGTCGCCAACTCGAAAGCCACCGGGTATAAAAGCCGCATGTCACAACCGGAATCGCGTTCCAGGGCGCTGAGCAACGCGCAGATCATCCAGGCCGCGCTGGTGGTGCTGCTGGGCTTCCTGGCGAGCGGCGTGCTGGGCGTGGTGCGTACCGCCGTCTTCAGCGCGCAGTTTGGCGCGGGCGTGGAACTGGACGCTTTCTACGCGGCGCAGCGCATCCCCGAAGTATTGTTTACGCTGGTGGCGGGCGGTGCGCTGGGATCGTCGTTTATTCCCGTGTTTGCCCGCTTCCTGGCCGCCGATGACGACGACGGCGCGTGGCGGCTGGCATCGTCGGTGATGACGCTCTCGGCGCTGGCGGCGCTGCTGCTGGCGATTGTTGGCATTCTG
>CAZXCK010000057.1:0-25283 GCA_964639225.1 uncultured Anaerolineaceae bacterium | reverse complement strand
CGGGGGTGTGGGGGCAGCGCCCCCACGAGAACCTTGCTGAGTAGTTACTGCGATAACCTGCTGAACCTGATTATGCCTGTTGGGCCGCACAGAAAGGTGTGTTATAATTTTATCTATCAGGTAAGGTCTATGAAATAACCTGTAACAATAGATAATGACAGTTGGTTTAACAAGTTGTACAGATTTTTGCATACACTTCTTAATATTAGTATAATTGTCGTTTGCGTCAGTGCTCGACACAGCGCCTGGTCTCGCTCTCACAGTTTGCCAGTCAACAGTAAGGCAATACGAATCGTCGCCTGTTAGAACGCACGAGGTTGAACCCATGCACAGAAGACTCACCGCAAGTATAGTTCTTATTCTGTTGGTTATGCTCAGTTTTTCCGGTATGGTCCAGGCGCAGGATGACGAGGCTGGCAGCTTTTGCCGGGTCGTCGTGCAGCGCGCGCTGGACGAGCTGGCGTTTAACTGTGCCAACTTAGGCCCCAATCAGATTTGCTACGGGTCCGGTGCTGTCGATGCCGCATTCTTCGGCGAGCCGGGTGAAGTGTCTTTTGACAGCGTGGGTGCGCGTGCGCCAATCGATCAACTGGCGGCCATCAGCCTGGGTGGCTTCAATCCCGATGTGCCCGGTGGTTCGCTGGGGGCCGTCGCGGTGAATATTCAGGCCAACCTGCCCAATGAGGCGGATCAATTCGTCAATCTGGTGATGGTCGGCGAGCAAACGCTGATTAACGCGGTGGCGCCGTCGCGCGCCCTGGTCTTCAATGGCGACCCGGTCGAGGTGGTGGTCGAGGCGGAGAGCGTCGAACTGCTCAGTCTGCCGCCCGATTTCGTGGGCGTGGTGTCGTCGTTCAACGTGACGTTGCCCGGCATCGACTCCGAGCCGGTCCTCACGGCGCAGCAGGGTGATACCTTCCTGGCCGATCTGATCCACGAGAACGGCGAATATGTGCGTGTGATCGCCGAGTTTGAAACCGACTTCGCCACGCGCAACACGGCCTGGCTGCCGGTCGAGGCGCTGGCTGCCGGTGCCGATCTCGACGCGCTGCCAGCGGTAAGCGCCAACATGCAGACCCCGCTGCAGGTCTTCGCCTTTGAGACTGGCGCTGAGGAAATCTGCCGGCAGGCGACCGGCCATATGACCGTCGCCGGACCGTCTGGCATCGAAACTGATTTCCTGGCCAACGCGGTAGCGACCCGGTTGCGCTCGGTGGGTATTCTGCGCGCCAGCGGTGTTATCGGCCCGCAGGAGAACTCTTATAACACGATTACCGATCTCTATAGTGGTCGCGCGCATCAGGTGTGTATCCGCGAGACGGCCTTCGGCCAGTTCGTGGACCCTGGCCAGCGCGCCGCGCTGACGGCCACCACACCGCTTGACATTATGGTGGATGGCACCCGCATGGTGCGGTTCATCAACGCGCTGCAGGCGGCGGGCCTGGGTGTCATGCCATCCGAGGATGGCTACTTCATGCTTTCTGACAGCGCCGGCACTGGCTGGCTGGTCCCCGAAGGCGGACGGCTGACGCTGGTCTCCGAGCTGGACGACTCCGTGAGCTATGTGCTGGGCACGCAGGCGGGCGGGACGCTTATCTTCCTGACGCCGGACGGCCAGCCAGTCGATGAGCCGGTGGCGGACCTGGCCGGGGTGATGGCTGGGCTGTCGCAGGCTTACGGCCAACTGCTGGAAGATGCGAACCTCACGCTGGCCAACTGGCAGCGCATGGCGGAACTGAACGCCACCATCTACACCGACTCGGGCGCGCTCTTCAATACCTTTGGCTGCGTGGGACTCCCTGGCGTGGGACCGGTTCCGTTCCAGTGGGCAGAGTTCGCCCGCGATCTCATCCGGGCGCTGGTGGAGCGGCGGTTGCTGCCGTTCGTGCCCGATGAGGTACTGGAGCGCATTCTGGAGATTATCGAAGAGGTGATTAGCAGCGACCCCTCGGCCATCGGTGGAGCGACACTGCCGCCGCTGCCCTGAGGTTTAGCTGACAGGTGATAACAACGTACCCGGCGCAGGCCGTCACCGCTGCGATGCCATTCGAGCAAGTGGCGGCTGCGCTTTGGTGTTAGGGGACTGATAACACGCAATGGAATTGATCCAATATATCCGGCTCTTTCGCCGGTGGGCCTGGTTGCTGCTGCTGGCGGCGTTTATCGGCGGCAGCATTAGTTTCATCACGCGCAGCAGCGCGACACCGGAATATCGCTCCGAGGTGAAAGTCGCCATCGGCAGCTTTTTGCAGTCGCCGAATCCTGACTCTGGTGAGATTCGCCTGGGGCAGGACCTGGCCCAGACCTACGCCGAGATCGTCCGCACGCACGACCTGCTGCAATCGACGATTGATGCCCTCAACCTGCCGCTGTCGCCCGGTGGCCTGCGCAGCACGATTACCACGCGCATTGTCCCCAATACGTCGCTGCTGGTGATCGCCGTGACGTATACCGACCCGGTGCTGGCGGCAGATATCGCCAACGAACTGGCGCGCCAGCTCATCCTGGAAAGTCCGACCAATCTGACCACCGAGCAGCAGGCGCAGATCGACATCGCCAACGACCAGATTCAGGCGATCCGCCAGGAACTCGACGGGCTGCGTTTGCAGCTTTCGGCCATCAACGAGCAGATCAGCGACACCGGCGACGCCGAGACGATTGACCGGTTGAGCGAGCAGCGCAATACGCTCATCGACCAGATCAACCAGTCGTCAGCTAATATCGCCAGTTTCAGCAGCAGCATCGCCAGCCTTCAGCAGCGCCGTAACTCGCTGGAAATCGTGGAGCAGGCGCGTGTCTCTGGCGCGGTCGTGGGCACGAGCACGCTCAACGCGACGCTACTGGGCGCGATGGTCGGCCTGGCGCTGGCGGGCGGTGGCGTGCTGCTGATCGAGTATCTCAACGATACCTTCCGCACCGCCGACGAGGTCGTGCAGACGCTTCAGACACCGGTCATCGGTGTCATCTCGCGGCACGGCAAAAAGAAAGATAGCTACCACAAGAAGCTCATCACCAGCGACCTGTTCTCCCGAATACCGGAAGAATACCGGACGCTGCGGACCAATCTTCTGTTCGCTGGTGGCACCAATTCCAAGCGGCCCTATATTATCACCAGCGCCTCACCGGAAGAGGGTAAGACGGTTACAGCGGCCAATCTGGCGATTTCGATGGCGCTGGCCGATATGCGCGTGCTGCTCATCGACGCCGACATGCGCCGGCCCAAACTGCAACAGGTGTTCGGGCTGTCTAACGAGCTGGGCCTCAGCACGCTGCTGACCAACCCGCCGCAGGTTCAGAATGGCTCCAGCGCGCACACGGACTTTGAACTGAACACCCAGAGCTGGATGCAGTGTATCCAGGACAGCGGCGTGCCCAATCTTCAGGTGATTACCAGCGGCTTCATGCCCAAGAATCCCGCCGAGATGCTGGGTTCGACTTACATGACGCGCTGGGTCGATATTTTTCACCGGGCGCTGCAGCCAGATGTCATCATCTTCGACACGCCGCCCTGCCTGGTGGTGTCTGACAGCATGGTGCTGGCGGGTGCGGTCGATGCGCATGTGGTGATGGTCGTCGAGGCGACCAAAACGCGGCGCAACGCGGCGGCGCGCGCCAAAGAGCGGTTCACCAACATCAACATGGAGATTGTCGGTATCGTTCTCAACGGTACCAACATGCGCGACGAGGACTACTACGGCTACTATACGTACTATTACCAATCGTCAGAAAGCAAGAAACCCGGTAAAGTGGGCCAAAAAGCCTGAGAACGGGCAGCAGGACGTGCGCCGCCTGCTACGGGCGGCGTACCGGGGAAGCCGATTCGGTAACCACAACGGCGAAGCTGGATAGAACCGCTTCATCGAACATATCAAGCTCAAAGCAGGACGTGAAAAGTTCACATAGCAAGAGAGCTTAAACATGCAGACACTGCGCAGGCTGCTCCATCTGGACATCAGCCGCCGCCGCTTAAGGCATGTGATGAAATGGGGCATCACAGACGCGGCTATCGTAATTACGTGTTATATGGTTTCGTACTGGGTCCGCTCCATTACGACTGAGTTGGACTTCGTCAAGAGCGGCGCGTTTATCGTCTTTGCCACTGTCGTCACGCTGCTGTCGCTGCTGCTGCACGGCGTCTATAATCGCATCTGGCCGCAGACCAGCGGCCACCACGCTTCGCTGCTGGTTTACGCGGTGATGACGGCCCTGCCGGCTATCGTCCTGACCAACGCGCTGGTGTCGCCGCGCCCACTGCCGATGAGCGTGGTGCTGCTGGCCAACCTGCTGGTGGCGGGCAGTCTGGTGGCGGTGCGCTACCGGTCGCGGCTCATCAGCGGATTGCAGTGGCGCTGGCAGGCGGTCTGGTTCCAGCGCTTCCCGGAGCAGCCGAGCCGCTCGCGGGTGCTGATTGTGGGCGCGGGTGAGTCCGGCCAGATGATGGCCATGCGCCTGCGGCAGCACCGGGCCGATGATGACATCCGGCACGAGGTTGCCGGCTTCGTGGACGACTCCGACTACAAGCAGCACATGTATGTCGAGGGCTGCCCGGTGCTGGGCGGCCGGGTGGATATTCCCCGGCTGGTCGAAGAACACGACATCGACCTGATCGTGGTCGCCATCCACAACATCAGCGGCCACGACTTCCGCGACATCCTCAGCTACTGCGAACGCACCCCGGCCCGCATCAAAGTCGTGCCGGACACGCTGGCGCTGCTCAACGGCTCGTCGAAGGGCGCGCCGGTGTTGCGCAGCGTCCAGCCGGAAGACCTCATCGGGCGTTCGTTGGTGACGCGCCACGACGCCGTCGATCTGGGGCCGGTCACCGGCAAAGTCGTGCTGGTTACCGGCGCGGCGGGGTCTATCGGCTCTGAGCTGTGCCGCCAGATGGCCACTTTCGACCCGGTGCGGCTCGTCATCCTGGATAACAACGAGAGCGCCCTGCACGACCTGCTCATCGACCTGCAGGCGCGCCATCCTGACCTGGACCTGGTTCCGGTGCTGGCCGATGTCACTCACCGGCACATCGTCTGCAGCGTGTTCGCCCGCCACCAACCGCAGGTGGTGTTTCACGCGGCGGCTTACAAGCACGTGCCCATGCTGGAACACTATCCAGAAGAAGGCATCCGCGTCAACGTGAGCGGCACGCGCAACCTGGCCGAGTGCGCCCGCGATTCCGGTGCGGAACGCTTCGTCCTCATCTCGACCGATAAGGCCGTCAACCCGTCCAGTGTGATGGGCGCCACCAAACGCCTGGGCGAACTGACCCTGCACGCGCTCGCCTGCCAGAATGGCCATAAAACACTGTTCGCGGCGGTGCGCTTCGGCAACGTGCTCGGCAGCCGGGGCAGCGTGGTGCCGACCTTCAACCGGCAGATCGACAACGGCGGCCCGGTGACGATCACCGACGCCAGCATGACGCGCTACTTCATGAGCATCGCCGAGGCGGTCAATCTGGTGATCCATGCCGGCTGCCTGACCAACGGCGACGACATCTTCGTGCTGCGCATGGGCGAGGTGGTGCGCATCATGGACATCGCCGAGCGCATGATCCGCCTGCGCGGGCTGCGCCCGCACGTGGACATCCCCATACGAATTACCGGCAGGCGTCCCGGCGAGAAGCTCCACGAGGAACTGTACGACGAGAGCGAAGGCCCGGAGCCGACCATCCACCCGCACATCATCAAGCTGCATACCTGGACGGATAGTTTCGACGCTGACGGTTTCCTGCATCAGGTAGAGCAGTTGACAGCCGGGCGGGCGACTGACTCGATAGCGTGCCTGAACCAACTGGTCCATTTCGCCAAACCTCACTATAATCAGGCGGCGGATTAAAGGAATTCGAGAGCGAACCAGCTTATGGCCCAACCTGCAAAGACCCAACCGATACAGGATGTCGCTCTGCCCGAAGAGCATCGCATGGTACGCCGTCGTCGCCGGTCGCGCATTAAACGGGTGCGGCGCTGGCTGGGGCGGTTGCTGCCCTGGCGGGCGCTGGTGGTGTCGGTGGTGATTGTGATTATCGTCCTCGGTGTGGGGCAGGCCGTCCTCATCGCCGATGCCAGCAACAACCTTGAAAGCTCATTGCGCAGCCTTAACCGTGTGATGGGTACACTCGGCAGCAAGGCCGGTACCGAACTCACCCTCAATGACTTCAATCGCGTGGAGTCCAGCCTTAACGAAGTGTCGCGCAATCTGGGGCGTATGCAGCAGCGCACCCGGCTGGTCGCCCCGCTGACGACACTCAACCCGGACTGGGGCATCATGCTCGACTCGCTGGAAGCCGGGCAGGCGCTCGCGGCGGCGGGCCAGCGTATGCTGGCCGGTATCGAACCGACCATCTTCTTTATGGTCGCCGGCGAAGACGAAGGCGCGCTGGCTGGTGGCATCTCGTCCGGCGAGCGCATCGTCGAACTGCTGACCATCGGGCGCGGCCAGTTCATCAGCGCGTCGGACCATCTGGCGCAGGCGCGCAGCCTCATCGACAGCATGGACCTGACTGGCATCTCGGCCTCGCTGCTGCTTCAGCTTGAGGACCTGGAAGCCTACTACCAGCAGATTGAGGACATGAACACGCTGCTGCTGGACGCGCCGGAACTGCTCACCGAGGCGCTGGGCCTGCAGGATACGCAGCGCTATCTTATTCTGGCGCAGAACAGCGACGAACTGCGGCCTTCTGGCGGGTATATCAGCACGTATGGCTGGATGACTGTCCGCAACGGGCGCATCGTGGATTACAGTTACAGTCCCAGCACTGTCACCAGCCCCATTCCACCCGATGACGAACTGGCCAGCGAGATTCCCCTGCCGGACTGGTGGATTCAGTTCAACCGGCCCATCACCGCCGCCTGGGATGGCAGTTGGTACGTCGATTTTCCGTCGACGGCGGCTATGGCGCGCTGGTACTACAACACCGGCAACAATCCGCAGTCGCCAGTGAACGGTGTCATCGCCATCGACATCTACGGCTTCGAGGCGGTACTCAGTATTCTGGGGCAGGTGCATGTGCCCGGCTACGATGTCACCATCACGCCGCAGAACTTCCGCGAGATCGTCTATGACATCCGCGCTTTTGGCGAAGGCGAGCTGCCGCACAAGCGTTTCGTGGCCGATGTCTACCGCCAGATTTTCTCCGATTGGCAGACCGTCAGCGAGCAGGCGCAGCAGAACGCCGATCTGCTGGGCGTGGCGCTGGAAGCCCTGCAGCAGAAGCACATCATGATCTACTTCCCCGACGAGCGTCTGGCCCAGGCGATGGACGTGCTGGGCTGGTCGGGCGCGCAGCGGCCGGGCGTGGACCATGACTATCTGCTGGTGGCCGATGCCAACCTGGGCAACAAGTCCAACCGGTCGATTCTGCGCCAGACGACTTACGACGTTCAGATTCGCGCCGATGGCACGCTGCACGGTCGCACGACGATCGCCTATGACTATCCGGCGCGCGTCGCCGAAGAGGACCCGGCGGTGAATCCGCTGTATCATGGCCGGCTGGATTACGGCAACCTGCTACAGGTGTTCGTCCCCGCACAGAGCAGCATCGTCGCCACCGGCAACATCGACGAACGGGTGCAGACAGTCGCCCAGGACGAACATACCATCCTGGTGAGCCGGGTCGGCGTGCGTTACGACGACAGCGCCCGCTTCCGCTTTGAATACGAGACACCGCCGCTTATTGAGCAGGTCGGCCCGTACCAGCGTTATCGTTTGCTGGTGCAAAAGCAGCCCGGCATGAGTCCGGAGCCGGTCACCGTTCAGGTGACGCTGCCGCCGGGCGCGCGCGTGGTGAATACGTCACCGGCCCCAGCCACCAGCTACAGCCTGGACCAGCTTGTGCTCGACTTCCGGCTGACGCTGGAAACCGACCAGTGGATTGAAGTCACGTTCGAGTAGCAAGAGTATACAGGTACAGACAGCGGGCGAGTGAGGACAGCTTACTCGCCCGTTTTTGTTTCGTTGGTGGGCTGGGGTGGCCCTTCTTCTTCGGCTTCGAATGTCACCTGCTCGTAGACCTCGCCCAGCGCCAGCGTACAGCCGATTGACGGCAGCTCCAGGCTGGCATCCAGGCCGGCGGCATCGCTGAACTGCCATACGTCACCCTGGCGCACAAAACGCTCGATGCGCGGCGCGTCCTGAGCGATCAGCACATACTCGCGCAGCGATTCGATCTGGCGGTAGTACCGGAATTTGCGTCCCCGGTCGTACAACTCGGTCGAAGGTGACAGCACCTCGATAATCAGCGTGGGGTTGGTCAGCGTGTCGAGATGCTGGTCATCGGCGAGGATGGATTCGCCACATACCACGCTGATGTCGGGGTAGGTGTACAATCCCGACGGCCTTATCTGCACCCGCATATCGCCAGGATAGACTTTGCAGGGGCGTCCGCGCATTTGGCTTCTAAGCGCAAAGATGACATTCGATGTAATCAGATTATGCGCTTCACTCGCCCCGGTCATAGCGAATACTTCGCCGGCGATGTATTCGTGCTTGGTCTCGCTGGCGCGCTCAAATTCCAGATATTCGGCCTCGGTCATGCGCAGTGGCTGCGACTGTGGTTGTGGTAAAGCGGACATGCGATCTTCTCCAGTCTGCCTACCCCCATTATATCACCGGTCGCGCCGGACTTACTCGCCGCCTCTCTGTGCCTGGCGGGCGGCCTTGCGTTTGAGGGCTTCCTCGCGGCGCTTCTTGCGCGCTTCTTCGTCGCCCAGCGGCGATTCCTCGTCGGTGACGCGCGCGCCGGGGCGGCCCTTCGGGCGGGCTGGTTCCTGTTTCTTGCCTTCGGGCGTGACACCCGTGACCGCCGCCATCTCTTCTTCCAGGGCGGTCTCGGCGCGGGCTTCGGCCTCGGCGACCGCTTCCGTCGTCTCTTCGGCTGGCATGTCGGCTACGACTTCGGCGGGGGTTTCTTCAGACGTGGCGGCTTCGGCGTGCGCCGCTTCGATAGCTTCGGTCTGCGCCGCCAGAATCTGAACCGCCTTCGACGATTCCGGACTGCGAATCTCGTTGTGAGCGTCGTGCTTTGTGCCCCAGTACAGCAACAGCCCAACGATAATCACATCCAGGATAATAATCACAATCAGTGCAACCATAGCACCTACATCCTTTGCATACGTCAATCCCAAACCAGGTGCGAACACACATGATATCCACGCCGCTGTTGCCAGCAGGTGGACCCGACCGGAATTATAACCATGACGCTGGCGATTGTCCAAGCCCTCGCGAAAGGGAAAGGTGCATCCCGAAAATTCGGATGTATCCCGCTGGCGGCTTGTGCGTTATTTTTCCTACGCATTTTTTACGGAACGCATAAACAATTCCTACATTGACGCACTAGACTGCAAGACAGTTAACAGCATAAACCAATCGCACGAGAATAAAGACTAACTTGTGTGTCAATATGGAGGTGTAACATGTCGAACACAGTCATCCGTTGGAATCCGTTCCGTGAACTGGCCGCCATGCAGAGCGCGATGGACCGCATCTTCGAGGACACCTGGCGCGACGCCCGTCCGGCGCTGATGGGCAGCAATCTGCCGCTGGATGTCCACGAGAGTGAAGGCGAGTACACTATCGTCGCCAACCTGCCCGGCGTCAACGCCGACGACATCAACATCAATCTGCACGACGGCACCCTGAGCATTGGCGTGGAGATTCCGCAGCCGACCGCCGAAGAAAACGTGCGGGTTCTGGTTCAGGAGCGTTTCTACGGCAAGCTGTCGCGCCGCATCAACCTGCCGCAGCCGGTGGATGCCGACAACGTCGAGGCGACTTACAACGACGGCGTGCTGACCCTGACGCTGCCCAAGACCGAAGAGGCCAAGCCGCGCGCGATCCCGGTGCGCACCACGCACATGATCCAGGACAATAACTAACGCTGGCCCAGGCGCGGACTCGCGCCAACCGTAACCCAGAACACCGCTCCGCAACGGGGCGGTGTTTTTGTTTGTAGCGCGGATGCGTTGAACTTTAGTCGTCGTGGGTGGCGCTGTCGGGTGGCGGCGGGATCGGTGGCACGATGTCGCCAATGGGTATATCGCCGTTGGGCGATACCGGCGGCGGGACAACCTGCTGGTCCTGCCAGCGACGGCTTTTGCCGATGGGGTACGGGTCGATGCCGCCAAGCTGGGCGCCCATCATGCGCTGGATGGCGAGCATCTCGCTGGTGGTGATGGCCGTCATGGTGCCCATCTCGTTGTCGAGTTCGCGCGTGCCGAAGGCCCGGTGAAAAGCGATACGCTGGAACTGTACACTGGCCATGTTGGCCACCACCAGCGCGTTAGGGTTATAACCGTGTGGCAGAAAGTCCCGC
The DNA here is from genome assembly GCA_964639225.1 of uncultured Anaerolineaceae bacterium. Classification (GTDB taxonomy): domain Bacteria; phylum Chloroflexota; class Anaerolineae; order Aggregatilineales; family Phototrophicaceae; genus CAZXCK01. The sequence goes on along the minus strand of CAZXCK010000057.1, from coordinate 14,977 downwards.
TGGCGGATGAGCATCAGGCTGACGCCCAGTATAACCACCCCCACCCACTGCATCGCGGTCAGGCGGTCGCCCAGAAAGATAAACGCCAGCGTCAGCGCCACGCCAATTTCGGTGATGGCCAGAAAAGCCGTCTGCTGGCCGCCGAGGAACTTAACCCCGGCGAACATCGCCAGCCGCGACAGCCCCGTAGACACACCCAGCAGGAAGATCGGCGGCAGCGCCAGTTCCAGCACTTCCTGGCTCAGTGGTTCGCCGACCGCCAGCCACACCATCGACACGACGACGGCCATCGTCGACAGCATGTACAGCGTCACGGTGGGCGCGGGCATCTCGTAGAGCACGTACTGGCTGAGGATGATAGTCCCGGCGAACATGAGCGCGCTGCCGATCATAAAGCCCACGCCGCCCCACTCCACCGATCCGGCTCCAAAGCCGGTAATCATGGCCAGCGCCAGCATGGCCAGCCCCACCCGCAGCAGCGTGCGCCGCTCTACCTGCTGGCCGCCCAGCCACGAGATGACCACCGCCAGCGGCAGATACATGCCGTTGAGAAGCTGCACCAGCGAGGCATCCAGCAGGCCCAGGCCGCTGTAATAGAACAGCGAACCGATGCCGTTAATCGCCCCGATGACGATGCAGCCGATCAGCCCTGCCGGGTAGATGTAGATGTATCTGCGAAAGCTCACCAGGTAGATGCTCCACAGCAGCATCACCGCTAGCACCGTGCGCAGCGCCGCCACCGAGAATGGGTCAGTACCGGCCTGGAGCGCCATTTTGCCAAAGATCGGGGCCATGCCCAGGAAAACGGGGGTGGAAATCGCGGCGATGATGCCGCTGATCTGTGGCCGATTCTGACTCACGATTCGGCTCTCACGCTATGCCTGATGAGATTTCGACGCTTCAAACACCAGCGGCAGACGCACGGTGAAGGTCGTGCCCGGCCTGTTGACCGTACAGCGTCCGCTGCTCTTCACCGAGATAGTGCCGCTGTGCGCCTCGACAATACCCCGACACACGGACAGGCCCAGGCCCAGGCCGCCGCCGCCGAAAGCCGTTTTGCTGCTGCTGTGAAACAGCACATCGTCCTGAAGCGTGTAGAAGTGGTCGAAGATGCGGGCCTGTTCCGCCACGTCGATGCCGATGCCGGTATCGCGCACGCTGAAAACGACCGTGTCGGTTTCGATGGATGCGGACAGGTAGATGTCGCCGCCGTCCGGCGTGTATTTGATGGCGTTGCCGATGAGATTAGCCAGCAGCAGGCGCAGCAGATCGGTGTCGCCCTGGAGGATGCGCGGCCACTCACCCATGTTGAAATGCGCGGTCAGTCTGCGATCGCGCATGGCTTCCGTATAGCTCGCCAGCACGCGCTCGACCAATTGACCCAGGTTGGTAGGCGCGATCGCCAGATCGATCTGGTCGGACATAATGCGGCTGACCGTCAGAATCTCATCGACGACCTTGTGCATACGGGTAATGGCTTCGTTCAGGCCGGTCAGCAGCGAAGCGGTGCGTTCATCCTGCTGCGCCAACTGGCGCAGGGGCGCGTGCTCTTCCAGCAGGCGCTGGTAGCCAAAAATGAGCGTGAGCGGTGTGCGCAGCTCGTGCGCGGTGATCTGGATAAACGACTCTTTGAGGTGGTCGAACTTTTGCAGCGACTCGTTGCTGGCTTCTAACTGGCGGATGCGTTTTTCCAGCCGGGAGACCACCCCCTGCGTATAATGGACGCGGGCCGCCGCCAACTGATCGGAGTCGATTCTGTCATAACCGCCCGCCAGGTAAAACGCGATGCGGTCTATAAGTTGGTCGATTTCGATAGGCTTGGTGAGATAACCGTCAATGCCAGCGGCCAGGGCGATATCCTGGCGCGACTGCGGCCCCTGGGCGGTGATGGCCACCAGCGGCGTCCTGGCGAAGCGCTCGTCGCCGCGTAGCACCGTAGCGATTTCGTTGCCGGTAATATCGGGCAGATTAATGTCGATCAGGATCAGATCGGGCAGCAGCGTCCGCGCCAGATCGACGCCCTGCAGGCCGCGTTCGGCCAGCACCACCCGGTACCCGGCGTGCGTCAACGCTCGCTCAACCAGTGTGCGGCTGGCGGGGTCGTCCTCGATGTAAAGTACAGTGCGCATGGTCATCGTAAAAAACTACATTCTGATAACCGCATACACCCTATTATAAGGTGTATGCGGGCCTGCCAGTGTTTAGATTATCTACAAACCGCGCGAGTGATGTTCCAGCCGGTCGATCAGGTTCTCCATGAACTCGTCATCAATGAACGAGCCTTTTTGCAGCAGCATATCCACCTGGCTGTTGAGCCGATCGCGCTCTTTGACGGTCAGTTCTTTGGCGGTGACCACCACAATCGGGATGTCGGCCAGGGCCGGGTCGGCCTTCATGCGTTCGATGAGTTGGAAGCCATCCACGTCGGGCATCATCAGGTCGGTGATGACCAGATCAGGGCAGATGTTGTGAATCAGGTTCAGGCCGGCAGCGCCGTTGTGCGCCAGATGTACCTCGCAGTCATCACGGGAGTCGAGAATACGGCTCATCAGACGGGCGGCGGCTTCGTTGTCCTCGATGACAACGATCTGCTTGTGCGATCCGTCCACCGTGTCCAGCGCGGAGATCAGGCCGTCCTCAGAGGGCAGGGCCGGGGTTGCCTCGCGGCTGCTGAGGTCCACCAGCTTCTGCCACTGCTCGCCGAGAATCGTCTTTTCGACCGGCATCGTATGGCCGGAACAGTTGACGACCACCACATCATCGGGTTTGATGACGCCCTCGCGGACCATCTTAAACAGCCCGGCGAAAGTGACGCCGACCGCCGGTTCTACCGATATACCGTCATGGCGGGCCAGCACGCGAATGGCGTTGAAGGCTTCTTCGTCGGTGGCGGATGTGAAATGCCCGCCGTGTTCACCCACGTAATCGTAGAGCAGTTCGTAGGCCCGGCCTGGATTGCCGGTCGCCAGGGTGACGATGATCGTGCCGGATTTGTCGATAGGTGTGGCGACCCGCTGGCCGCGCTGCCACGCTTCGACCATCGGCGCGCAGCCGGTGGACTGGATCAGGCCCATGGCTGGCATGCGGTCGATGAGGCCCATATCGCACATCTCGCGGAAGCCGTTGCCCACGCCGATCGGCCCCATGCCGCCGCTGACCCCTTGCAGGAACCAGTCCGGGGCGCGCCAGCGCTGGCCGCCTTCCAGCTCGCGGCCCAACTGCTCGCCGATCTCGTAGGCGATGGTTTTCATCGACTCGATGGCGGCCACGCTTTTGATGCCTTTATCCAGGAAAATGCCTTTAGTCCGGGCGAAACGCGCCGCCAGCTCTTTGGTCTGGTCATAGGTGCCGGTGGTCTTGATGACCTCGGCCCCGTAGAGCGCGGCCTCGCGCATCTTGTCGTTGGGCGTCAGGCGCGGGAAGAAAGCCCACACCTTGATGCCGGCCCTTGCGCCATAAGCGGCATAGGCGATGGCCACGTTGCCCGTGCTGGCGACGACGACCTCATCAATGCCCATCTCTTTGAGCGCGGTGATGGCGACCGTCGCCTGCCGGTCCTTAAAGCTGCCGGTTGGCCCCTGTCGCTCGTCTTTGATATACAGATTGTTGAGGCCCAGCGCCGCCCCTAACGCCTCGGACCTGATGAGCGGCGTTGCGCCTTCGCCCAGGCTGACGATGTTGGCCCGGTCGTAGATGGGCAGCAGTTCGTGGTAGCGCCACAGGCTGGGGCCGCGCGGCGGCAGCTTGCTGAGCCAGGCCGCCGGGTCGTCGATGGCGGTGTAACGCGCCTCCATGAGCGTTTCGCCACAGTCAGGACACGCCCCCTCAAAACGATGAAGGGGCGTGTGAGTTTTGCAGTTGGTGCATTCGAGTACGATTTCTTTTGTGGTTGCGGGTACCAAAGCGGACCTATCCTCCGTTCAAATGACCGCGCACCTCGCGGACGAACTGCTCGAACTGATCCGAGCTGATATCCGTCTTGGGCAGGACGCGCACGTTATCCAACTGCGCCATCTCATCCTGAGACAGGTCGATCTCGCCGGTGACGATCATCACCGGGATGGCCGCTGTCTCCGGTTGAGCGCGCAGTTCATTCAGGACGGCAAACCCGTCCATCTCCGGCATGCGCAGGTCCAGGATGATGAGGTCCGGGCGGCGGCGCGCCACCAGCGAAACCCCTTCCTTACCGTTGCAGGCCGAAAAGACGCGGTATTTGCCGTTTTCTGCCAGTAATTCGGTCAGCAGACGGACCGACTCATTCTGATCGTCGATGATCAGAATGCGATCCGTGCGGCCTTCCTGTTCGGCGTCGAGCACCGCTTTGAGCAGGTCCTCTGGCATAAACGGACGCTGCACAAACGCATGCGCTCCCAGTTCCAGGGCACGGTCTGCCTCGGCGCTGAGGCTGACCACGACAATCGGAATGTCGAACGTGTCATCACGCTGCCTGAGCCGTTCCAGGATGCTCCAGCCCTCGCCATCGGCGAAGTTGACATCCATCACGATAACGCTGGGGCGCAGGTTGCTGGCCATCGCCTCGGTGTAGGCGGGATGGTCGGCGGTCTGCACCTCGAAGCCCTCGCGCTGGAGCGCGCGGCGGAACTGGTCCACCATGTCCTTGTTGTCCTCGATGAGCAGCACGTCGCGCTTTTCCGGCATGGCGGGCATGGTCGGCATAGCGGGCAGCGGCGATTGTGACTCCGCCGCGCGCGGGCGTTTCATCACCGGTTGGGTGTCGGGGTCCAGGCCGTTGTCGCTGACGCCGTTGCCGTTGCTGCTGCTGGCGCTGTCGTCATCGGATTCCGTCGCCGTGACGGTTTCCTCGGTGGGCACGGTGATGCTGAACACCGAGCCAACGTTCACCTGCGAACTGACGGACATCTCGCCGCCCTGCATCTCCACCAGCGAGCGAGCGATGGGCAGGCCCAGGCCCGTGCCGCCGTGCGTGCGCGTCAGCGAGGAGTCGATCTGGCGGAACGCCTCAAACAGCAGCGGCATCTCCTCTTCGGCGATGCCCACGCCGGTGTCGATGACGTCCATGCGTACCATCTGCTTGCCGGTCTGTTCGTCTGTGACCGGGTAGACGCGCATGGTGATCGAGCCTTCACTGGTGAACTTGGCCGCGTTGGACACCAGATTTAGCAGCACCTGGCGCGTGCGGAACTCGTCGCCGTAGGCGCGCGGCAGGTTGGGGGCCAGTTCCACCAGCAGATTGATGGGCTTGTCCTTCACCAGACCGACACCGATGGACTTCACGCCCTCGATCAGCGGTTTGACGTCGAAGTAGTCGAACTTGAGGTCCATCTTGCCAGCGGCGATCTTGGCCTGGTCCAGCACGTCGTTGATGAGCATCAGCAGATGCTGGCCGCTGTTGTAGATGGTCGTCAGGTCCTGCTCCTGCATCTCGGTCAGCGGCCCGTCGATGCCCTTGAGCATCACACGGCTGAAGCCGATGATGGAGTTCAGCGGGGTGCGCAGCTCGTGGCTCATGTTGGCCAGGAAGTCGCTCTTGAGGCGGTCCAGTTCGCGGAGCTGTTCGTTGGTGCGGGTGAGCTGGTCCAGCAGCAGCGCGGACTGCACAATCGCCGACAGCGAGCCGGCCATCGTCTTGAACAGTTGCAGGTCGTCGGCGTCGAAGGCCCGCGCGCGCGCGTTCTCGATGACGATCAGGCCGATCACCTCGCCGCTGGAAATCAGCGGCAGCAGCGCCGCCGATTTGGCCTGCGAGGCCACCGGCAGATAGCGCCCTTCGCTGGTCACATTGCTGACCAGCAGCGCCTCTTTCTGCGCGGCGACCAGCCCCACCAGCCGGTCGTCGGCGTCCAGGTTGACCTCTTCCAGCTCGCTCAGCGGCTGGTCCACACCAGCCAGCGCCATCGGCATCATGGTGGCGCGTGTATTGCCAAAGTCATCGACGTACAACTGCGGCACGTAGATCGTCACCGACAGCGCATCGAGCGCGTTGTACAGGTTGGCGGCCACGTTGTGCAGCGTCTCTTCCAGCGTGTCGGCGGCGGCAGCAGCCGTGGTGACATCGAACAGGAAGCCCATGTTGGCCGCCTGTTCCTGCGAGTCCTGGTACAGCCGGGCGTTGTCGATGGCGACGGCGATCTGCGCCGCCAGGGTGTTCAGCGCGGCGATATCCTGCTCGCTGAATGCGTTGGGCTGGTTGGACTGCACGTCCAGCGCGCCGATCACCCTGCCTTTGATGATGAGTGGCAGCGCCAGCTCGGAGCGCGTCTGCGGCAGGAAGGGGTTCGGCTTGTGGATCACGTCGGCGGCCTCGGTGTCGAGGGCCACCTGGACCTCGGCGCGGGCCGTCACCATACCGATGACGCTGTCCGAGCCTTTGGCCAGCTTGTGATTGGTAGCCAGCAGCAGCCGGCCCGGTTCGCCGGTGCTGGCGCGCAGCACCGCGTATTCGTCGCGCTCGTCCATCAGGAAAATCTGCGCGTGGTCGTAGCTGAACGATTCCTTGATGAGTTCCACCACCTGCGTCATCAGCGCCTCGAGGTCCAGCAGGGTACCGGCGCGGCGGCTGACTTCGGCGGAGGTCTGGAGCTGGCGGGCGCGGCGTTCGGTCTGTTCCAGCAGGTAAGACGCTTCCAGCGTCAGCGATGCCTGCTCGGCGAACGCCTGATAAGTACGCATATCGCGCTCGTGCTGGTGAGCATACGGCTCGCGCGAACTGATCCAGATAAAGCCAATCGAACGGGCCGGTACGCGCAGCGGAATGATGGCCAGGGCGCGCGCGTCCAGTTCGCTGAGGGCGGCGGCTTCGGCTTTTTCCAGGTCGGGCGCATTCTGGATGTCGTCCAGCAGCAGCGGTCGTGTGCTGGCCAGCCGGTCCCAGGCGGGGAACACCTCGCGGTTGAGAACCAGGCCGTTGAGACCGGTGTCGCCGTCTTCGCTCCAACTGGCGACGATCTCCACGCTGGCGGCGGGGTCATCCCAACTGGTCCCTTGCAGCAGACCGATGAGAGCGCGGTCCACATGCGGCTGGATGAGATAGCCCACCACCACGTCGAGCACATCGGCGGGGCCGGTGGCGTCAGACAGGGCGCGGCTGGCCTGGTAAAGGATGCTCGTCTCTTCCAGCGACGATTGAATCTGACCGAACAGGCGCTGGTTGTCGATGGCGATAGCCACCTGGTCGGAAAGCGCGCTGACGAAACGCACATACTGCTCGCTGAAAGCGTGTGGCACGGCACTCTGGCAGACGATGACGCCAAACCAGTTGCCACGCGAACGCACCGGAACGAGCACCATGCTCTGGATGTCGCGCTCCGCCAGCCGCTGGCGCAGGTCCGGCTCGGCACGCAGGATCGGGTCGCGCTCGTAGTCATCCGGGGCGCTGATGTGCAGCGCGCGGTCCACCTTTGTGGTCAGACGACCGTAAGGCAGGAACTCGCGCTCAAAGCGACCGAGAACGGTCATCTCCGGCGTGTTGGACCAGGCGCGCACGGCTTCCAGATAAGGCGCGTCGGGGACCGGGTCCGGGTCGGCCAGCAGCAGTGTCACACGGATCATCTGCTCGGTGACGTTCTCAAAAGGCTGCTTCAGATATTTGATGCTGGCGTCGAAGATGGCTGCCATATCTGGCGCGGCGACAATCGCCCGGCTGGCGACGTACAAACGGCGCGTCTCGTCCAGAGCGGACTCGGTGCTTTCCAGCAGCCGGCGAATCTGAATCTGGCCGCTCATCTGGCCAGTGATGGCGCGATACATCTCGTAGTCGGTGTTGTCGAGCTGGCTGTGGGGCTGCGTCGAAAAGACGTGGAACAGCGCGATGGGCTGGTTCACGCTGAACAGCGGGAACATGGCCGAGAAGCGGAAACCATGCTCGCGCAGCCAGCGGATGGCGGGTTTCACGTCCTCGTTTTCGGGGTCGTCATCGACCAGAATCTCCGGCTCGCGCTCGTATATCGGCGAGTCCTGCGCGAACTCCGTCGCGTAGACCATGTCCATCTCTTCGATCTGGCCGTGCAGCGATCGGGCCACCATGCGGGCGCGGGTCGGCCAGCCATGCTCGTCCGGTTCGCCTTCCAGCAGGCTGAGCGCGTAGTCCAGATCGGTGCTGGGCGTGGTGGCGACTGCGGCGTAGATCAGTTCGTTGAGCGTCTGCGCGGTGTTGATGATACGGCTGGCGGCGTACAGGTTTTCGTTGCGCGCCACTTCTTCTTCGGTCTGGCGCATCAGCAGGCGGTTGTCAACGGCGACGCTGGCCTGGTCGATGAGCGCCATGTAGATGCGGCCATCGCGCTCCTGGAACTGGCGCGGCGCGGCGAACTCGATGGTGAGCAGACCGTGCCACAAACCCTTCAGCGGGACAATCACCAGCGCGCGCGCCTCGATTTCGCGGAAGGCGGCGCGGATGGCCGGGTCGTCCTGCAGGCGCGCATCCTGTTCGATGTCCGTAATCAGCGTGACGGTCTCCTCGCTGATGTGCTGCGCGAAGCTGGTCCCGGCCAGCGTCAGACGGCGCTCTGGCCAGGCGGCTTCGGGCACGCTGGGACGGCGACCCAGGCCCAGGTCGGCGGCGATTTCCATCCACTGCGCGTCCTGAATCGAGATGAACGACTCGTCGAACAGCCACACCTGGCCGCCGCTGGCGTCGGGCATCAGGCCGTCGATGATGGCGTGGATGATGTCGTCCAGCGTGTTGGCTTCGTTCATCAGACGGCTCAGGCCGTACAGTGTCGAGGTCTCGGCCAGGCTGGCCTGCGTCTCCTGGAACAGTCGCGCGTTTTCGATGGCGAGCGCCACGCGGCTGGCGACAGCCTGCAGCACCATACGATCGCCGTCGGTGAACTCCTGGTCCTCGGCAGGCTGCACCGACAGCGTGCCGACTGACTCGTTGCGGATGCTGATGGGTGCCTGCAGGGCGTCCGGCATGTCACCGGCGGGCGCTGGGTCAGCTTCGACATCCAGCAGATTATAGCGATAGCCGCCGCTCAACTGGATGCGTTCGCTGGCCTGTTCCCAGGCGCTGCGGGTAAGCTGGCGGTTGAGCGTGTCGATCTGCTGCACGCGGCGCTCCGCCTGGGCGACCAGCCGCGTGTTGTGAATGGCGACCGCGAGCTGGTCCGCCAGCAGCGTAAACACCGGCAGATCGTCCTCATGGAAGGCGTCCGGCTCTTTGCTCTGTACGTCCAGCACGCCCATCACCTGATCGCCAACGAGCAGTGGCAGGCCCATCTCGGCGCGGGTTTCGGCCAGCACGGGATTGATGGCGTGCGGCGCGCGGCCCCGGCGGGCGGTGTCGTCAACGATAACCGGTCTGCCCTGGGCCGTCACCGTGCCGATGACCGTCTCCGAGCCGACCGGAATCTTGAAGTTCTGCGCCAGCAGCTTCTCGCCGGCGCGCCCCCGGCTGTGAACCAGCACCGCGTTGATACCGGCGTCGTCAACCAGGAAAATCTGGGCATGATAATAACCAAATTCGTCGCAGATGAGGTTGATGGCCCGTTTCATCAGCGTGTCGATCTCGTGCAGCGACGCCACTTCGCGGCCAATGCGCGAGGTCAGCTCCAGGTCGCGGCGGCGGCGCTGAGTCTGCCTCTCCAGCGTCTCGTTCATCTGGTTGAGGCGCTGGCTGATGCCGCCAATCGATGAGAACAGCCCGTCGATTTCGTCGCCTGTGCCTGTCACGCGCGCGGGCTGTGCCTGTGGATCAGCGCCGCTGGCCAGACTCTGCACACGCTGGACGGCATCGGCCAGGGGACGGGTGACGACGGTCAGCGAAATCTGGAGTGTCGCCAGACCAATGGCGATCACCACACCATAGCCGATCAGGAACAACAGAGTTTGCTGGTTGGCGCGCTGCATCAACGGATTGGAACTGTCAACAATGGCGATGCGCCAGGGCATATCCAGGCCGTTATAACCGTCGAGAACACGCACCGAAGCCAGCCCACCATCGGCGGTGCCAGTCAGTGTAAAAGCGCCGATATTGGTTGTAAGCAGCGACAGCGCTTCGGACTCCGCGCCTGGATTGGTGTCGGCCAGGATATTGCTGGCGGCGTCCAGCAGCAGCACGCGCCGGTCCGGCGCAGCGACCAGCGGATTGTCCAGGGCGGTCTGGGCGAAGTTTTGCAGCGTCTCCATGTGAACGACCAGTTGGACCACGCCGACCGGCTCGATGGCGCTCTGGTTCGGCAGCACCGGCGCGTACAGCGTCACCATATCCGGGCGACCTTCCGCGTCGAACGTCACCGGGCTGAACAAGGCCCGCGACTCGCGCTGGGCACCCAGCGCCGTCAGGTAAGTCGAGTCGTCGGTCATGTCGAACTGGCGCGGCTGGGTAATGAACTGTGTCTCGTTGCCAATGGAAAACGCCTCGCCGAAGGTTCGCCCCTCGCGGGTGATGTAACGCACCGACAGATACAGGCCGCGATGACCGCTGAGCAGGTCGTCAAAGTCGCTGAGCATATCGGCGATCAGCGTGCCGCCATCCTCGCGGGTGAATTCGTTGATGGGCACAGCGACCAACTGCGACGCATAACTGCGCATGGTCGAGCGGTTGGCCAGCGCCTCGATGTCGCTCACCGGTCCGTCCAGCATACGCTCCATGCCCACCGTCAGCGACGCCAGCGCCTGTTCGGTGGACTGGTTGAGGTCGTGGCGGGCGTTGGTCTGCACGATGATAATCAGTACAATGAGCGGCAGCGCCAGGACGGCGGCCATCACCAGGCCAGCCCGCCACACGATGCGGCCCTGTAAGGCGCTGAGACGCATCCGCGCCATCGAATTCGCAACAGATGTCTGTGTCGTCATCGGTCTTATCACTCACCTAAGCCGTCGGATTTGCCATTGGCCGAGCCGTTGCCGTTGCCGCTGCCATTGGCTGGCACTTCGGCGGGTTGTGCCCAGGCCAGGTTGATGCTCACCTGAGGCACGCGCAGCGCCTGACCCACCTCGCGGACTGCGGTCTGTAGAATCTCGTCAATTTCCGTGTGTGTCGTCAGTTTGGCGGCGATCTCATTGACGACGCGCTCGCGGTCGATGGCGCGGCGGCTCTCCTGGAACAGACGCGCATTATCCAGGCTGAGGGCCAGCCGGTTCACCATCTCCTGCGCCAGTTCGACCTTATCGCTGGAGAAATCCGCCGTTGGCAGTTCCCATTCCACCGCGCCCAGAATATGACCGCGCAGCGTGATGGGCACAGCGAACGGGATGGTACTGCGCTCGGTCGTCTCGCCGACGACCGGCTGCTGGCGCACCATCGCCTCATGGCGCAGCGGCGATGAGGCCGCTAGCTGCACCTGGCCAGCTTCGGTTAGCAGGCTGTGCTGGCGGCGGTTGAGCATATGCTCGCGCCAGGCGCTGCCCATCGCGTCTCGCTGGGCCGCGTTGAGCTGCTCCAACTGACGCATGGACTCCTGATAGAGCCGCGAGTTCTCAATGGCGACGGCGATCTGGTCCGCCATAATCTGAAGGATGTTGATTTCATCGGTGGTGAAGCTGTTGGCCTGCTCGCTCTGAACATCCAGCGCGCCGATGACTCGGTCACCGATGCGCAGCGGGATAGCCAGCTCGGCGCGTGTGGCAGGCAGCAGTTCGTTGCGCCGGTGAATTTCACTGGCGGCGGCGTCGCGGGCGACGACCACCCGCCCCTGATCGGTCACCTGACCGATCACGCTGGCACTGCCGACCGCCAGCCGATGGCCGCGTTCCAGCAGTTTTCGCCCCGGTTCGCCGGTGCTGGCGCGCAGGATGGCCCACTCGCCGTTATTGTCGATGATGAAAATCTGCGCGTGGTAGATGCTCTGGAACAGATCGCGGATCAGGTCTACCACCTGGTCCATCAGCGCCTGTGTGTCGCGCTGGGTGACGGCAAAGCGGCTGACTTCCTGGGTGGCCTGCACGTCGCGCATCCGGTTGTTGATACTGGCACGCAGGTCTTCCACCCGACTTTGCAGCTCGCGGCGCATGCCGACGAAAGTCCGCCCCAGGTTGCCGAACTCGTCACTGCGGTCGGCTGAGTCGACCGGGCTGTCGAAGTTGTTGTCGCGCAGGGCGCGCATATTGGCGCGCAGCGAATCCACCGGAGAGAGGATGGTCTGGCTGGCGACCAGCGCCAGACCGCCGGAGAGCGCCAGCATAGCCAGCACCACCACCGCCGCCTGATTGTAGACCTCGGCCAGCGTCAGGCTGAAGGTGGTGTCGGTGGGCGTCTCGGTGATGAGTACCAGCGGTGTGCCCGCCACACCTCGATAATGCCCCACCATCTCAACGTCGCCCACCTGATAGATCGCGGTACCGGTTAACTGGCCCAGCGCGCGGTTGATTGGCGCCACCCGCGCCGACTGAGCCGCACGCTGCATATAACCCGCTGGCGCGACCATGTGGCCAGTGGTGGTGGTCAGGTAGCTGTTGTTGGTAACCAGGTTGCCCTCACTTTGCAGAATGGGCAGTAGTGTGTTGTCCACATTGGCCCGACCGATTACAAAGGCGACCGGATTGTTGCCCAGAGTCAGCACCTGAATAATCTCGACGATCAGGCGGTCATCCTCGGTGTAGACGGTCAGCCGTTCGGTGTCGCGGCGGGTGGCGGCGGTACGAGCCGCTGCGTAGGCCGGCGAGTCTGACTGGTCGGTAAAGCGTTCAACAGCCTGCGCCGGGCCGTCCTCGGTGATAACCGTGTTGCTGAACTGGACCACGCCACCTGGCATCTGCTCGCCCAGCGCGTTGACATCAGACGACAGCACGCGCACCTGCTCGAACAGCCCGCTGCCGATGAGGCGCTCATCGATGTAGCTCACCAGGTCTTCGGGCGCTCTGGCGACCGGGTTGCCGGATGCGACATACATCAGGCGCTGCCGGTTCTGCGACTCGTTGACGAACACTTCCATCTCAGAGCGCATGCGGTTCAGAATGTCTTCAACGGAATCGGCACGGTTGTCGCCGCGCTCGGTGATGTAGGTGCGCAGGTTCTGCAGATCGACGGTACGCACCTCACGCTGGATGACAGCGAAAGCCACCAGCGTTGGCACCAGGGCGGCGACAATAAACAGCAGCAGCAGCCGGGTGCGGATGGGCAGCGACGACAACCACAAACGATCAATTAAGGCATTCATCAGGCCGTACCCCCGTTATGTTCTGAGCCAGCGGCGGCGCTGGCCGGTCCGGTCATGGCCTCTGGACGCAGGTAAACGCGCGTATTGATGGCACCCAGCATATCGTTAAACGATTCGGCGGCCAGCGACATCACCGAGTCGATCTCAGTCGCGCCGATCAGCAGACTGGTAATCTCGTTGGCGGTGCGCTCGCGGACGACGCGGGCCTCGTTCTGCTCCAGCAGGCGCTTGTTGTCCAGGGCCAGCGCCAGACGGCTGCTGACGCTGCGCATCAGGCGTAGCTGGCGCTCGTTGACAGGGAGATCGGGCGGCAGGCTGAAGGCCAGCGCGCCCAGCACCTCGCCGCGCAGCAGCAGCGGCATCATGACCAGTTGCTCGCTGTCGTGGGTTTCGATGTGCGGCTCGCCGCGTGCCAGCACGGCGGCCAGCGGCTGCGGAATGTCGTAAGCGGGGATGATCTCGCCGGAGCCGGTGTCGGCGTCAAAGCCGATCGCGCGCCGTCCGCGCCGTTCAAAATAAGCGTCCCACACATCTCCGACGACCTGTTCCGCGCTGTGTTTGAGTTCCTGCACCTGCTGGCGCAGCGCATCGACGACGGCCTCGCGGTCGGCGACCAGTTCCTGCAAAGCCCGCACCGTGTGGGCAGCTTCCAGCGCAGTGCCGAGCTGCTCCGCCAGGGCGTTCAGCAGCGCCAGGTCGCTTTCCTCAAAGAGATCATCGTCGCTCTGAATGTCCAGCACGGCGACAACTTCATCATCGACGATCACCGGACAGGCGATGCCGTAAGCCGAAGCGGGCAAAAAGTGTGAGCGCCGCGAAGTCTGGTCCTCGAATGAGATGTGGACCGGCACGCGCTTACGCTGGGCTTCGATGAGGCCGCTGGCGTGCGGCAGGCGAATGTCCGACACGATATCATCCTCGCCCATGCGCCGCCGCCGGGTGAGCAGGCGCTGCTCGTCCACCAGGAAAACCTGGGCGAAGCTGTGGCCCAGGTCGCGCCGGATGAGTTCCAGCGCGTAGGTGTAGATGCTCTGTTCGTCGGTGTGGCGGCTGATCTGCCCGGCCAGTCCGCTGACCGCCTTGAAGCGTTCGACATCGCGGATTTTCTGCCGGGCTATGTGGCTGACATCGCCGCCAAAGATGAACAGTGTCAGCGACATGAGAAACAGCAGCGCGAAGGGCAGCGCCAGACCACTGGTAAACACGCCGACCAGCGAACCGATTTCCACGACGGCGGTCGTCATTGTGGCGATGGTTATCAGCAGCGTGGTGATGAACATCTCGGTTCGCTCCAGCAGCAGACCAGCCAGCACTACCGGGACCATCACCGCGACCAGCGCGGGCGTCAGAATGCCGTTGGTGCGCACGATGAGCAGCGCCGCCAGCACACTATAGGCGACCGTCAGCAGCGTGGCGGGGCGCAGGCGGCCTGTCTGAACCAGAAAATGCACCACGCCAGACAATGCTGGAATGGTGAGCAGCGTGTACTCAACGCGCTGGAAAATCAGCCCCTGGAATTCGACATTCGCACTGATGACAAAGGGCAGCGCCAGCAGGCTCATCGCTGTCGCCAGCAGGCTGAACAGGATCAGCGCCAGGGCGCGGCGGCGGTCGAGTGGGTCCTGATAATCGTACAGAACGGAGAAAAACCATTGTTTCAGCGTTTCGGTCGTCATGAGGCGTCACCTCCGTTGGGGTGATGGCCGTTGCTGCCGTTGCCGTTGGGAGTGCTGGCGGTTTTGCCCAGGCGAACCATGCCCCGGCTGGCCCCCAGCGAACGGCCCAGCTCGTCCAGGGTGATGCGCAGCAGTTCATCGACTGTCTCCGCCGACTGGTACTGCGCAGTAATCTCGCTGATGCGCTGTTCGCGCTGGGCGGTGTCCTGTGCCTCGTCGATG
>CAZXCK010000056.1:0-25767 GCA_964639225.1 uncultured Anaerolineaceae bacterium | reverse complement strand
TAGCAGACACGCTTCCTGTAGCCCGGTGTTTTAACGCCGGGCGGGATCGGTCCGCTGCTGTACTTATGTTTTAATGCCGGACGAGGCAGGTTTGCCCCCAAATCCGAATGCACCCTGGGAGCAATCCCAGAGCGCCATCGCATGCGTATCGTCGCTACTTGCTGCTGGACACCTGCCGCGCCCGGTTGAGCAGATCAAACCAGAAGGGCGCGCCCTGTGCGGCGGCGATGGTCGTCGCCAGGATGCCGATAATCTTGTTAAACCACACCGCCAGCACGTCGCCCAGGCTACCCTCGAACAGGTTGCGGAAATTGCGCGGGTTGGTGCGCGGGTCTGGCAGGCCCAGCGCCTGGGCGCTGGCGACCATCTCATCGGTGACTTTGGTGAACTGCCAGCCGATGGGAAGCTGCAAATCCAGCAGAACCTGCACCGTATCCTGAGCCAGCCCGAACTCTTCGATGACATCGTCGATGCTGGTCTCGTCGTCATCGGTGACGGCCTCGCCGTTGTCGGTGGCGGGAGGCTGGGTCTGGGCGAGCAGGCTCTCCTCGTCGAACTCCAGCGCGGCCTCGGCCAGCGCCTGGCGCAGTTCCGGGTCTTCCCAAAGCATACGCCCGATGTGCAGCGCGTCGATGTTAGCGACGACGGCCACCGTCAGCGCCACAAACAGCGACACGATCTGCATCTGGCGCTGGAAGGCGGTCGAGGCGCGGTTCATGTTCTCATTAAACCACTCTTCTAAGCGTGAGCGCGCCTGCTGCAAACTCTGCGCGCCGGAGAGTACCGTTTGCAGCGCGCCTCTGAGATTCGGGTCGCGGATCGTTTTCATGCTGTTCATCAGCACGGCCAGCTCATCGTTTTTGAAGCGCAGTTGGTTGATATTGTTCTCGACGTCCTGGATGCCCTGCAGCAGCCTGGTGCGCGTTGGCTCGTCGGGAATCTCGTCGATGGTGGCGTAGATGGCACGCACCGTCTGCTCGCTGTAGGCGGTGCGCAGGCTGCGCAGATACTCGCGGAGCTGCGAACGCTCCACACTGGGCGACATGGTGTTCACAGCCCGCTGCAGCGGATTGTACAGTTCATCTTCAGTATCGGATGTGATGATGCTCATGAGCGCCTCGACAAAGGTCGAGGGTTTGATGTAAGCCACACGCGTGGTTTCGGTAGCGGCGACATCCTGGGCCTGCTGCGCGCTGAGTTTGACCTGCGGTACCGCCACATCCACCAGATTGATGACCGGGTGAGCCAGCAGCCGCGCCTGAATCTGGCTGTCGGTGAGCATCTCCTGCAGGCTGGCCTTGAGGTTGCGGCTGCGCAGCTTAAGCAGTGAGGTGAGGACGCTGTTGATCTGCGTGACCAGTATCGAAACCAGAGCAAAGACAAAAATCAGTCCGATGGCGACCTGAATGATGGATGAGTTCAGCATCGTGCGGTCCTCGCTGCCAGTGAGCACAATCGCCGGCGACACCGTTCGCTCGCCGCCAGCAAACTAAATTGTATGCGTATCCGGCAGAGAACACAAAAACCTGCCGGGGAACCCCCAAAAAATGAGAAAATCTTAAGTCCAATAATCTGGATATTTACCGGCGCGTAAATGGTGCTATGCTATCGCTTAGTAGCCTATCTCGCGCATACGCCTCTGCCGGCGGGATTTCCTTCAGTTGCACAACGTACATACAACCGAACAGACGAACGTCACGCATTTGATCTTTGATATTGCCTGGTTTGGGCTGGCACTGGCGGCGACCAGTCGCTTTATGTCCATTTTCGCCATCCGGCTGGGCGCTACTTCCGACGAGCTGAGTCTGCTGGCGGCGCTGCCAGGCGCGGCGCTGTTTTTGTCCACCGGGCTTTCTGGCTGGTGGCGGCGGCGCTTTGCGGATACGCTGCGGGCCATCATCCTGCCGACTCTGTCCTTCCGGCTGGTGTTTCTGCTGCCAGCCTTCACGCCGTTCTTCCCGCCAGAATGGCAGATGACCTGGCTCATTACCGCCATGGCGCTGTCGGCGCTGCCACAGGGCATATCCGGCGCCATCTTCCTGCTGCTGATGCGCGAATCTGTCAGCCAGGAACGCCAGACCGCCCTCGCCAGCCGGCGCACGCTGGCCATGAATGTCACCATCGCCGTTGGTGCGATTGCTTTTGGCATCATGCTGGAAAAAGTGCCGTTCCCTATCAATTACCAGATCATGTTCGGCCTGGCGTTTCTGTTCGCCCTGGTGAGTTTCCGCCATGTGACGCATGTGCGCGTCCTCTACCCGGAGCCAGCCCACCAGCCCGGCCACTCGAGTATGAGCATCTGGCGCTCGCGGGATTTCCTGGCGGTGGCCTTCGTGGCGGCGCTGGGGCATATCACGTTCTTCGCCATCATCATGGCGACACCGCTGCGGCTGGTCGATGAACTGGGCGCGGGCGAGGCGTTTATGGCCATGTTCGGCATGGCGGAACTGATGGCCGGGGCGCTGGCGGCCATGCTCACCGAGCGGCTGCTGCGCCGCCTGGGGCTGCGGCTGTTTATGGCGCTGTCGGTGAGTGGTACCGCCCTCGCCGCGCTGATTATCGGCCTGTCGCCCATCCTGGAGCTGACCCTGCTCGGCGCGTTTATCTCCGGCGCGACCTGGACGGCGGCCACCATCGCCATGTATGTGTTCCTGGTGGAGCGCATACCACAGCGCGAGGCGACCGCTTCGTCGGTCGCTTACCAGCAGGTGATCGCCCTGTCGGTGTTCGTCGGGCCGCTGCTGGGCGGTCTGCTGATGAGCAACATCCCGTCGCTGGTGGTTATTCTGCTGCTGGGTGCGGCCCTGCGGCTGATGGCCGGCATCTTCACCTATTACAACCCGGTCGATATGGCCGAGGCGGCCATCCGCGTGACGCAGACCATGCTGCCAGTCACCGAACCGTCAGATGCTCTGGACGGGGACGGTCGGCGTGGTGGTTGGGCTGGGCGTCGGCGTCTCCGTCGCGTCCGGGTCTGGAGTGGCCGTTGGCGCCGGTGATGGCGTGATGCTGGGCGTAAGCGTTGGTTCCTGCGTGACGGTGGGCGCTGGCGTATAGGTGGCGGTCGGCGTGGGCGTGGGGTTCACGGCCTCGATGATGTTGAAAAACATATACGCCTCGTCGATGCGGCGCGTGTCCGGGTTGTTGTCGATAAGGTACCACTCGCCGCGCTGCTCGATGACACACACCACCTCGCCCCGACCGAGCGAGTCGAGCGGCTGCGAGCTGGTCGTCGGCCCCTGGCGCACAATAGCCGCATCCACGATGACGACAAAATCCTGGCATTCGGGGATGGGTGTAAAAGTCGGGCGGGCGGTGGCGTTCAGCCCGCGCACGTCGATCTCGATGGCGGTGGCCGTCGCCTGAGACTGCGCTTCGCGCGTCGCTTCCTGTACATTGCGCGCACCAGTCGTCAGGAAGTCCTGGACGCCGATCCAGATGTAATAGACGCCAAAGACCAGCGCCATCCCCAGCAGAAATACCAGCCAGGCTGGTGGCCCCTGTCCGCCGTAGCCCGGCGCGCCGGATCGCCTGCCAAACCCCATAAATACGCCGACTCCTACAACAGCAAGCAAATATCACCAGCATAACGCGAACGCTGGCATCTGCCTAGACGGGCGTAGATCAAGCGCCGGGATGTTGTCGGTTGAGATGCTGGTTGATGATCTTCACCAGTTCGGCGGCGGGCGTCATCCGGCTGATGAGGCCGTCGGCGGCGGCTTCCTCAATCTGGTGGTGATCCTCGCTGGTGAGTTCCAGCGCGGTGACGATGATGACCACCGTATCGCGGGTTTCCGGGTTGGTCTTAATGTGCCGGGTGACCTCGCAGCCGTCCATATCCGGCATACGCAGGTCCACCAGCACCAGATTCGGCTGGTGCGCGGCCACCATCTCCAGAGCATGCTCGCCGCTGTGGGCCAGCAGCACGGAGAAGCCGTACCCGCTGAGAATGGTCTCCATCAGTTCGCGGTTGATCCACTGGTCATCGACCACCAGAATGGATGCTGCCTGGCTCGTTTCGGGTTGGTTCACCAGATTTCCTCTTTCGAAAAGACCGCTCGCGCCGCCGCTGTTCGACTGGCTCTCATGTGGTTCGTCTATGATAGAATCGATTTCGTATCCGCGATGTCGCAGAGGTTACCGTATGGCAACACCCCCTTACGATACGATTGTCATTGGCGCTGGTCAAGCCGGTTTAGCCGCCAGCTATTTTCTCCAGCGTCACCGCCTGCATTTTATCCTGTTGGACAAAAATGCGCACGCGGGCGGTTCGTGGCTGCATTACTGGGACAGCCTGCGCCTGTTCTCGCCGGCGCGGTACTCGCGGTTGCCCGGTCTGCGCCAGCCCGGCGACCAGAGCCGCCTGCCAGCGCGCCAGGAGATGATCGACTATCTGCAGGGGTATGTCGCTCACTTCGACCTGCCGCTGCTCACCGGCGCGGCGGTCCAGCGGGTAGAGCGCGCGGACGGTCATCTGCGGGTGTGGCTGGCCGGTCGGTCAGCGCCGCTAACGGCGCGCACAGTGATCGTAGCCGGGGGCGCTTTCAACCGGCCTTATACGCCGTCGCTGCCGGGCATGGACGATTTCGGCGGTCGGATGCTGCACTCATATGATTACCGCGAGCCGTCGCCGTTCGCCGGGCAGCGGGTGGTCGTGGTGGGGGCCAACAACTCCGCCGTGCAGATCGGCGCGGAACTGGCGCGGGTGGCGCGAGTGTCGCTGGCGGTGCGCCGTCCCATCCGCTGGATGCCGCGCCGGGCGCTGGGCCTGGATATCTTCCACTTTTTCCACACCACCGGCCTCGATATGCTGCCGCTGGGGCTGCTGCTGCCGCTTAAGGATACCAACCGGGTCATCGACGATGGCACGTACCGCCGCGCCATCGCCGCCGGGCAGCCAGACACGCGCCCCATGTTCACCGGCCTGTACGCGGACGGTGTCATCTGGCCGGATGGCACACGCGAAGCGGTCGATACGGTGCTGTTCGCCACTGGCTACCGCCCGGATAACATCCCTTTCCTGGCCGGGACCGGCGCGCTGTGCCCGCACGACCACACGCCGCTGGAGCGCGGCGGGGTGAGCAAAACCGTGCCCGGCCTGTATTTCGTGGGGCGTTTTGGCCAGTTGACGCTGGCCTCGGCGTCGGTGCGCGGCGCTGGCCTGGACGCGCGCTATGTGACGTGGCGGCTGCGGCGCTGGCTCCGGCGCGGCTGAGCGCGGGGTATTCGTTGTTTGCCAACACTTCTGTGATGCTCTGGATTGGCGTATAATAACAATTGACGATCTGGGGTCGAACCGGCACGGGTCGGCATTAATTATCAATTCATACGTTCTGTTCGTTTATTGCGGTTTACTCCTTGCAGCGACCTGCCACCGGCGGGCTGCTCCCTCAACATTCATCCGAGGTCAAACAGGCGAGTAAATCCGGGAGTGCTGACATTATGGGAGCTGCGGACTTTATATCCCGCATTATCGGGCTGTTTGTGTTCACCTTCATCGGGGCGCGGCTGGGAGCCGACGCCTCGCCCACCCTCGACATGCCCGCCGACGCCACCTCGCTGATCTTCGCGCTGGTGGGGGCGCTGGTGGGTCTCATCCTCACCCCCTGGATCACCGTGCGCCCGGTGCGCGCCTTGAGTCACGCCGTCAGAGAGATGCCCATCGAGGTATTCTTCATGACGCTGATCGGCGCCTTTCTGGGGCTGCTGCTGTCGCTGCTGGCGGCCTATCCGCTGTCGTTTCTGCCGCCGCCCTTTGACCAGATCGTGCCGCCGGCGGTGTCCATCGCCGGGCTGTATATCGGCGTGTCCATCTTCCGGCTGCGCTCGCGTGAAATCTGGGAAGTGCTGGGCGAGGAGATGGGCATCAAGCGCAGTCGCATGTTCACCATGCAGTCCAACCGGCAGCTTCTGCTGGATACCAGCGTGCTGATCGACGGGCGCATCGTGGAGATCGCCAAGACCGGCTTTGTCGGCGGCACGCTGCTGATTCCGCGCTTTGTGCTGGCCGAGCTGCATCAGGTGGCCGACTCGCCGGATACGCTGCGGCGCAACCGGGGCCGTCGCGGTCTCATCAAGGTGAACGAACTCCAGCGCAACAACATCATCCCGGTGCGCGTCATCGAGGACGACATCGAGGAAATCCAGGAAGTCGACTCCAAGCTGGTGGCGCTGGCCCTGCGCATGGACGCCTATCTGGTGACCAACGACTACCCGCTGAGTAAAGTCGCCGAGGGACAGGGCGTGACCGTTCTCAACATGAACCTGCTGGCGAACGCCGTGCGCTCGGCTTACATCCCCGGCGAGACCTTCCCGCTGCATGTCATCCAGGAAGGCAAGGACACCGGGCAGGGCGTCGGCTATCTGGACGACGGCACCATGGTTGTCGTCGAGAACGGTCGCCAGTTTATGGACCGCACCATCCGCGTCACGGTGACCAAGCTCATCAACCGCGAGGCGGGCCGCATGATCTTCGCCGTGCCGGAGAAGTAAGGCCGCGAATCAGCGCCGGCCTTCTCCCGGTTCGAAATAACCATCCAGCGCAAAAAGCGGCCCTGTGACAGCACAGCGCCGCTTTTGTCTGTATCTGGTGATTAAGAACGCCGGTCAGCTATTCGGTGGTAGCCATGAACTGCTCCAGCGCGGCCAGAGCTTCACAGCCATAAACCATCGAGGGGCCGCCACCCATCACAATCGCAACGCCAATCGTCTCGGTGATTTCCTCAAAGGTAGCACCGGCTTCGATGGCGTCGTGAACGTGAAAAGCGATACAGCCATCACAGCGCACCGTAATGGCGATGCCCAGCGCGATCAGTTCCTTGACTTTGCTGCTGAGTGCGCCCTCGCTGGCACCCGCCTGATGCAGGCTCTGAAAGCCCTGCATCGTGTCCGGGATGTGTCCGCCAAGTTTTTTCATCATGGCGAGGAGATTTTCGTAGGTTTCCGGGTAGCTCATCACGATATCCTTTTATACTCTGCCTGCGGTAAGGTCAGTATCTGTTGATTGCTCGACCTGATTGTGAGCCTGCCCAAACCAGGCCGTTGTCTGACTCCACCATATACCTTTGTGCCAGGCGTGTTTAGTGAAGATCGTCAACTATATTTGTGAAACTTGTCACAAATGGGGCTTTTCAGATATGCGTGAGGTGGGGGAATCCTGCGACGGGCGAGTGAATGCTTTCACTCGCCCATTTGCCTGTACGACTATGGTTAAGGGGTTTCGGCCTGCTGGTGCTGGCTCAGGTAGGCGGCGACCCACGCCAGCGGCGCGTTCCAGTTGATCGTCACCTCGTTGGTTGACCAGCTCCCCCGCAGATCGACATAACGCCGGGCCGGACCGGCATCCAGCTCGGCCTCGGCCATCGCGGTCGGGTCGGATGGCTGCGCGTTGGGTCCGCCCGCCACAACACCGGGCGGCGGCGCTGGATAGCCGTTGTCTGGTTCGTTGGCCCAGAAGCGGTGATGCGGGTTGGTCATCGCCCGCTCGCCGTAACCGGAGATGAAGCTGAACGCCAGCGCGTTGCGCCCCAGCAGATAGTCCATGCTCTCGGTGATACCGCCCAGGTAGCGCGTGTCGCCGCTGGTGTCGTAGGCGTAGGCCAGCACAATGGCGTTGTTGAGGACGCCGCTGTTGGAACCCCACACATACTGCCGGATGGGCACGCGGTAGCCTTCGCTGGCAATCGTGTCGAGATAGGCGTCGGCGGTCAGCAGAAGCTGCTCGCGCAGGGTTGCCACTTCGGGCAGGTCGCTCTCGTGCAGCAGCAGCGACAGCGCGCCCAGCGTGGCGGTGTCGCCCCAGTACATGGCGCTGTCCTTGCCCAGCCCGCCAAACCCGCTCAGGTGAGGCGTGCTCCGCATGACATCGGCGTACTGCGCGTCGCCGGTGGTGATGTAAAGCTCGGCGGCGGCCCAGAACTGCTCGTCGCGGATGTTGCCGTCGCCGTAGTTGCCGCCACCCTCGCCGGGCGTGTTGCCCGCCAGCGCCACCGGATTTTCCAGCCCGGCCTCGAAAGCGGCGATGGCCGCGTCCAGGCACTGGTCGGCGAAGTCGTCGTCGATGCCGCGCCAGATGCGGGCACACTGGGCGGCTGTCGCGGCCAGGTTGTAGGTCGCGGCGGTCGACGGCGGGTAGACATAGCGCCCGTTACCGGCGCTGAAGTCGTTGTTGTTGTCGAATTCGGTCGGCGGCAGCAGCGGGATCGTCTCCCAGTGCAGGTCGTGCAGCTTGTGATGCGCCATGCCCGCCTGCGGATGTCCTGGCGGCACCTGCATCGACAGCATCCATTCCATCTGCCAGCGCGCTTCGTCGAGGATGTCCGCCACGCCGCTGCCGCTTTCCGGAATGTTCAGGCTGCCGTCGGGATAGGCATCCGGCAGGCGCTCGTAGAGGTTGAGCAGCGTCCACAGGCTGATGCCGCCGTTGACGACGTACTTGCCATAATCGCCAGCGTCATACCAGCCGCCCGCCGCGTCCAGCACGTAGTCGCAGCCGTCCCAGGTGACCCCGCCCGCGTCCGTGCCGCGATAGCAGGTGATGTTGTTGTCCGTCAGGTGACCGGCGGCGCGGGCATGAGCTTCGCCGGCGAACTCCGGCAGCAGCTCGATGCCGCTGCGGCTCAGGTAGAAGTAGCGGGCCGCGTCGATCGCCAGCTCGTCATAGACCGGCAGGCCAATCGTGAAGGGCGCGCTCTCCACGCCGTTAATCATCAGGCGATACGTCCCCGGCGTGTTAAATGCCGAGAAGTCGGCCACCTGGATCGTGTCGCCGGACGCGGCATCGGTGACAGCCGGGCCGGTCGAGGCGGCGTAGACCATGTCGCCGGTGGCGTCGTCAATCAGCGCCCACGATGTGGCAAAGCTGCCCTGGTTCGCCAGCATGCCAAAGTGAGGCATTCCGGCCAGGTAACCGAGCTGGTTCACGCTCACCAGTGCTGGCGCGGCGACGGTCTCCTCATCCGCTCCGGCGCTGGCCTGTGGCACATCGCCGCTGCCCGGTTCGTAGAATAGTCCCCGGCCAAAAACCGACGGATTCTGGTAGCTGGTGTCGCCGGTGTCGGCGGCGGACCAGATCAGCTTGACATCGCGGCTGCCACCAGAAGAGCCGTTAGCGTGCGCCTGAAAGCCGATCTCCAGTCCGTGTTCCACTGTGACGCCGTCCGGGATGCCAACGGCCACTTCAAAGCCCCAGCCGTCTTCTGTAGGGAAGACGAAGCCCTCAAAATCGGCCTGCGAGCTGTTCACACCCGTAAAGACGAGCGCGTTGGGGTCCGTGTTGCCGATGTTGCCAGGGTTGATGTTGACCTGAAACACGCCGTCAGTGTAGCTGTTGCGCGCCAGGTCATCCGTGAAATTCAGGTAGAATTCCAGCGAGTCCTCGTTCCAGAAGTCGGTGCCGTGCTGCCCGGTGACGATGGTCGCGTCGGGCATGGCCATGTAGATATAGAGATGCTCGGCGTCCGCCGCCAGTGCGAACTGGAAGAATCCGTTTTCGGCGGGGTCACGCGACACCATCGGGCCATCCTCGACCATCTCGAAGGGGATGCCGTTCCAGTCGCTCAGGTCGCCATCCACGCTGATTTCGACCGGAAACGGAATATAGACCACCTGGCGCGGGATGTGCGGGATGAGGTCGTCCGGGTCCACCAGCGACTCGCCATCCGCTGACGGCAGATCGACCACCGGCGCGTCGGGCAGGGCGGTCACTTCGTAAGCCTCGGCGCATTCAGTGGCCAGCGCCAGCCAGGGCGCGGCCTCGTCCGGGCTGCTGCTGTAGCTCAGGCCGTAGCCATTGGGGAACAGCGGCGCGTCGCAGCCTTCGCCGGGGATAGCGTCGAAGTCAAACGGTAGCTGCTCGATATCGCGCGGCCAGGTGAAGGTCAGCCTGCCGCTGAAGTCGCGCTCGCCGAACAGCACATCGCTCACGCCTGCGCCTTCCGAACCGGGCAGCCATGCCGCGACAAACGCATCGGCGTTGTTCAGTTCGGTGTCGATGACCAGCGGGCGACCCGACAGCAGCACCACGATCAGGGTGTCCACCTGTTCGCGCAGGTTGGCGATGAGATCGCGGTCGCGGTTGAGCAGGGTCAGGCTGGCGTCGTCGCCGAACCATTCGGCATAAGGCTGCTCGCCGACCACGACAATGCCAACGTCGGCGCGGGCCGGATCGCCATCATCATCGGTGAAGCGCCCGCGCGGGCTGTAACGGACGGTGGTGTTTTCGCCGAAAGTCTGCTCCAGCGCCTCGCGTATGGTGGTGCCCGGCAGACCGCCGGCCCCTACGCCCTGCCACTCGATGGTCCAGCCACCGGCCTGCATGCCGATGTTATCCACGCCCTGCCCGGCCAGGAACACCGTCTGGGTCGCGTCGGCGTCCAGCGGCAGCGCGTTGTTCTCGTTTTTAAGCAGCACCAGCGACTGGCTGACGGCCTCGCGGGCCAGCTCACGATGGTCATCGGAGCCAACGCTGGCCTGATAATCCTCGACGCCGTAGGGGCGCTCGAACAGGCCCATCTCGAACTTCACGCGCAGAATGTTGGCCACAGCCTCGTCAATACGCGCCAGGCTGATGTCTTCATTGTTGACGGCCTGCGTCATCGTCGTGATGAAGCGCACATGGTCATAAGGGACCATATTCATATCGATGCCAGCGTTGATGGCCTGCACGACGGCGTCGTAGTAGTTGGGCGCGACATCGTCGACGCCGCCCCAGTCGGAGACGATGAAGCCCTCAAAGCCCATTTCGTCGCGCAGCACGTCCGTAATCAGATAGGCGTGCCCGTGTTTGCGTTCGCCCTGCCAGCTCGAATACGAGATCATAATGCTGCGCGCACCGTTTTCGATGGCGGCGTAGTAGGGTGCCAGATGCACCTCGCGCAGCGTCGCCTCGTCGATGAGCGCGTCGCCCCGGTCCAGCAGGCCGCCATCCTGCGGCGACGTGCCGTAGGCCGTGCCGCCATCGCCGACGAAATGCTTGGGCGTGCCCAGTACCGTATCATCAGCGGCCAGGTCATCGCCCTGCAGACCGCGCAGCATGGCCACCGATAACTCGGTCACCAGGTCGGTGTTTTCGCCGTAGCCCTCGTAGGTGCGCCCCCAGCGAATATCGCGCGGGACGGCCAGCACCGGCGCATAATTCCAGTAGATGCCGGTGGCGATCATCTCGCGGGCGGTGACGCGCCCAATCGCTTCGATTAGTTCGGGATTGTGCGTCGCCCCCAGGCCGATGTTATGCGGGAAGATCACCGCGCCATATAGATTGCTGTGCCCGTGAACGGCGTCCACGCCATAAATCATGGGGATGGCGAGGCGCGTCGCCAGCGCCGCGTCCTGATAAGCGTGGACCATGTCGGTCCAGCCTTCGACGGTGTTGTTGTCCGTCGGGTAACCGCCGCCGCCGCTCAGAATCGCCCCGACGTAATACTGTGTGACCGCGTCCGGGGCGATGCTGTTCTTCTCGATGAGCGTCATCTGCCCGATCTTCTCTTCGAGTGTCATGCGCCCCAGCAGATCGCTCACCCGTTCTTCGATGGGTAAATCCGGGTTCTGGTAGGGCAGCGCATCATCCTGTGCCAGCACATGGTGTGCGGGCGCGGCGGAGAAAAGCAGTAACGTGAGAATGGCTAATAACCAACGAATTTTCATGATCGTAATTCCCTGCATTTCTGATTGACGAAAACATAGGGGGATGCCGCCCATCTGGCGACATCCCCCCGAAAAGAGCCGTTATTCGAGTGTCAGGCCGTGCCCGAAAGCCCACAGCGGACCGTCGCCGCTGGCCTCTAGCTGGCGCAGCGGTAACTGATCCATGGTTCTGATCCAGGTATACGGCAGCCTGCCCGTAAAGGGCACGTCGCCATAGAGGACATCGGCGATGGCGTTGGCTTCGCTGCCGGGCAGCCAGGCCGCCACGATGGCGTCGCACTGCTCGGCGACATGCGTGATGATCACCGGACGCCCGGAATACACCACCAGGATAAGCCGCTCGCACTGGGCGCGCACCCGCTCGATGAGGGCCGTGTCCTCTGGCGAGATGGTGAGGTCTTCCTGGTCGCCCTCGCCTTCGGCGGTAGGCGGTTCGGCGATGACGACGACAGCCGTTTTCACCCGTTCAGAGAATGTACCGTCCGGGCTGTAAACGACATCCGTCCGCGCCCGGAGTCCGTCCAGCAGCGTGGAACCGTCCGTAATCGGACCCGCCGAACCCTGCCAGGTGATCGTCCAGCCGCCGCAGGCCAGGCCGATGTCATCGGCCCCCCGCCCGGCGACCGCCAGCCTGTCGCCGCTGGCCAGCGGCAGCGCGTTGTGGTTGTGCTTCAGCAGGACCAGCGATTTCTGCACGGCTTCGCGGGCCAGCGCACGATGCGCCTCGCCGCCAAAATCGGCCAGATAGCTGTCGTCGGTCAGCGACTTCTCGAACAGGCCCAGCAGGAACTTGGCGCGCAGAATGCGCCGGACGGCGTCATCAATGCGCGCCATCGAGACATCGCCCTTTTCCACCGCCAGCGTCAGATTGCCGATGAAGGTCTTGTAATCATAGGGCACCATAATCATATCCAGGCCGGCGTTGATGCTCACGACGACTGCCTGATAGTCATCGGCTGCGAGCTGGCTGAGTGCCATCCAGTCGGATACCAGGAAGCCCTCGAATCCCCATTCGCCTTTGAGAACCTGGGTCAGCAGGTATTCGTGGGCGTGCATCTTCAGGCCGTTCCAACTGGAGAAGGAAACCATGACGTTTTCGGCACCGGCGTCGATGGCCTGTTTATATGGCGCCAGGTGGACGCGGCGCAGCGTGGCTTCATCCACGCCGCAGTCGCCCTGGTCGATGCGCCAGTTGAGATTAGCCGCCTGCCAGTTGCGCCCGGTTGACGTGGACAGGTCACTGACACGCGAATTCCACTCGGTGCCGCCATCGCCGGCAAAATGCTTGACGGACGCCAGCACCCAGTCGCCGTTGTCGAATTTCGTCTGCAGGCCGCGCACATAGGCCACGCCCAGCTCGCCGACGAGCCCCGTGTTTTCACTGAACCCCTCGTAAGTGCGCCCCCAGCGGATATCCTGCGGGACGCTCACTGCCGGGGCAAAATTCCAGTGGACATTAGTCGCCAGGACTTCGCTGGCGGTGGCCCGCGCCACGCGCTCGACGAGGTCGGCATCGCGGGTAGCCCCCAGGCCGACGTTGTGCGGGAAGATCGTCGCGCCGACCACATTATTGTGGCCGTGTACCGCATCCACGCCGTAGATCAGGGGAATGGCCAGCCGGGTCTTGAGGGCGGCTTCCATATAGGACTGAACCATCCGGCGCCAGATACCCAGGTTGTTGGGGTCCGGGTTGCCGCCGCCACCGCTCAGAACTGAGCCGATGCAGTAGCTGGTGACATCTTCGGGCGGGATGCTGTCCTTCTCGACCTGTGTCATCTGCCCGATCTTCTCCGCGAGGGTCATCTGATCGAGCAGATCGTCGACGCGCGCCTCGATGGATTGAGTTTTATCTTTGTAAACCGCTTGTTGTACCTGTTGCATGGTGTCTTGCTTTCGGTTGATTTTAGGCGAAATCATACCAGGGTAGGCACCACCGGTGCCCCCGGTCCTCACAAACTGAGCCAGTTGTATCCGCGAAGCCCTGCCGCTACTTATCGACGCCCGTAATCACGATGCCCTGGATAAAGATTCGCTGGGCCAGGAAGAAGATAGCCAGCGGCAGAATAATCGTGATGATCGAAGCGGCCAGAATAAGCTGCGGTTCGCTGCTGTACAGACCGTTAAACTCCGACAGTCCGATGCTGATCGGCTGCGCCTGGCGATTGCCCGCCAGGTAGATCAGCGGTCCGAAGTAGTCATTCCAGGCGTAAAAGAAGTGGAACAGGGCCGAGGCGGTTAGCGCCGGTACCGACTGCGGCACAATGACGCGCAGGAATGTCATAATGGGACCGGCTCCGTCGATGGCCGCCGCTTCTTCCATCTCACGCGGGATCGTCAGGAAGTACTGCCGCAGCAGGAACACATGATAAGCATGTCCGAAAAAGGCGGGCACAATCAGCGGCCACCAGGTGCCGCCCCAATCCAGCACATTGACAAAAAAGGCGTAGCGAGGCAGGTCAGTCACCTGTGGCGGCAAAACCAGCGTCGAAATCACCAGAATAAACAGGATATTCCGCCCCGGAAAACGAAAACGGGCGAAGCCATAGGCGGTCATCGCTGAAGCCGTGACCATACCCACCATCGTCACCATCGCGTACATCAGCGTGTTGCCCAGCAGGCGCGCAAAACTGATGAAGTTCCACGCATCCGGGTAATTGCTCCACTGGAAGTTGGGTTCCCACACTTTGGGCAGGGTGCGCCAGTTGCCTTCCCACTCGATGATGCCCGCTTCCGGGTTGTCAGGGTCGATAAAATCGCTGACACCCCGCCGCCGCCCCTGGACCAGCGCCCATTCTGCCTCGCTGCCATCGGCCTGCGGCACACGGAGTATATCGTAAACCTGGCCCTCGTATTCGTACTGGCGCGGCATCGACGGCAGAATGGGCGCGCCGACTGCCGAAGTCTGCGCCTTGCTCTTGAGCGATGTCACCAGCGCGTAGCCCAGCGGCATCAGATACAAGGCCAGAATGAACACGGCGAGGCCGGTCACCATCAGCGCGATGATCACATCCTGGCGCTGCGCCTGTTTCTGGTAATCAATGCGTTTGCCTGCCTGCGGCGCGACGACATTCGCCTGTCCTGGTGCGATGGCTGTCATGACTCAATCTCCCCAGAATAATACACCCAGTAGCGCGCAGTCCGGAACAGGATCAGTGTAATGCCCAGCGCGATGAAGAACATCAGCCAGGCGAGTGTGGCGCCATAACCCATATTCTGAAAAACGAAACCCTGCTTAAAGAAGTGGACCATGTAAAAAGTGGTATAACCCTGCGGGTCGCCGCTGCCACCGTTCAGTACCCAGGGCACAATGAAGTACTGCATCAGTCCAATCACGCTGAGGACGAGATTGAAGAAAATGACAGGCGAAACCATCGGGATGGTGATGTTCGTCAGCCGGCGCAGCCAGCCAGCGCCATCGACCCAGGCCGCATCATACAGATCGGAAGGCACGCCCTGCAACGCCGCCAGATTAATCAGCATAGCATTGCCGATGCCCCACAGCCCGATGAACGTGTAAGCGATCCATACCAGAGCCGGGCGGGCCGGGTCGTTCAGCCAGCGCAGCCTGCCGCCGCCGCTCATGTCATAACCGACGGACTCGATCAACCGGTTGACCCAGCCATCGCTGGGGTTGAGCACCTGCGACCAGATCAGAACAGCGGCGATCAGCGGAATCATGGTGGGCGCGTAGAACAACACCCGCAGCAGATCGCGCCCGATCAGATTCTTGGAATTCAGCAGAACCGCCAGCAAAAACGCGGAGATCATGCCAATGGGCAGCGTAATCAAAGCGAACGCGAATGTAACCTGCAGCGCCAGATGCAGCGTGCCGTCGCTCAGCAGGCGCGTCCAGTTCTGCAGGCCGATGAATGCCGCTTCATCCGGGTTTGCCAACTGGAAATCCATTAAGGAAAAAACAGCGGATGCGACCATCGGGAACACATAGAAGAGCAGAAAGCCGATGAGCCAGGGGCTGATGAAGAACAGGCCGTACAACGCTTCGCGGCGGCGAGCAGGTGACATGCTCCCCCACCTCAGTCGAAATCGATCGCTCCTTGCCTCAGACAGGGCGGATACCATATCCATAAAGCACCACTCCAATTACATCACTGACATGAATGAGCTGCGGGCCACCACCGGCGGTGATGGCCCGCATGCGGAGAAAACGGACTGGTTAGCTCGCTCTGTCGAAGATGGCTTGCAGTTCGCTCAGGAAGCCGGGGATGCTCGCTTCGAGATCGAAGTCAGGATCGTTGTCGATCTGGGCGGCCCAGGTGTTGTAAACGTCTTCGGACTCAGCCAGCAGCGGCAGGCCGCCTTCGTGGCTGGGGTTGTCGGGGTAGGCCATGCCAGACACCACGAGGTCCCAGTACAGGTCACGCCCCTCAAGCGGCGGATTCTGGCCCACTGTCTCAAAGTAGGCTTCCTGCAGGCTCAGGCGAGCAGGCATACCGCCGTAGAGTGTGGCCAGTTCTTCCGCCTTTTCGCCGACCAGGTAGCTCAGAACTTCAAACGCTTCTTCTGGGTGCTCGGTCGTGTTCATAATGCTGAAGGTGTCACCGTGCATCTTGGCGGTGGTCACGCCGTTGTAGCTGGGAACCGGCGCCAGTTGATACTCAACGTTATCCAGGCCCCAGGTACAGCACGGCAGGTACCACAGGTGAATGTAAACCATCGCCAGGTTGCCGCCCTCAAACCAGTTGCCAGCGCCCATGAAGTCCGCGCCGCCATAGACGGCGTTGGGGACGAAGTAATCTTCCCACATGGCGCGCTGGTACCAGTCCAGACCTTCCATCCAGTTATCGGGTACAATCGCGTTGCCGTCTTCGTCGATGAAGTTGCCAGCGCCGAACAGCGTCAGGCGACCGCGAATGTCGGTATACTGTGGGCCAAAACCGAACTGGACGATGTCATCCGGGTTGAACTCGTCCATGGTGGCGTCGTTACCCTGGGAGTCGACCGTCATAATCATGGCCACTTCGCGCAGGGTGTCCATATTCCACTCGCGCTCTTCGCCGTTCCAGTCCACATAGGGGTCGCCATAATCACGTGGCGGGTAGGGGATACCGGCCTCGTCGAACAGGTCAACGTTGTAAATCAGGAACGACGGGAAGATCGCAAACGGCAGACCGATCTGGCCTTCGCCTTCGATTTTGTAGAAGTCAACCAGTGCCTCGTCGAAGTCACTGAGATCGTACTCGCTGGCTTCGATCAGCTCACTCAGGTCCAGCCATGCGCCGGGGAAGTTGTCGCGGCCACGAATACCAACCGGCCCGACGATGTCCGGCGCGTTGCCTGCCGCGATCTGCGTGCTGAGGATGCCGTAGGCCTGATCGTTGTCCACAATTTCGAGGACCAGTTCGATGCGATCCTGCGAAGCGTTGAATTCGGCGACAACGGCTTCCTGGGCCTCGATCTGCGGCGCATCCGTGCCCGCACCCAGGCCAACAAACCAGCGTATCTGTACCCGTTCCTGCGCGCCGACCATGCCGACCGAAAGGACGAGTAACAGCCCCATAATAATAAACATTGTGAACATTTTGTTGCGTGACATTTTTTTCTTCTCCTGCTTTTGTTGTTTTAGATGTGAACGCTTTTTATGAAACCGGTTTCAATACCAGGTAAAAAAGCCATCTTCTGGGCTGGCTTTCACCCCGGTGGTGAAACAGGCTCCTGTTATTTTCAGAATACGCGATTCACCTCCTTTATTGAACGAACACCGAGCAGATAAACACATAATTGAACCATGCTAGCGGGTGCTGGCACGGACAACTAACTCAACAGGTAATGCGACCTGGCGCGGCGGGCGCTCCGGGTTTTCGATGATTTGCAGCATGGTTTCCACCGCCAGCGCGCCCTGCTGGTTAGTGGGCTGCTTGATGGTTGTTAGCTGCGGATCGGCCTGTATGGCCGGCGGAAAGTCATCGAAACCGACGATGCCGATATCTTCCGGCACACGCACCTGACGCTCTCTCAGCATACGCAAAGCGCCCAGCGCCATCATATCTGAAGCGACGAAAACCGCGTCCGGTCGCTGGGGCAGCAGGGACGCCATTCCCTGCGCGCCGCTGTCCATCGAAAAGTCGCCGTAGGCCACCAGCGCCGGATCATAGGCAATGCCATGCGCCTGCAGAGCCTGCCGGTAACCCTCGAAGCGATCGATGGCCGCGATGTTGTGATCGCAGGTGATGATGGCAATGCGGCGATAGCCACGCTCGATCAGGTATTCGGTGGCCATTCTGCCACCAGCCTGGTTATCGACGTCGATATAGTGAATATCCTGGTTGTAGACAGAACGCCCGACCATGACAAAGCGGATCCTGTGTTCGATCAGCAAAGGCAGAATCTGGTCGTCAATACGATGCCCGGTCACCACAAAGCCATCGAACATCCCATTGGCGATGACACTGCGGATGGTATCGACACCATCATCCTTGGAGTGAAACAGGAAGAGCGATAACGTCAGCTTGTGCTGGTTGGCCGCGCGGGAGATACCTTCAGTCAGCTTGGGGAAATACGGGTCAGAGAAGACATATCTGGCACCCGTAGGAATAATCAGACCAATCATATTCGACCGGTTTGCCGTCAGCATACGCGCCACTGGATTACGCTCGTAGCCGGTCTCGCGTACCACCCGCAGCACGCGGTCGCGCAGTTCAGGCCGAATGTGCGGGTAGTCGTTCAGTACGCGCGAAACCGTCGCTTTCGACACACCCGCGAGTTCCGCTATTCTTTTAATGTTTAACGTATTTTTCGTGCTCATCAAATTGATTAGAGAATATTGGAACCAGTTTCAATCACTGTAACCGGTTTCTCATTTTTTGTCAAGCAATTGATTTGCAGTTTTTCAGGCGTACAACACCCGCCCCGTCGTGGACAACGCCTGCGTTGTCCGCGACGGCATACGCCCTCTCTGTCCACCCACCATCGTAAAGGCGTGCTACAGCGCGCCCGGCGCTCACCCACAAAACCCGCCCACACCCTCACCGACCGCTAACTCCGAAACCCGAACTTTTGTGCTATACTCATATTCCTGCCGCTGCCACCATCGCCATCCACCGACGCCAGCAGTTGCAGCACCAAAAAAACTACTGTTGCAGCACTATGCTGCTGCACTTTCAGCACTACACCCCCACCAAAGCAAAGAGCCGATCATCTGACCGGCTCTTGATACACGTTTGGGCGCAAAGGGACTTGAACCCCTGACCTCACGGATGTGAACCGTGCGCTCTAACCAGCTGAGCTATGCGCCCTCATACTGTGACCGGCAGTATACCACGTCTCCACCCACCAGATCAAGATTGAAACGGGCCAGTTCTCAACGCGGAGGCAGCCCCCAGGCGACGACATCGGCGTTGCCCAGCGCCGGGTAGAGGCCCACACTCAACTCGGTGAACGTGCCCGTCTCCAGGTCCAGCGCCAGCAGCAGATAGCCGCGCGTGTCGCCCTGCACACGCCCGCCAAACGCCAGATGCGTACCATCCGGCGACCAGATGAGGCGCGGCGGATTGGGCGTGTGCTCGGTGGTGGTGTAGCCGCAGTACACGGTGACAGCGCCCGTCGCCACGTCCAGCACGTGGATGGCGGCGTGGCCCGTGTTGGCTTCGACATTGGGACCGGTGAGTTCGGTCACCCAGAAGGCGATGCGTGACCCGTCCGGCGACCAGCTCAGCGTACCGGGCGCGTGCCCGTTGATGCGCACCGCGCCGTAATCGCGGAAGAGGTGGGTCCAGCGTACCGGCTGCGCGCCGCTGCCGGGCTGGATGGCGAAGATCTCGCCACCGGTGACGCTGGCGCTGGCGTCGAACGCCGCCGGCGAGACGAACGCCAGCCACGCCCCGTCCGGCGACCATGCCGCCGCGTTGAAGTAGGGCGTGTCCACGTCCAGCACGATGCGCTCGTCTTCCAGCCAGGTGATGTTGCGCGTCTGCATGTTGACCAGCACGCGCAGGAAGTCGTCCTCGTCGCGCTGGAGCATCAGCGCCCAGCGACCGCCGGGCTGAATACTGGTGATCCCGCTGACATTGAGTTCTTCCTGTTCGGTCGCGCCTTCCACGCGCAAGTAGGCCTTGTGGTTGGGCGTCCAGATGAGCAGCGTCTCGTCGTCCCACCACTGGACCTCGGTGGCGTCGCGGGCGATGGGCGTGCGCTCGGTGCCGTCCAGCCGCATCTTGCCGTAGATGCGCGCCGGCACGTCGATCAGGTACGTGATCCAGCGCGCATCCCGCGACAGATGGCAGTTGGTGCCACACGGAGCTGTATCCGGCAGCGGATAGCGGCTGTTGTTGCCGATGTTGTAGACCCACAACGCGCTGCGGTCGAAGCTGGTGAGAATGATGCCGCCCGGCTCGAACTGTGCGCCGCGCGCCTGGATGCCCACCGGTGGGCACAGCTCGCGCAGCGGCGGCGGCTCGTCGGCGCGCACGCCACCCGGCTGCGCCAGCGCCAGCAGTGCCCCGACCATCACCAGGAGCGTAACCCACAGCCTTTGTTTCACATCACAATCCGTCTACTATGCGTGCGACCGGGACGGTTTGCGAACCGTCCCGACACGACTGCTTACAGCTTCGTGCTTATTGCAGCTCCAGCGAGAAGCCATCGATGACACGCTGCGCCATCTCGATGAACATGGGCACCGGCATGGGGTCCAGTTCCTCGTCCGTGCGCAGGCGCACGCTGACCGTGTTCGCCTCAACGTCGCGGTCGCCGACGACCAGCATATAGGGGACCTGCTGCTCGCGCCATTTGCGGATCTTGCCGCCGATGCGCCCCTTGCCCTTGTCGGCCTCGGCGCGCAGACCCGCCGCCTTCAGCGCCGCCGTCACCTGATCGGCGTAGGCGTTGTGCGGGTCGGCGACCGGGATGACCACCGCCTGGACGGGTGCCAGCCACACCGGGAAGGCGCCGCCGAAGTGCTCGATCAGGATGCCGATGAAGCGCTCCATGCTGCCAAAAGGCGCGCGGTGGATCATCACCGGGCGGCGGCGTGTGTTGTCTTCGGCCACGTACTCCAGGTCGAAGCGCTGCGGCAGATTGTAATCGACCTGCACCGTGCCCAACTGCCATTCGCGTTTGAGCACGTCGCGGAAGATGAAGTCCAGCTTAGGACCGTAGAAAGCCGCCTCGCCTTCCTCAATCGTGTGATCGAGTTCCAGCATCTGGCACGCCTCGATGATGGCGGCTGTCGCCTGCTCCCACAGGTGATCGTCACCCACATACTTGTCGCTCTGTGGGTCGCGGACGCCCACACGCGCCCGAAAGTCGCTCAGGCCCAGCGACGAGAACACGTACTGAATCAGCCGCACGACGGCGATAAACTCGTCCATTAGCTGCTCCGGCGTGACGAACAGATGCGCGTCGTCCACTGTGAAGCCGCGCACGCGCGTCAGGCCGTGCAGCTCGCCGGACTGCTCGTAGCGGTAGACCGTGCCGAACTCCGCATAGCGGATGGGCAGGTCGCGGTACGAGTGCAGCTCACTCTTGAAGATCATGCAGTGATGCGGGCAGTTCATCGGTTTGAGCAGGAAAGCGTCGTCATCGACCTCGATGGGCGTGTACTGGCTGTCCTTGTAATACGGATAGTGCCCGGACGTTTTGTACAGGTCCAGGTTGCCGATGTGCGGCGTCACGACCGGCTCGTAGCCGTTGTCGATCTGCGCCTGACGCAGCCAGCGTTCCAGCGTGTCGCGCAGGATCGCGCCTTTGGGTTTCCACAGCGGCAGACCCTTGCCTACCAGTGGATCGATGACGAACAGGCCCAGCTTCTCGCCCACCACGCGATGATCGCGGCGGCGCGCTTCTTCCAGGCGGCGCAGATAGTCCTGCAGATCCTCGGCGGATGCCCAGGCCGTGCCGTAGATGCGCGTGAGCTGCGGGCGCTTTTCGTCGCCGCGCCAGTACGCCCCGGCGGGCATCTTGTAGGTGATGCTGATCGCCTTCGGGTCGATGGCCTTCGTGCTCTCGACGTGCGGCCCCCGACACAGATCGACGAACTTATCCTGTTGGTAGACCGTCAGGCGCGAGGCCGGCTCGGCGATCTGCTGGCCGTTTTCGTCGACACGCCCGTTCACCAGGTCGTCGATCAGTTCCAGCTTGTAGGGCTGGTCGGCGAAGATCGCGCGCGCTTCTTCTGGCGTTACCTCGCGCATGACAAACGGATGGTTGCCGCCGATGATCTTCTTCATGCGCTTTTCCACCCATTTGAGGTCTTCCTCGGTGGGCGGCGCGGGCAGGTCGAAGTCGTAGTAGAAACCGTCCTCGATAGGCGGCCCGATGGCGATTTTGGCATCGGGGAAGCGTTCCAGCACGGCCTGCGCCATGACATGCGCCGTCGAGTGCCGGATGCGGTAAAGCTGGCTGTCTTCGTAGCGTTCGTCTGACATGATTGCTCCGTTATGGTTTGTCCGGGCCAGTCGTGGCTGCCGGTTATAAGATCGTCTGGCTGGGGTGGCTGGCCCCCGTAATAAGCGTGACCACAAGGATAACACAAACCTGAATCGTCGTGCACCCTGTTGCATGCGCGGCCAGGGCGATTGCATCAGCAATATGACATCCGTGCCACCGCCAGCGGTTCGAGACCATGGATGGTTTGCGACAGGCAATTGGGCAGAAGCATTCTGGATGCGGGGTGGGGTTGTTTTCGTGAGCGACCGGACATCAATGCGGTAGATGCTGGCTGGTCAGTGGCTGTGGTAGGCCCCGTCTACACATCACAGACCTGCAACGCATGTGGTTGCGCGAATCGTGAAAACCGTCCCGAACAAGCAACGTTCTGTTGTGTTGGGTGCGGATACAGCGATCATGCCGATGTGAATGCGGCGGAAAACATTCTCAGTTTAGCGTTAAACGGGCAGGACACGTCCGTATTGCTTAACGTGGCTCATTAGAGCGTGCGTGCAGTTGTGCTGAGTTGGACAGGATAACCGTCACCATCATAAGCCCGATAAACAGCAGAATCGCCAGGACGTTCAGCAGGCCACCCCACTGGCGCATGGAGAAGTCCAGCGTGAAGTTGCCGATCATACGGTAGATCAGTGAAAGGTGCAGCAGGAGCAGCGGTCCGTAGAACAGCGGTGTGTAGCTGACTCGCAGGCCGGTCAGCGCTGGCAGGATGATAGGCGCGTGGCCGAAGATCATCGAAAAGACGAAACCCAGCAGATAGGCGTGCAACAGTGCCGCATATTCCGGGCCGGCATAGAGTGCTCCATACCACATGCCAATCACGCCACCGATCCCCAGCCAGCCATAACCGATCAGGAGACACATGGCGATAAAGCGCGGCAGCGCGTTCTGCCGTGCGGTGCGTCGGGCAATATCATAGCGCAGCAGCCAACCGGCGATCAGCAGCGCGCCCAGCCCGGAAAGGCGAATGCCAGCGTCCAGGCTGACAATGGTGACGACGACACCCAGCAGATACACACCGATTGCCAGCACCAGCAAAGTCTCGGCGGTGGGTGTCAACCGGCGCACACGCGAGAGTTCCAGCCGTTCGCCGAAGATCGTCAGCAGTAGAAACGCGGTCCACAGGTGGACTGCCTGATACACCGGCTCACCGCCCAGCCACAGCCGATTGCCAGCCAGCCAGCAGAGCGCCCCCAGCGCCATGATGAACACATCGCGCGACGGATGCAGCCGCACCATTAGCACGAACAACATGACCAGGCCCAGACTACCGGCGGTCAGCAGCAGCTTCGCCAGCGTCGCGTCAGGCGACAGCAACAGAACCAGCGCACCCAGCGCGTTGACCATCGGGATGGCGATGGTCCCGGGGTAGCGCGCCATCAACGCGACAGCGCGCTCCAGGCATATTAGCGTGCCCAGAAATCCGGAGATCATCAGCGGGCCGTGAACCAGCATCCAATCGCTGCTGGTGGGTCCCATCTGCCAACCGAGCCGCGACAGGCCGGACGTCAGTCCGGCCAGCAGCACAGCGGCAATGGTTACGAGTAACAGCATTCGCGGAAGCCGCAGTAGAATCGTCATTTGTGATGTTCTCAGTCCGCACCGATCATTGTCAGCAGCATCAACAGCGGCGTGGTAGCCTGAATGCTGTGCTTCAGACGAGGCGGCATGTGAATCCAGCTACCGGTAGAGAGTTCATAACGGTCCTCGCCCAGTGTGACGACGGCATCGCCCTGCACAATCTGGATGATGGCCGCCTGGCTGGCTGTATGCTCGGAGAGTTCCTGCCCGGCGTCGAAACCGAACAGAATCGCCTTGAGCTGGCCGTCCTTGAAAAACGTCCGGCTAACGATGCTGTCCGGCTGGATGGCCTTGATCAGGTCGGTCAGGTTCTCGATCAGTGTGTATGATTCTTCCATGTTTCAGGCTCCATTCGCTTTGCGGGTGATATGTACACGCCATACATCCGGCCCTTGTTCCACATACGCCCAATCGAACAGACCAGTGCGCTCGTGCAGAAACTGATAATACAGCGGCGTGGGGGCATGGTCATTGACCAGTTCAAACGCCTCGCCGGGCTGCAAGTCGTCGAAAGTAGCAAAGATCAGCGGATGGCGATCACGCGGGATAATCGTGCGGACATCAATAGTATTCATGGGTTTGCTCCTTGAATGATTGAATGGCTTAAAGAGTTTGTGAGTCAGCCGTCTTTCGGCTTGCGCGCCACAGTGAGCGGCTTGACTCGTGGCCAGATCATGATGACAAACACCACCACCGCCAGCGTCACCAGCAGCCTGCCGGAAAGCATGAAACTGCCGAAGTCAAACCAGTAAGCCAGCGATGTGAGCAGGACGCCGCCGTTGAGCAGGCCGAAGCTCCACCAGCCGAGGTAGACCGCGCCGTAACGCGGCTCCTGACTGAAGCGTGGCAGCGTCCAGAAGGCTACGCCCATCACAAGCTGCATCGTCCAGCCGAAGATCATCAGGTCGATGTGCGGAGTGAGCAGCCTCCATGTCCAGTCAAAGATTGGGACTCCTTTATGATGCAGAATCAGCGCGCCAAACAGAAAGCCGATTCCCGTATGGATGAGCGAAGCGCGCACCAGCCAGACACTTAAGCGGGGCATCTTCAGCGCTCCTTGATGCGGCCCCAGGTGTTGAGGATAAATCCCCAACCCGCCAACAGCAGCAGCAGCGAAGCGACGGCCAGCATCCAGCCGAGATCAAGCTCCGGGGCCAGGACCATCGCCGGCTCACCGATCACGCGCAGGACCATGCCCGTATTGAGCAGGATCAGCACCGCCCAGCCCAGTCTTTCGCTGCCGCGCGGTTTATCTCTGGACTGCTTGGGGAACATCCAGTAACCCACACCCATGATGATCTGCGTCACCCAACCGATGAACAGGATGTGCAGATAAACCGGGCGCAGAGCCTGTATCCGTGCCGACCAGCCGAGGACCGGCTGCGCCAGCAGCAGCGCGCCCAGCGCCAGACCGATCACAAAGTAGATCAGCCCGATTTTGATAAACCAGCGCGATAACGTGGGCATAACGCTTCCTCTAGGACTCTTCGTGTGCCAGATACCACAGCAGCGCGTCGGCGATATCCTGCGGACGGGTGTCGTAGGCGAAGCTGGCACGCTGCTGGCAAGGTTATGGCCTCGCCAGCATCTCACTAAGGCGAACAATTCAGTGGCCGGAGTCTTCCGGTTCACCCTGACCGCGATAGATGGCGGGATTCTCGTCACCTTCGGCGTAGAGGAAGCCCACCAGCCCGCGTTCGGCGCGACTCAGCGCGTGATCGACCAGGATATAACGACCGGGCACGTCCAGCGTGAACTCGACCATCGTCGCGCCACCGGGCGGGACCAGCGTCGTCTGAACATCGGTTAGCGGCGGTGAGGTAATCGACGCCTGATCGTAAACGCGGTCGAAGATCTCGCCGATGACGTGGAACGACGAGATGAAATTGGGACCGCCGACACCGAAGAAGATGCGCACACTGTCGCCGACGTTGGCGCGCAGGGCGTTCTCGTCCTGGGTGAGCGCACCCGCCGCGCCGTTAAAGACAAAGTACTGCGGGCGTTCGTCGAGCATGTCCTCGTAGCTGAAGTCCAGGTGGCCGCGCGTGCTCATTGGCTGCGCGCTGTAGATTTCGCCCTGCATCACATAGAATTCGTGATCCACCGGCGGCAGTCCGCCTTCCGGTTCCACCAGGATCAGGC